>JAHJQI010000094.1 GCA_018819265.1 Alphaproteobacteria bacterium
TACGACGTGTAGTTCGCACCCCCCGACAAAGCCAGCACCTTCGTGATCGCTGCCGTCAAAGACGTCTTGCCGTGGTCGACGTGACCGATCGTTCCGATGTTGACGTGCGGCTTCGTCCGCTCGAATTTTGCCTTGGCCATTATCTTTTCCTTACCGAAGTGGACGTACCCGCGTCGAACACGCCATTGGCGAGCCACGCGCGATACGCTTTGGATCGATGCTCTAAGGGCTAAGCGGCCGATATTCAAGCCCGTTCGCGCACGTGCCGATGCCATCGGGTCCGCCTCGGCGCAACCGCACTTTTGTCCGCCGAGCCGGCTCAAACACCTTTTTTTCGAGTTCCGGCGGAATAAGCGAGCAGGACGGACGTTTTCTATAACGTGCCCGCTTCAGGCGGTCATTCAGACGTTGCACGCAAGAAACCCCCCGAACATGGAGAGCTGTAGTCGCAATCATGGGTTGTCATAACGAAACTTGACGGCGCGAGCTTCGCCGACAGCGACATGGCGAACGCTCTGCTGACGGCTTTGAAAGCTCAGCGTCCGTCCAATTACGAGTCATCGGCACGGCGACCGCTCCAGAATTGCGACACATGTAGCGGCCTCCCGAAGTATGTCGCCGAGCCGGCCGCCTGCCCTTTTCGCGAAAACTCAGCCGCCAGTCAGTGTTCGGGCAAGCTCTTGCCAGTGGTCGGTTCGCTATCGCCTATGATGATGTTGACAGGCAGCCCGAACCTCAGACACAGCCCCATCAGCGCCGCCTGAGTGCGGTTCTGGCAATTCATGGTCCGGAAAATCTCCGACATGTGCGCCTTGACGGTCGCTTCCGTGATCTTGAGCCGGGCCGCAATGACCTTGTTTGAATTGCCTTCGCTCAACAGCCTGAGCACACGCTTTTGTTGCCGCGTCAGCGAATAGCTATCTTCCGTGTGCACAAGGGACCGCTTGAACGGCATCGTATTCAATGACTTTTCACTGATGGTACTCAATTGAAGCCTCCCTGCGTGTCTGGTTTAGTTAACGCAGAGCATCTTTTGTGCCAGTTCGCGCACGCATGCCTTGCTTGCGCACAATTGTTTTCGCGTCCCGCGCAGACGGGGATGCAAATCCGTGTCTTTTCATTCGGCTGATCCCGCGATCAGCTGCCTGGCCCGCCCAGGCCGGAAAACTGCGTTCCCTTCGAGTCGATGGCCGTAACCGCCAGCACGCTGTTTTCTCTTTCGTCTGCGAAAGTGAACCGGAAGTTGGGATCCTCGGAAAGCGAGATGCCGCCACTGATCGAAAACACCGCCTCCCCGCTCAGTGAAACGTCGATCTTCTCGACAAACCAGGCCGGAGTGAAGCCGCCCCTTTTGGCATCGGGCTGCATGCCGGTGAAGTTCGGGTGACGAATCATGACGATCGCATCGCGCCAGGCTGGCCCGATGTTGGGCTGGGAAGCGATCTTCACCTTGACGCGGCCGAGCTGCGCCAGAGCCTTTTCGGCGTCCTTGGCCGAAGCCGACGAACACCCGCCTCCGGTGGCCGCGAAGCCCGCCGCCATGAACAGTTTTCCATCGACCGTTTCGAAGACGGCACGCACCTTCGAAAGGCGGTCCATGCGGATTCGCGTATCGAAGCTGCGCTCACCGATGTCGACGCCGTTTCGATAGCCCGGTCCAAACGAGATCACAGCGACCAGCGGCACCGGGTTATTGTCGACCAGCAGATGAACCTTGCTCGTGACGTCGACCAATGCGGAAGGAATCCGGATCGAAACCGGGATCATCGCGGCGTCCTTGACGCTGTTGTCGACGAACAGCTTGTAGCCGTTCGTGGCAGCATCGACCTTGCGATCGCCGAAGAAGTCCGCACGCAGCGAGTCCCATTCTTCGTCGGCGGCAATGCCCGGCCCGGAACCGCCGGCAATCATCACAAATAGCAGCCCAAGCATAACACCAAGCTTGGCCGTGAATATCCCGGCGGTCGTTCTCATCCTCGTTCCTCCGTTCAATATTTCGGGGCAGCCAAACCGGCTGCAGTATCAGGCGGCGGTTTCGGAATTGTTCCCTTCCCCGCTTCAGTCCATTCCGCAGTTCCTTGCCGCCTCATCCCTGACGGATCGGTGAGGGATAGTAGCGATAGCCCTCGCCCTGCTTCGCCAGATTGCCGACGCCAGGCCACGGGAAGTGGAACGCGATGAACGGGATCCGGTCGGTGGCCAGCATGTCCCAGATCTTCAGCCGCGATTGCACGGCCAGCTTGGGATCGGTGTCGTAGACGAATTCGATCTTCGGCGTCTCGACCATCAGCACACTGTGATGACCGCAGTCGGCAGTGACCGCCAGCGATTTGCCGCCCGACGTCAGCATGAACACGGTATGGCCGACTGTGTGGCCCGGCGCATCGATCGCGGTAATGCCGGTGACGATCTCCTGCCCGCCCTTGATGAACGCCATGCGGTCCTTGTGCGGGAGAAGATTAGCCCGCGCCAGTTCGACGAACGGTTTGGCGTCACCGGAAAGCTTCGCCTCATCGGTCCAGAACTTGAAGTCCTCTTCGTTGACGTAGACCTGTGCGTTCGGGAACACCGATTTGCCCTCGGCGTCGACCAGCCCGCCGGCGTGGTCGGGATGGCAATGGCTGAGGATCACCGCGTCGATCGCCGCCGGATCGATCCCGGCGCTCTTCAGGTTGTTGGGAAGGCGCCCGGTTGTATCGCCGAACATCTTGCTGGCGCCCATGCCGGTATCGATGATGACCAGTTTGGAACCCGTGTTGACCACCGTGATGTTTTCTTCGAGCACCATGTTGTCGGGTGCCAGGAAGTTTGCCTCGAGTTGCCGGCCCATCTCCTCGATCGTCGGACCGATCATCAGCTTGCGGCCGTCGCCGAATGCCAGATAGCCGTCCGACACAACGCTGATCTGCATGTCGCCATGCTTGAAACTTTGAAAGGCGTCGGGCTTGGCAGCCGAGAACGGCGCCTTGGCGACCGCGTCGCGTGGCGACAGGAGGGTGCTCCCGGCGACACTGGCAACGGCGCCCCCTGCAAGCGCCAGGGCTTCGCGCCGCGATGGTTTGAACGACTTCATCGTGATTTGAACTCCATGTTTTGATGTCGCCTTCGGCGACACCGGGCAGCCGAGCGCACGTCACGGATAGGGATGAGAGATCCCCAGCCGTTGCAGGGCCTGTCTGACCTTCAGATTGATCGAGTTGAGTTTGAGGCTCTCCTGGTAGTCGGCAATCGCCTTGAGGTTTTCACCCCGTCGATCCCACATCTCCGCGCGCGCCGTGAAGACTGCCGGATACGTCGCGTCAAGCTTTATCGCGCTGTCGAAATCGGCAAGCGCGTCGGGAAGCTTGTCCAAGGCGTCGTAGGCGTTCGCGCGCCCGATCCAACTGTCGATATTCTTCTCGTCAAGCTTGAGCACGGCCGTAAAGTCGGCGACCGCAAGCTTGTAGTTGCCGTTGAGGTGATAGGCATAAGCCCGCTCGCGGTAGTTCTCAGGTTCGCTGGGCTTCGCCGCTATCAGGCGCGTCCAGTCCTCGATCGCATCGCCGTACTGCTTGAGAATTTCAAACGCTCGCGCCCGCCCCTTTATGGCACTGGCGTTACTCGCGTCGAGCTGGATGGCGCGGCTGAAATCCGACACGGCGGCGAGCGGTTCCTCTTCCTTCAGCCAGGCGTACCCCCGCATGGTGTAGATGCGAATTCGCATTTGCGGGTCGGTATCGGGACTGCCGAGCAGATTCGAACAGCCGCGGATGGCCTGGTAGGCTGGCGTGTCGGGTTCGCATTCGTAGGCATGCGGCTTCACCGGCTCGGTGTAGCTCGGCAGTCCCGCGGCAGACGCGTGCGTGGCCAGCAATGCAAACGCAGCGATCGTGCAGGCATATTTCAAGCAGCATCCCTTGCCGGCATGCCTGCCTGCAATTCGCGAAGAACAAATGACCTCCGCTTCACTCACTGAGCCTTCTCCTCGGGACGTTGAGATCGCCCAACCGCTTCAGGGCATGCGCGGCCTTCCGATTGGTTGTGTTGAGATCGAGCGCGCGTCTGTAGTCCGCGATGGCTTTGTCGATGCTGCCTTTGCGCTCCCACATTTCTGCGCGGGCAATATAAACGGCGGAGTATTTCGGGTTCAACGTGCGCGCGGCTTCGAAATCGGCAAGCGCTTCGGGCATCTTATCCATCGCGCCGTAGGCGAGCGCCCGGCCGATATGGCTGTCGATGCCGTTCTTGTCGAGTTTGAGGGCACTGGAGAAGTCGGCGACCGCGAGTTCGTACTGCCCGTCGAGGTGATAGCTATAGCCGCGCTCCCGAAAGTATTCGTATTCGCGAGGATTGAGTTTGATGAGTAGCGTCCAGTCCCGGATGGCGCCATCGTACTTCTCCATTCTTTCATAGGCCCAGGCGCGGCCCCTGATGGCGCTTCTGTTCTCCGGATCGAGCTGCAGGGCCCTGTCGAAATCGGAAACCGCAGCAATCGGCTCCTCGTCCTTCAGCCAGGCGAAACCGCGCATGGTATAGAGGCGAATGCGCTCATAGGGATCGCCGTCGGGTGCTTCGATCATGTCGGGGCAGCCGTGGATCGCACGATCTGCCGGCCGGTCATTCTTGCAATCGGGCTGAGCCGTTTGCGCCTTCGTGTAGGTCGGGATTTCTTCGGCGATTGAAGGCGCCGCGAGACCCCACGCCAACCCGGCTGCAACACAAGCCAAGATCATGCGGCTCAACGTCAAGCGGCAGCGTTTGACGGCACGCCGACCGGGAAACCGCGGGTAACGAAGGCACTCGGAATCTTTCACTGAGCCTTCTCCTGCGGCAATGCGAATACCAAAACCGAGTCCCCGGTGCGGTAGCCCCAGAGTTTGCTGCCCCCAGCGGCCACGGCGACATACTGGCGGCCGTCGATCGCAAACGCCATGGGCGGCGCATTGACGCCCGCCCCGCAGTAGAAGCTCCATAACTTCTCGCCGCTCGCCGCATCGAAAGCCGAGAAGTCGCCGTTGCCTTCGCCGGTGAACACCAGCCCGCCAGCGGTCGCGAGCACCCCCCCGACGAGCGGCTGGTCCGTCCGCTGCTGCCATGCGATGCGTCCGCCGTTGCCAAGGTCGATCGCGCTAAGGATGCCCCAGTTCGGCTCTTTGGCCGGCTCGAAGACGCTATAGGAAATTTCCGGTTTGTCGGCCGTGGCCGGGATCGTCTGCCGGCGATAGACGAACGGAATGTGCATCCCCGCCACGTAGACATAGCGCGATGCCGGATCGTAGGCCGTTGGCGACCAGTTCGACCCGCCGGCCGCCGCCGGCGCAATCCGCGTGCCTTCAGCCGTCGCCAGCGCGAACATGTTCTCCTGCGGCACGAAGGCTTCCGATTTGAACAGCAGCCGTCCATCGCGGCGGTCATGCACGAAGTACCAGCCAAGCTTGCTCGCCTGACCGACCGCCGGAATTTTTTCGCCGCCGATTTCAATCTCGAAAAGCGACGGCGGACTGGCGACGTCGTAACCCCACAGATCGTGCGGCACCTGCTGGTAGTACCAGGAAAGCTTTCCGGTCCTGGCTTCGAGCGCAACCAGCGCGACGGTATAGAGATTGTCGCCGGGCCGCCCTTCGCCGGTCGCCTGCGGAGAAGGGTTGCCGATGCCGAAATAGAGAAGGCCACGCTCGATATCAACGGCTGGCGTCTGCCACACCGATCCTCCGCCATAGCGCCACGCCTCCTTGTTGCTTTCGACTTCCGCCTTCTCCTTTTCGACGTCGCGGTTCAGCTTGACTCCGTATGCGGTCTGCGTGACGAAATCGCCTTCCCAGCCCTTCTGGGTGGTGTCGAAGCTCCACCTCTTCTCGCCCGTCTTCGCGTCGAATGCAGCGATGAAGCCGGGCCGGCCATAACGTCCGCGCACCCCGACGACTCCGCCGAGCGGTGCGCCGGGCCGGTCGCCTTCCAGATGCAGGCCATAGCCGACGCCCGTGATGCCGATGATCACCAGGCCGTCGTAGACAAGCGGCGCCGCCACTGCGGCCACGCCTGTCGAACCGGTAACTTTCGCGCCTTTCAGCGAATCGTTCTCCGACAGGTCGGATTTCGCTTCGGTCGTGACATCTCCCGTTTCCGCGATCGAGATGGCCCAGATCTTCTTGCCCGTGGCCGCGTCGAGGGCAACGAGCTGGGCGTCGACGGTGGCGACGTAAACCATGCCATAGCCGATGCCGACACCCCGGTTGGCCGGGCCGCAGCACGGCTTCTTGCCGCCGCGGTCATGCTCGTAGCGCCAGATCGGCCGGCCGGTGCGGGCATCAAGCGCCTCGACGTTGGAGAACGGAGTCGTGATGTACATGATCCCGTCGGCGACGATAGGCGAGGTCTGGAAGGTGGACGCGATTCCGGTCTGATGGATCCAGGCAGGCGTGAGCCGCTTGACGTTGGAACGATCGATCTGCTGCAGCGGTGAGAACTGGTCGTTGGCATAGGTTCTGCCGGCGTGCAACCAGTTCGCCGTGTCTGCCCCGGCGGCGATCAGCCGGGCATCGTCGACGGGTTTGACGCCGGCCGCGCCAACCGGGACCGAACCTGCACAAACCATCAGCGAAAGCGCGATTCCCCTCAAAATTCGCACCACCGCCGTCCGTGCCAAGCTCGTCCGCGAGTATGTATGGTTGTTGAACTGCACGACCGCCTCCGGGCTGAAATCTGCTACTTCCGCTGCAACGTGGCGACGCCCCACGGCTGCCGGCCGACGGTGAGTGTCTTGGTGGCGGTCAGCCGATTGGTATCGATGATGGTCACGTCGTTGCTGCCACCGTTCGTGGTAAACAGTTTGCCGCCGTCCTTTGACAGCGCCAGATGCCAGACGCGCACGCCGACCAGGACATATTTTATCACTTTGCCGGTTGCCGTGTCGACGACGGCGACGCGATTGGCTGGCCCAAGCGCCACGTACGCCCGGCTGCCATCGGGGCTGAAGCGGATTCCGACAGGCTGGATCTGTTCGCCACGGATGCCGGCAACTTCGAAACGCACTTCCTTCACGATGCGGCGCGAAGCGGTATCGAGGATGGCGATCGTCCCGCCGATTTCCGATGACACCCAGATCTTCGTACCGTCCGGCGTGAACTGCGCATAGCGTGGGCGCGAACCCACAAGCACGTTGTCGAGAAGCTGGCGTGTCCCGGCGTTGACGACGTGCAGCATGTTTGTCGTCTCCGACGTTACGACGACAAGATGCCCGCCGGGTGATACGGCGACACCTTCCGGTTCGACACCGACATCGATGACCGACACGACCTTGCGAGCTCCCACGTCGATGACGCTGAGGGCGTTATCCTCTTCATTGGTGGCATAAAGGAAGTGCCCGTCCGGAGACACCGCGATCAGCTCAGGATCAGGGATGTCGTTGATGCTGGCGGCAATCACCCCGGTGAGCGGGTCGATGAAGTCGATGCGGTTGGCGTCGCTGGCGCACACATAGATCATCGAACCGTCAGGGGCCGCGACGATGCCGCGAGGCCGCGAGCCGGTGGCGATTTTGCGAACGACCTCCGAGGTGGCGACGTCGATCACCGAGATGGTGTTGTCCTTCTCGTTGGTGACGAAGGCTTCTTCCGCCGCGAATACCGACAGGGAGCCCGACAAAACTGAAATTGCCAACAGCAGAACGTGGCAACCGCTCTTGCAGAACCCCGACAGCGCCAGGCCCCGCTCAGCATCGCGATCCTCAACGTCGCGCAAGGGATCAATGGTCATCATTCAGGCTTTGGCAAGCTCTTGATGTAAACCACGATCTGCTTCATCTCGGTCTCAGTGAGATACTCGTTCCAGGCCGGCATGCCGCGATCAACGACCCCGGCCTGAACAATGGCAAACATCTCGTAATGATCACCGGCAAACGCGCGGACGTCCGGTCTGGTGCCACCGGAAACGCCGTTCGGTCCGTGGCACTTGTAGCAGGCCTGTTTGTAGAGGCTGTAGCCTTTCTTGATGGAAGCCGGATCACTGGGGAAGTCCGCTTCCAACGCGGACGCTTCGCTCCCTTGAGCGGGCGCCGCCGGATCGGCCTTCGCCTCGGCTACCTGCGTTGGTGCAGCCTTTTCCCCCGAACCGCCCTCGACCGCCGCCTTCTTTTCAGGCTTGCTGCCGTCGTCCGGTTTGAGATCGACCACGCCGTACTTCTCGCGCAGTTCTTTCAGCCGGCCGCTGGCTTCGATTTTGGCAAGCGCTTCGTTGATCGCCTGCTTGAGATCCTGCTCTTTCTTGCGCAAGCCGAACCCCATCGGATAGATGTATTGCTTCTCGGTGCGGTCGAGGACCCTGAGGCCGAGTTCCCGGTGGGTATGCGCGAGCCATCCTGCTTCCAGTGCCGGTACCAGCGCGGCCTGCACCTCCCCGCTCTTCATCGCTTCGACGACTTTTGCGGTTCCATGATAAAGCTTGCGCTCGAAGCCGCGTTCGAAGAGGCGGAAATCGGGCACGGTCATGATGTCCACCGCGACGCCCTTCGTCTTGTAGTGCTCAAGGTTCGTGCTCGGAGCATCCTTGCTCAGGAGAACCGCAAAACCGCCGGTGTAATAGGGCTCGGTCACGTCAAGCCTGAAAGCTTCCTTGAGGAAGTCCTTGTCCTTCGGCAGCCCCATGAAGATATCGCAATCGCCCGCATAGAGGTTGCGGATCGCACGCTGGCCCTTGAAGGCGGCAACCCACTGAAATCCGAGTTCGAGCTCCAGATGACGGGCGACCTCTTGTGCCACCTCGACGTCGAACCCGGGCGGGTCCATTGTGCTGCTGGAGTGCGGCAGCAGGTCTCTGTCGGCGCACAGCGTTATTTTGCCGTACGATTTCAATCTCTCGAGTGTTCCGGCATCGGCAGGGCCAGCCTGCAGACCTGCCGCGAACACCGCCAGGGATACCGCAGCCGCGGAAACAATTCTGTTCAGATTCCTCACGTCCCGACCCTCTTTCGTGCTTCCTCAAGTTTCGTTTTCTTTATCGATCGATAAGCGCCTTTCCGGAGCCCTCGCCAGCCATTTACTCACGCCGGTTGCGTGAAGTTAAACTGACTGAAGGAAAGGGCGAATTGCTCGGCCCTTTCCTTCCTTGTTCTGTTCGGTCCAGCGTCTCTACAGGCGGCCGGTATTAGTCGAGTGCGTACACAGTCAGCGTGGCGCCCGGGTTCACATTGTTCTTGATGTGAGGTGGAACACCGGTGCCGGCCCACAGCGGGAACGCCCCGCCGTAACCCGAAACCACCGCGATGTGCTGCTTGCCGCCGGCGGTGAAGGAAATCACGCCACCGACGATCCCAGAGGGATTGCGGTGCTTCCAGAGTTCCTTGCCGTCCTTCTGGTCGAGGGCGACGAGGTCACCTTCGAACGTGCCGACGAAGGCGAGCCCGCCACCCGTCGCCATGGCGCTGCCCGACTGCAGCGGCGAGGGGTTCTTCCAGGCCCATGCGACCTTGTTGTTGGCAACGTCGACCGCGGTCAGCATGCCCTTGCCCGGCTCGGGGATTTCGCCGCCGGCGCCAAGATACATCGTACCCTTCTTGTAAGTCGTTTCTTCGTGATGCAGCGTCACGCACATGTCGGTGGTCGGAATGAAGACCATCGAGTTTTCCGGGTTGTAGGACATATGCGCCCAGCCCTTGCCGCCGAAGTAGGACGGGCAGAAGGTTGACTTCTTGTCGACGCCGGGGCGTTTGTCGGGCTTGACGATCATTTTGCAGTTTTCGTCGAGCTTACCCCAGTCGAGCGGCGAGAACGCGACGGTCTGCAGGCACTTACCCGATGCACGGTCGAACGTGTAGAGGTAGCCGTTCTTGTGGGCCTGGATGACGGCCTTCGAGTCCTTGCCGTTGATCTTGGTATCGATCAGCAGAGCTTCGTTCATTGAGTCCCAGTCCCACGCATCGTTGGGAACGTGCTGGAAGTACCACTTCTGCTTACCGGTATCGGCATCGAGAGCGATCAGCGAGTTGGAGTAGAGGTTGTCGCCGGGACGCATGGCCGAGTTCCACGGCGCCGGGTTGCCCGTGCCCCAGAACGTCAGGTTGGTTTCAGGATCGTAGGAAGCCGTCAGCCATGCTGCGCCGCCGCCGTACTTCGCCGAATCCTTGCCCCACGTGTCATAGCCAGGCTCGCCTGGCTGCGGGATGGTGCGGTGTTTCCAGACTTCGTCGCCCGTTTCGCTGTCGAGAGCGAGAATCTGGCCGACGATGCCAAATTCGCCACCCGAGAAGCCGACCATCACTTTGCCCTTCACGATGGTCGGAGCCATGGTGAGGGTGTAGCCCGACTTATAATCCGCCAGGGTTTTTTCCCAGACCAGTTTGCCATCTTTCGCATTGATGGCGAGCAGACGCGAATCGAGCGTTGCGAAGTAGACCTTGTCGCCATAGAGCGATGCGCCCCTGGTGATCTTGCCGCAGCAGGTAAACTGCGTCGCGTCGGCAGGAACCTTGATCTCGTGACGCCACAGTCTTTCGCCCGTTTTCACATCGATTGCGTCGATGCGCTCCTGGGAAACAGCGACGATCATGATGCCGTTGTTGACGACCGGCGTCAGTTCCTGACCTTCGATGCTGCCGAGGGCGATCTGGAACTTCGGTTTCAGCTTCGCGACGTTTTCGGTATTGATTTCTTTCAGCGGGCTGTAGCGCAGGGAACTGTAGGAACGACCGTAGATCAACCAATCGTCTGCATTCTTTTCTGCGTTCTGGAGACGCTCGTCCGTGACCGCCGTCCAATCCGCAGCCAATGCCTGTCCCGCCATGCCGACAAGCAGCGCTGTCGTGGCAGCAGAGGCAAATAGTGCCCATCTCGATTTCATACATTCCTCCTTGGCATGCCGGCTCATTTTTGCCGACAATTCTAGTTGAGTCACACCCCCGGCTTTCGAAAGTGGCGGCAGTGTCAACGACCGTCGAACCAACAGAGTGACTGCGAGCTCGGATTAGATGTTTGGAAGAATGCTGCTGCCTGGACACTTCGTGCTTCGCTCGTCGCGAACCGCACCTTCCGTTCGAACTGAACGGCAAGGCGCAACAGAGTAGTGAAAAGCAGGCCGCGTCTCCTCTAGCACCTCTCCCTGTTAGCCCCGGTTGATCCGAGGTCGACAAACTCTGTAGAGGCAAAGCGTGTGCCAGAACCGCACGTGCCGAAATCCTGCACGCAAAAGCAAGTCGGTAATGTTCTGACGAACTTCACTGACACTAGTGTAGCAGGCCTGCGTCATGCCCGATCACGAATTGCGCCACTGAAAACGCGAATGCACGCAGTGCGCGCTCCAAAAAGCACCTGACAACGGCCCTTGAGATAGAGCAGGATTTTTATAACGCGGTCACAAGCTATCGGTGAGGTTGCGTCGCATTTGATAAAGCCGCATCAAAATTATCTGCCAGCGGCCCGAACTTCAACGCACTCATTTCGATAATGAATTTCTGGCGAAACGCTCGCTCGAAGTCCGAATACCCGTTCGCGGGCATGATGAACGCCGAATTACCGCCGATGACATTATTGCGATACCAGTCTTCGAGGCCCTCCGAGGTCGGTCCTTCAAGGATCGGCAATCCATTGATCGTCGCGCCCGCCGATATCAGGTCTTGCCGTGCGTTCGAAAGCAGTCCCTCGGCGCTGCAATTGTCGGCACCATCGCCGGAAACATCGACGACGATCTTCGTCGCCGGCACTGGCAGGCGGAACAGCACCTTGTCGGCCGTGTACCGCATCATGCCGCCAAGACAGGTGAATTTTCCATCCTGTGGAGGCAATGAACGGATCCGGTTCGCCATTTTGGCAGCCTCTTGCGCGCTGCTGATGATGGTCCAGGGAATCGCCAGCCTGGGATCGTCGGCCCATGTCACGACCGCGACAGCGATGTTGCCAATCGGTCCGCTGAGGACGGACGTAATGACGCCCGGGTCCTCAAGCGCGGCCGCAATTCCCTCGAGTTGAAGGCGGTAGCGTTCGTCGTTGACCGAACTCGATACGTCGATCGAAATCACGAGGGCCGTGTCGACCCGCTCGGGTATCGTCTCGCTCTGCGCCGCGTGGATCGCGAATGCGCACACGAGCCCGAAGACGAGTAGGTGCCGGCTGTGGCGCCGCCAACGCGGCATCGCCGGCAAATTGTTTCCGGCGGACCAGAAAATACTCAAAACGTTGCCAACCATCCTCTTGTCAAGCATGTCGCGCCGACGTCCTCCGCTGTTGGGGTGTATGCCGGGCCGGAGAACGTCACCGGCGCGCCAGTCGAGTGTGACGGCGTCGGATCGTCCGAACCTGCACGACACCACATATCACATGTGGATCGCGCGCCTTACTGAGTCGAGCGCGCTCTCATGGATCATTTCAGACAGAGTGGGATGGGGGAAGACCGTATGGATCAAGTCCTCGGCACGACCGCCGAGGCGCAGCGCGATTGCGAACCCCTGGATGAGTTCCGTCACTTCAGCGCCGATCAGATGCGCACCCAGCAGCTTGCCGGTTTCGGCGTCATACACGGTCTTGATAATGCCGTCCCCGGCTCCAAGCGCGATCGCTTTGCCATTTCCGCGATAGGAAAACTTGCCGACCTTTATCTCGCGGCCGAGTTCGCGGGCCTTGGCTTCCGTTAGTCCGATGGAAGCGATCTGCGGCTCGCAATAGGTGCAGGCCGGGATATTTTGCTTGTCGATTTTATGCGTGGCGAGCCCCTTGATGGTTTCGACGCAGACGACGCCCTCGTGTTCGGCCTTATGCGCCAGCATCGGCGCCCCGGCGACGTCGCCGATCGCCCAAATGCCCGGCACGGTTGTACGCCCATACCCGTCGGTCTTGACGACGCCCGCGGCAAGTTCCACCCCGGCGTTCTCCAGTCCGAGCCCGGAAACGTTCGCTTCGACGCCGATCGACACGATCATCCGCTCCGCTTCGAGCGTCTGGCGCTCTCCCTCGACCACGACCTCGGCGGTGATCGAATCGTCGAAGGTGCGGACGTTCTCGACGCGCGCATTTGTTAGGATCGACATCCCCTGTTTCTCGAACGCCGCGCGCGCTGCCTGCGAAATCTCTTCGTCCTCGGCGGGCAGAATGCGCGGCAGCATCTCGACGACGGTGACGGCGGCACCCAGCGTCCGATAGAACGATGCGAACTCGATGCCGATGGCACCCGACCCGACGACAATGAGCGATTTCGGCAGGCTCGGCGGCTTCATTGCCTCGAAGTACGTCCATATCCGCTGGCCGTCGGGCATCAGCCCTGGCACGCTGCGCGGTCTGGCACCGGTCGCAAGCACGATGTGGCGCGCGCGATAGAGGCCCGGCTCCAGGACGCCTTTGGGAATTGCTGCCTGTGGCTCGACCGCTGGTTTTGCAGTCGCGCTGACGGTTATCGCCCCGGGAACGCCGCGAGCCGGTTCGGGCACTTCGGAAATGGCGGCCTCGCCCCAGATGATGTCGACCTTGTTCTTCTTGAGCAGGTAACCGACACCACCGTTCAATTGGCTGGAAACGCGTCGCGACCTTTGCACGATGCTAGCAACGTCGAAGCCGACGCCGCCTTCGAGCGAGAGCCCGAACTGGCCGGCGTTGTTTGCCAGATGATAGACTTCGGCTGAGCGCAGCAGCGACTTGGTGGGAATGCAGCCCCAGTTGAGGCAGATGCCGCCGAGGTGCTCGCGCTCGACGACTGCGACCTTCATCCCGAGTTGCGCTGCTCGAATTGCGGCGACATATCCGCCTGGCCCGGCTCCGATCACGATAACGTCGTAACTGTCTGTCATTGGCCCCGCCGCTTCCTGTCGAACAGAACTGGAGCGTTATCCAGTCCAGCAATCGCCTTCGCCAATTCGTCCAGATGGGAGATTGCTTCAGGCAAAAGAATACCGGCCGAAGCCGGTATCAGTTTGGAGATAGTCAGAGACTGTCCCAAGTGCCTTGATAGACGGGAAAGTCTCATTCTTTATTCAATTACCTGCCAGACATGCGGCCGGGGAGAGGGGACGCCCCCCGGCCGAATTTCGTCATCATGCCCGTCGCATCAGAAGAAGATGTGCGCGCCGGCAAACACCAAGTCAACATCCTGGAAGTCCTGGGTTCCACCAGCACCCGTTGCGGTGTTGCGGAAATCGATTTCCGACTCGAAGTGGCGATACTTGATCCAGAGGTTCATAGAGGCTGCATCGATTTCCTGGACGAGTCCGAGACCGAAGCTCGTGACTTCCGACCCTACAGCATCGACGTCGCTGGCCAGAGCTGCAGCGCCGCAAGCCGCGCCGATGCCGCCGCCGTTGACACCGTAGGCACCGCAGAGATCACCGCTGCCGACCTGATAGGAAGCACCGTATGTGTCGAGGTTCTGCCGGAATTCACCGATGAAGTGGGTGATGCCGAGCGAGTTCAGCTTCGGCGACCAGCCTGCCTTCAGGTAGTAGGCTTCGCCATCGCCTGGGCTGATAACGGCGTTGTCGGTGTCCTGCGTACCGTAGTGACCATGGAACCACAGGGCCGAGGCGAGATGCTTGATCGTACCGCCGATCTGGAAGTAGCCGGCGTCGATGGGGTTACCCAGGAAGTCGGTACGGTTGCCAAGCGCGTCGTTGTCACCGTTCACTTCACCATAGCTGGTGGCGAAGGCATACTTGAAGCCACCGCCTTCACCGGCGTAGCGAACGGTACCTTCGTAACGGTCATCCTCGCCCCACGAGGCCGAAGCGCTGAAGCCGGCAAACGTCGGGGTATCGTAACGGACCGAATTGGTACGGTCACCAAGGCAGTCGTTGGCGATGCCCTGGCGGTAGGTGTTGCAGTTCACCAGCGCGCCCAGCGTGCCGTTTGGCCGGCCAATCAGGAAGCCGACGTTGTTTGCTCCCGACCGCGTGCCGCCCTCGGGCGTCAGGGCCATCGAAGTTCCTTCGAAGGTCACGGTGTTATGCTGGAACAGCGTCCCGGTGAAGTCTGTCAGGATCGTGGCGTTATCGGCCGCGGCACTCTGCATGCCGATGGACACCTTGCCGAGCGAGTTGCTCTTCAGCCACCAGAATGCGCGCTGCAGGTTGACGCCGAAGTTGGCGTTGTCGTTGTCCTGGGTCTGGAACAGCGCGTTGGCGTGATCGAAGAAGATGTTGATCTGGTAACCGGCTTCGACATCGCTGTTGATGTTGGCGGTACCCGTGAACGACACGTTCGAGGCCAAGTCGGTCGAATCGTGCGCGACGTAGACGTTGCTCTCCGTGCCGTCGTCCCACCACATGATGCCTTCGGAAACCCAGCCGGTAATCGTCAGGCTGACTTTGCGATTGCCCTTGCGAGCCGTTGTCGCCTCGAGTTCCGCGACCCGTTCCTCGAGATCGGCGCAGCAGTCCCCCCCCAGGTCGGCCGCTGAAGCCCCCCCTACGGAAAGCAAAAGACCTGCTGCGGCAAGCGCAGCTAGCGAACTGTATTTCACTTTATTACCCCCAATCATGTCTCTTCGTCCTTCCTCATTCCGGCATTCTTTGGAAAACTCGTGGTTTTTTTGAATGTCCTGGCCCGGCTTGTGTACCCCTGAACTTCGCAAACTCGACGCAATGAACATTCGGCCGACAGGCCCTTTTGAATTCTTGAGATTAACTTGTCCGGGAAGCGTGCCAGCTAATCAAGCAATCTCAAGAGTTGCCTTGCCGCTATATTGCGCCTTTCTTCAACTGTGTTGCCAAATAGTCAGCTTGGCGTATCGCCAATGCTACAATCGTCAGTGTCGGGTTCGGCGAGGCGCTGGTCGTGAATTGGCTTCCGTCCGAGACAAACAGGTTTTTGATGTCGTGCGACTGGCCCCATTTATTTACGACGCCGTCTTCCGGCTTCGCGCTCATCCGATTCGTTCCCATGTTGTGGCTCGCCGGATAAGCGGGAAGGTTGTAGATCTTCTTGGCGCCAAGGCTGTGATAGATCTTCGCCATCTGACCGTAGGCGTGGTTGCGCATATTGGTGTCGTTCGGGTGGTCGGTCTTGTGGACGACAGGGATTGGCAGGCCGTACTGGTCCTTCTCTGTCGCATGCAGAGCGATTCGGTTCTGTTCCTGGGGCATATCTTCGCCGCAGATCCAGACGCCCGACATATACTTGTAGTTTTCAAGTCCCGAAGAGACTTCACGCCCCCAACCCGTCGGACCTGGCACCAGGAATGCTGACAGGAAGCCGAGGCCGAGCGCCAGCTTCTCGAGCGTGTAGCCGCCTGCGAAGCCGCGAGTATCGTCGTAGTGGGCTTCGTCGCGCACGATGCCCGCGACGGCGGTGCCGCGGTTCATGTGCACTTCGCCCGGCATCACCCCGTAAACGCCCGCCGTCATGTGGGTCATGTAGTTGCGCCCGACCTGACCCGACGAATTCGCCAGGCCATTGGGGAATAGGCTTGATTCAGAGTTGAGTAGCAATCGCGGCGATTCGATCGAGTTACCGGCAACGCAGACCACGCGGGCCTTCTGGCGCTGCTTTTTCCCATCCTGGTCGGCATAGACAACGCCTGTGACCTTACCGGACTTGTCGTGCTCGACCTGCAGGACCATGCAGTTGGTGCGGATCTCGCAATTGCCGGTATCAACGGCTCGCGGCAGTTCGGTGTAAAGGGTCGACCATTTGGCGCCGATCTTACAGCCCTGCATGCAGAAGCCGATTTGCTGGCAGGCCGGCCGGCCATCGCGCGCTTCCGAGTTGATCGACATCGGCCCGGCCGTGATCTTCGAGTAGCCGATCCGCCGGGCGCCTTCCGCCAGCACCTTGAAGTCGGCGCTCCACGGCAGGTGCGGCATGCCGGTGACTTCCCCGGTTGTGCCCATTTTCAGTTCGGCCTTGTCGTACCAGGGCTTCAATTCATCAAGCGTGATCGGCCAGTCGAGGAGGTTTGCGCCGGCAACGCCGCCCGACGTCGTCTTCATCTTGAATTCGTGCTCCTGGTAGCGGATCGAAACGCCCGCCCAGTGCACGGTCGAACCACCCAGACCCTTTACGATCCAGGCCGGCAAGCCGGGGTGATTTACCGCTCCATGCCAACTACCCGCCGATTGCCGCTTATCGAGCCATGAGATCTTCGAGAACATCGACCATTCGTCGTTCTCGATATCCTCCAGACTGAGCGTTTTGCCAGCTTCGAGAATGACGCTTTTGACGCCCCTTTGAGCAAGTTCATTTGCGACGGTACCGCCGCCGGCACCCGAACCGATGATTACGACGATGCTGTCGTCATTGAGATCAAATTTCGCAGCCATTTTTTTGTTCCTCCCTGGGGATGTCAGAGCCAGCCAATTTTGTCGAAGCTGTCCATGAAGCCACCCTGCTCCCAGGAGGACCCGTCGTATCCGAACTTCGGGTACAGCGCCTTGTTGTTGTAGAGCCCCATCAAGAGCCCGCCCTTGAACTTCTGGAAGAAGCCCGTCAACTCGATCGAGCGAAGTACACCTTCGCGTTTGTTGGGGTCGGCGATCGCGGCGAAACTCGTGCCGTGGATCTTCTTGGCGCGCGCTTCGAGGTCGCTGAGGCCGTCCATCACCAGCTTGCGGGTTTCCTCGCTGGATTCCGCTTCCTTGAGGATCGAATCGACGACTGCGACGTAGGGCTCGTCCGGCAGGAAATCGTCGTGCGGGTAGATGTCGCGCGCCATCCGGATCAGGGCGAGGCGCTGCTCGGCGGAAACACCTGCGGCAGCCCAGCTGCCCGTCGGCCCAACGGCCGTGGCGGTTGCCAACGCGAGGAAAGCGGTGGAAGCCAGCAGGCCGCGCCTGCTGAGCTTGAAATCAGAGATCGGCGCGATCTCCCGGTAGTGATCCTTGACGATAGTGAGATCGTACAGCATCCACATCTCCTCCTTGCACACCAGCCGTTGTCCGGCTGGCAATTTCGCGCACTGGCGCACGATGCGACAGCCCTTTGCAAAGCCTTAACGCAACGCTTATGCCAACCTGCGCAGCATTCACCTCCGCCCGTTTATCGAAAAGCCGATCGGGCCGCGACTCGAATCGCGGGAATCTAAGAAGATAACTGTATTTCAATGACTTATAGCGGCATCTTGGGCAACGACACAGCGCGCTCTTGCATGCCGGCAGAAGAAATCCATGCAAACGAATCGGCGCGGAGTTGCCTGGAAGTCACTGCAGCAAATTTTGCCGCTACCAACCGCATCGAAAATGCGTATCAGCCCTGCTGATCGACACCGGAGCGGCGCTACCCTTGTCGCACCAGCGCGACAGACGGGGAACGCCGGATGCGGGCATGGCCTGCGAAGACATACGCAAGCCATTGCCGCACGGTGGTATCGGTTGCAGTTCCTGTGCGCCCGGCACGAACCTCGACTTCATTGTCGGCCTCATGGCGCGCACTCGGCTGTTGGATGGGTTTGACGCGAACCAACCTAAAAGTCGATCCGCTGATGACGCTGGAACAAGCGACATAAGTTCTGCGGGTCCAGGACCTCTGCAGGCCTGCCGGAAGCTGGTTCGCCCCTCAGCCGCAACCGGCCAGTGAGACTGAGGGTGCAGTTTTCCAAACAGCTTCAAGGCAAAGCGTGCCTCGGAATTTCCGATTGAAGAGAAATGCTGTGCGTGCATCAAGTGTCGCGCCGGCGAAACGACTGTCGCAGCCGTAGGTTGGGAGCGCCATGACATCCACGTTGAGCCCCATGGATTGAGGCCGGGAATCCAATTTTTCGGCTGGCACGCCTCATGCTTAAGCAAACGTGAACCCTGAGCTTTGCAGGCCCATCGGGCTTGAGCTGGGAATGGAAAAGAATTCGATCCAGGAGGGAACCTTGACTCCGACAAAAGAACAGAAGTTCTGGATGTACCGCAACATGCTGGTCAGTCGCTTCCTTGAGGAATCGATCGAACAGATTTACCTGGAAGGTAAGAAGCCCGTCTTCAACATGGCCGCCGGGCCGATCCCCGGAGAGATGCATCTCTCCAACGGTCAGGAACCTTGCGCTGTCGGTGTCTGCGCACATCTCCAGCCGTTCGACGTTGTCACGGCGACGCACAGGCCCCACCACATCGCCGTCGCCAAGGGCGTCAACCTCAACAGGATGGTCGCCGAGATCTTCGGCAAGGCAACCGGCCTCAGCGGCGGTCGCGGCGGCCACATGCATATTTTCGATGCCGACGTCAACTTCGCCTGCTCCGGCATCGTCGGTCAGGGCATGGGACCGGCTGTCGGCGCCGCCCTGTCGCGCAAGATGCAGGGCAAGGAAGGTGTTGGCGTCGCCTTCATCGGTGAAGGCGCGGTCAACCAGGGGGCGTTTCACGAGGCCATGAACCTCGCCGCCGTTTGGAAGCTGCCGTTCATCACCATCATCGAGGACAACCAGTGGGGCATTTCGGTTGCCAAGTCGGAATCGACCGCGGTTCCCGACAACTCCGTCCGCGCTCAGTCCTACGGCATCCCCGGCTACCAGGTTCGCGATAACGACACCTATGAGATCTTCAAGGTGGCAGGCGAAGCGATCGAAAGAGCGCGCAAGGGCGGCGGGCCGAGCCTCATCGAAATCGAAACCTATCGCCTCGCCGGGCACTTCATGGGCGACGCTGAAGGTTACCGGCCACCGGGCGAACTCGACGGGCTGAAAGCCAAGGACCCGATCAAGGTCATGCGTGCCCGTCTGGGTTCGGAAGAAGGCCTGAGCGACGAACAGAACGATCAGATCGTCGCGCAAGCCCGGGCAACGGTCGAGGCAGCCGTCAACTTTGCACGCGAGAGCGCCTACCCGTCCCCGGAAGAGGCCTTGGAAAAAGTGTTCGTCTGATCGCAAGCCGGCACTCGACCCGCGCGAGCAAGCAAGATTTCTAGGGAGTCAATAGGTTATGAATGAGCAAGTTAGGACAGTCGCCGCCAACGAGCGCCGGCTGACTATTGCGCGAGCCATGGCGGAAGCCATCGCTCAGGAAATGCGTACCGATCCATCGGTATTCGTAATGGGCGAGGATATCGCCAAGCTCGGCGGCGTGTTCGGCAATACACGCGGCCTTCTGGAAGAATTCGGCAACGAACGGGTCCGCGACACGCCGATCTCGGAAACCGCGTTCATGGGCGCAGCCGTCGGCGCGGCCTCCGACGGCATGCGGCCCGTAGTCGAACTGATGTTCGTCGACTTCTTCGGCGTCTGTTTCGACGCCATCTACAATAGCGCCGCCAAGAACGCCTATTTCTCGGGCGGCAACGTCAAGGTGCCGATGGTTCTCATGACGTCGACGGGCGGCGGCTATTGCGATGCCGGCCAGCACTCGCAGTGCCTCTATGCGACGTTCGCGCACCTGCCGGGAATGAAGGTCGTCACCCCCAGCAACGCCTATGACGCAAAGGGCCTGATGACCAGCGCCATCCGCGACAACAACCCGGTCATCTACATGTTCCATAAGGGCCTGCAGGGAATGGGGTGGCTGGGCACCGAAGCCGGAGCCACCGTCCACGTTCCCGAGGAAGCCTACGAAATCCCCTTCGGCAAGGCGGCCATCGTTCGCGAAGGCAGCGACGTCACCATCGTCAGCGTCGGCATGGGCGTACATCATAGCCTCAAGGCGGCCGCGAAACTGGCCGAGGAGGGCGTCAGCGCCGAGGTCGTCGATCTTCGGACGCTGGTGCCGCTCGACCGCGACACCGTCTTCAATTCGGTCGCCAAGACCGGGCGGCTCATCGTCGTTGACGAGGATTACAAGAGTTACGGGGTCACCGGCGAAATCATTGCGACGATCGCCGAGCGTGACGTCTCGATTCTCAAGGCGTCACCGCAGCGCGTAGCTTATCCCGATATCCCGATCCCGTTCACCCGTCCAATGGAGCAGTTCGCGCTGCCCAATCCGGACAAGATCATCTCTGCTTACCACAATCTGAAAAGGGCGCGCACATGGCGGTGGCTGTAACTATCCCGACCAACCTCTGGGAAGAAGACTCGGAGGCTGTGATCACCAGTTGGCTGGTCTCCGACGGCGGCACCGTTACGCAAGGACAGCTGGTGGCCGAGATCATGGTGGAGAAGGTGCAGCACGAAGTTCGCGCACCGGCCTCCGGCACGATCACTATCGGCCAACCCGCCGAGGCCGTCGTCGCGAAGGGCGCCGAAATCGGTTCGATCGCTTGACAACCACGAATAGCGAAAGAGGATTATGACCCAAACCCCGGAAAATCAGGCAGGGGCGGGCGACCAGATTGTAAGGCTCTCGGGCATGCGCGGCATGATTGCCGGTAAAATGCTCGAGAGTCTCTCAACGACGGCCCAGCTGACACACCAGGCCGAATGCGATGCCACCGGCCTACTCGAACTGAAAAACCGTCTCCAGGAGCAGGGCCTGAAGGCATCGGTCGAGGACGTCCTCCTCGACGTCGTCGTCGAGATGCTCTCTCGCCATCCTGGGCTCAACGGAACGCTCGTCGACAAGGAAATCAGGCTCTCCAAGGCAATCAACCTTGGGGTGGCGGTGGCATTGCCCGGCGATCTCCTGGTCGCGCCCGCCATTCTCGACGCGGGTTCGATGACGCTCGAGGAACGCGTTGCTGCCCGGCGGGATGTCGTTGAACGAGCGCGCACGAACAAGCTGACCGTCACCGAGATGACCGGCGGCACGTTCACCATAACCAACCTCGGTCTTTCGCGCGTGCGCTTCTTCACTCCGATCCTGAACGCGCCCCAACTCGCCATCCTCGGCGTCGGTGAGACCGCGCTGCGGCCGTGGGTCCACAACGGCGAAATCACCCCGCGCAGGATCATGGGGCTTTCGCTGACCTTCGATCACCGGGGGGTCAACGGCGCGCCGGCCGGCCAGTTCCTCACCGATTTGTGCACGGCGATCGAGCAACTCGGCTGACACGATGACCTTCGAGGCCACGACAGCCAAAACAGCCGCGACAGCGGCGACAGCGGCGACAGCGACGACGAGCAATGCCCCCGCGCGCGGCATCGCATTCCCCTCTCTCCTGACATTTGCCGATGCGCTCGCCATGGAACGCAGGATGCTCGACTGCATCGGCGCAACAGACGAAGGGGCACACCTTCGCGCGGCGGTCTGGCAGACGCAACGATCGATTGTCCTCCCCTCCGGCATGTCGCGCAGAACGGGCATCGATGTCGCCGAACGCGCTTCAAGGAGTGCCGGCTGGCCGGTCTTCGAACGTTTCACAGGCGGTGATGTCACGCCTCAGTTCGAAGGCGTTCTCAATGTCTCGCTGGGCTTCGCGCTGTCCGCCAAAGAGCGCAACATCGAGGCCGCCTATCGCCGGTTGACAGACCCGATCGTCACGTTTCTCAAGAACGAGTTCGGCATTCTCGCCTACACCTGCTCGGTCGATGGCGCCTTCTGCGATGGCGCCTATAATCTCGTCGTCGATGGGCGAAAGTTGGCGGGCACGGCACAGCGCTGGCGCGTTGTCAGATCACAACCCGTCAACATGGTTGCGGATGCGGATACGAACGCACTGGCGCCGCAGCCAACCGCGGTCCTCGCTCATGCCGCAATTCTGCTCGGTCACGACCTCGATGAAGCGCTGAAGGCGACGAACGACTTCTTCGCGGCTTGGGGGAGCGACCGGCGCGTCGATTCGGCAGCCCACGTAACAATCGCGGATCTCGCCGGCACTCCGGCAGGCGACCCAGGGCGGTTCGCCTCACGGCTCGCCCGATTCTTGAGCGAGGACTTGGGGGCGCTGCCGCCCCCTCAATCCTGGCCCCCTCAATCCTGATTGTTCGGAGACACGATTCCATACTTGCGGATCTTGCGGTGCAAGGTGGCCCGGCTGACGCCAAGCTGCTGGGCGGTGCGTGTGACATTCCATTTTTGCGCGCCCAGCGTGTCCAGGATCAATCGCTCTTCGGCAGCTTCGTTGGCTTCGCTCAACGTTGCCAACGCCCTATCCGACATTGCGCCACCGGCCGGTGGCGCCATCCGTGCCGACATGATCAGCCCAGTGTCGGCTTGCGACTGCTTGACGATGTCGTCTGGAAGTTGTTCGACCGTGATCTCCGCCTCATCGGGATAGATTGAAAGAATGAGACGGATTGCGCTGCGCAGTTCGCGGATATTCCCCGGCCAGGTGTAGCGCTCCAGAACGTCGATAGCCTCTTCGGTAAACTTGACCGGAGCCTGGCCATAGGCTTCGGCCTCCTCGCGGACAATGGCATTGGCGAGTTCACCGACATCGTCCCGCTCGCGCAGGCTTGGAATCGTGACCTGCACGCCCTTGATGCGGAAGTAGAGATCGCGTCGGAACTTGCCCTGATCGACAAGACTGGGCAGCTGTTGATGTGTGGCGCAAATGACTTTTAGGTCGACGGGAATCGCCTCGGTGCTGCCAAGTGGTGTAACCGTCCGCTCTTCGAGCACGCGCAGCAGGTGCGCCTGAAGATCGAGCGGCATGTCGCCGATTTCGTCGAGGAACAGCGTTCCGCTCGCTGCCGCCTGGATTTTGCCGACCCGGCCGTTGCGTGAAGCCCCGGTGAAGCTGCCGGCTGAATAACCGAACAGCTCGCTGGCAAGCAGCGTCGCTGGAATGGCGGCGCAGTTGACGGCCACATAAGGCCGCAGACGCCGTTCGCTTTCGTCGTGGATCGCGCGCGCGAGCGTATCCTTGCCGACGCCGGTCTCGCCCAGGAGAAGAATGGGCAAATCCTTGTTGGCGATGCGCCGGCACAAGTTGACGATCTCTTTCAGGTCCGGATCGTTGCACGCGACCCGGTCGAGCGGCCGCACCCCGGCACCCCTGCCGGCCACGGGCAACAGCGTCATGGGCCGTGACGATTTCGCCATCGAAACCGTCTTCTTCAGCTTGGGCAGAAATGCCGTCGCATAGGCGGTGGCGCCGTCCCCCATTTGCACTGGCACGTTATGCGCGCTCAGCGGCTTCAGTTCTTCGAGCGAAACATTCCACAGGTCGTGGATCGATTTGCAGCCCAGATCGCTGAGCTGCGGCACGCTCAGGATCGCGTAGGCTTCAGGAGTTGCGCCGAGAATTCTGCCTTCTTCGTCGGCGGCGATCAGCGCCTTGCACGACATCGGCATAGGATCGGGCTCACCTGACAACGCCACCAGGCAATCGCCCTGATGCTGACGCCTGAACAGCAGCATGCTTATCTGCTCGGCGGCTTCGCGAACGAAGTATTCGGCAAAGTGGTACTCATCCGACGAGTCCGACGACGCCCGCCCCGACAGATCGATTGCCGCGATGACCTTGCCGTCGGGCGAGAAGATCGGCGCGGCCGAACAGGTATAGGCTTTGAAGTTCCTATTATAGTGCGCGTCGCCATGCACCGTGAGGGGTTGCCGGGAGATGATCGCGGTGCCAACGCCGTTGGTGCCGACCGCGGTCTCCCCCCAGATTGTCCCTTTCCGCAGCCCCTCTTTGGCGATCTCCTCCCCGAGCGTCGAATCGGCGAAACTCTCGATAACCACGCCCTCGCAGTTACTGATGAGGATGACGTAGCCGACGTCGTGGGCGATTCTGCGGACCCTGTGGATGATGCCGGTGGAAGTCGCAAACAGGTCGTCCATCGAATCGCGGATTTCACGCAGCGGGCCTGGATCGGCCATCATCACTTCTTGTTTGAAATCGCGATCGAATCCGTACTGCTCCGCGCACCGTCTCCAGGACGCGCCGATCAGACTCTTCGCCAGCGTTCCTGTTCCGGCAGGAAATGGAATGTGCGGCAACTTTGTGCGTCCCCTCGAAGATTCTCATTCTTTTTGGTTGTCGCAAGACTATCGCAAAGAGTACGAAAGTTCACAAGCACTTCTCGACTACACGAATGCAAATATTCCAAAGCGCCGACTTGCGTTCGATGGACCCGTTGCAAAGATGGCGCACGCCGTAAACCAGGGCGTCGAACAAGCCTCGGAGCCCGAAGAAGCACGTCCTGCGGATAACCGCTTTGATGAAATCTTGGCGAGGGCTTGCCTGAACTGGCCCAGTTGGTCGCGGAAGTAATACTTGAACTGAATACTGTAGATTCATCCGGCAACAAACAGGGTGAGGCGCGGAAGATCGAGCGGGCAGCGTTCGATCGCAGCAGGCGATCCGGGAGCAAAGCGACCCGGCGCGAGCGCCGCCCCATCGGAGCGCGACTAGCGCGTGAGATCAAAAAACCTGCGGTTCGACCACCAGCGTTCGATCGCAGCAGGCGATCCGGGAGCAAAGCGACCCGGCGCGAGCGCCGCCCCATCGGAGCGCGACTAGCGCGTGAGATCAAA
>JAHJQI010000257.1 GCA_018819265.1 Alphaproteobacteria bacterium
GAACAGCGTGGTCGATTCGACCCCGATGGGGGCCTGAAGATAGGGCTTGCCCAGAACCTCGGCCAGACCGCGGCCAAACTCTCGGTACATGACGATATTGACGTCGGCGTTGACCAGATTGCGCATCTCGGCCAGATGGGCACCAAGCGGCATCACCATATTGACCTCTGCCCCGATCCCTTCGACCAGACGCCGGATTTCGTGCAGGTCCGAGGGCATGTTGAAGGTGCCATACATCGGCCCAAGGATATTGACGCGCGGGGCGCTGCCCTCTTCGCGCTTTTTCTCGGGGGGCATGCGCCCCTTGGTCATGCCGAATTCGCTGAAGATCCAGGTCATTGCGCGATCCGCCGACTGCCATTGATCCTCATCAATGGTGCGCGGCAGGAAGCGTTGAATATTGGTGCCTTGCGGCGTCACACCGCCGCCGATCATCTCGGCAATGGAGCCGGTGACAACGACGGCTGGCAGGGCGGGATCAAGCGTGCCCCAGGCGCGTTTCATCGCCTCTTCTGTGCCTGATCCCATTTCGCTCTCGCCCAGACCCGTGACGACGATGGGCAATTCATGCGGCGGCAGCGCGTCGGTGTAATGCAGGACCGATGTGACAGGCAGGTTTTCACAGCCCACGGGGCCGTCGATCACCACCTGCAAGCCCTTGACGGCGCAGAAGGCATAGACCGCCCCCCAATATCCGCCTGCGCGATCATGATCCTGAATGAGCATCAGATCATCTCCTGCGCGGCCGCCGCGCGGGCCTGCTTGTCGAGTTTCTTCTGATGCTGCGCGCGGAAATCGGGGCGCAGGTTCGGAGCGCCCTCCCAGATACCGGCGGTATCGCCGTCGCCCACACCGGCAAAGAAGGCGCGCATGTGATCCATCCGGGCCTTGTTGCCCATGGCGGCATTGACCACCTCGGCCAAGCTGCCCGCACCGGCCGGACCCATGAGGGGACGAGCGGAGATGAGATTGGTGAAATAGAGCGCCGGGATGCCCTTTTCCTTGGCCTTTTGCACGACGGGCGTCGTGCCGATGGCAAGATCGGGCTTGATCGCTTCCATCGCGGCGCAATCATCCTCGAGCGAGGCGCGGAACTTGACCTTGACGCCCTTGGCGGCCAGCCAGTCTGCATCCGCCGCCGACCAAGGGGTTTTCGGGCAGGCGGTGCCGACATAGGGCACATTGGCCCCGCTTTCG
Organism: Alphaproteobacteria bacterium; assembly: GCA_018819265.1. Classification (GTDB taxonomy): domain Bacteria; phylum Pseudomonadota; class Alphaproteobacteria; order Rhizobiales; family Hyphomicrobiaceae; genus Filomicrobium. The sequence goes on from JAHJQI010000257.1 coordinate 1,198, forward strand.
ATCAAGAGACGCGCCACCAGCAATTCGCTGCCCTCATAGCCCGAGAGCGTGATCGTGCCGGTGATGGGCGCATTGGCGAGCGCGCCTTGGATGGCGGGCAGGAAGGCGTTTTGCGCCGCTGCAACCTTATCCGACGCGAGGCCAAAGGCGTCGCCAATACCCGCCAGCCATGCGGCGGTGCCGTCATGACCCACCGGCGCAGAGCCCACGATGGGGCGGCCTGCGGCCTCGAATTCGCGGATCGCGGCGGTGTAGAACGGATGGATCGCCGCCACCGCGCCACAGTCAAGCGCGGCATAGAGTTCGCGCCACTCACGGGCAGGCACCACCGGCCCGGCAGCCAGCCCCAAGGGGGCCAACATCGCGCCGATCATCATCGGGTCCGCCGGGAACATCTCGCCCAGCAGGGTCACAGTCGGGCGGTCGGATTTGCCGCCCTGAGGGGCCGCAACCGGGCCTGCCATCACTTCTTTGCGGGCGTAATTCAGCATCGCACCGGCCAACACATCCTTGGCCTCGGCATGGGTGGGGATACCAAAGCCCGGCACGTCGATGCCCACGATCCGCACGCCGTTGATTTCGCTGGGGAGCAGACGCAGCGGCACGCCGCTCGCAGTCGGAACACAGAGGTTGGTCACGACAATGGCGTCGAACCGATCCGGGTCGGCCATTTCATGCACGCTCTCGCGGATATCCTCGAAGAGCTTGCCGGTGACGAGCGTTTCGGAATTGAACGGAACGTAACCCACCGAGCGGCGCGCCCCGTAGAAATGCGACACGAAGGTCAGGCCATAGACGCAGCAGGCGGACCCGCTCAGCACGGTCGCCACGCGCTTCATGCGCAGGCCGACGCGGAGCGAGCCAAAGGCCGGGCACATGCTCTGGGGTTGGTCATGCGGTCCCTTGGGATAGTCGCGGGCATATCGGTCGAGCAATTCGGATTGCCCCGCCATGCGCGCGGCCTTGTCCATCTCTGCACCGGAATGGCAGCCCCCTGCCCCGTCCGACACCTCGGGCGAAGACTCTACGGCGGTGCCGGAGATCACATGGGCCTCGGCAGCCCCGTCATATGTGACTTCATCGCTCATGACGCCCGCCTTTGGGGGGATGCTTGCTCATCCCGGTCTGCGGTCGTAGAGGACGCGGCAATATCGGCCAAAAGGCGGCGCAGTTGCTCGGGGCGGGCGTGCGCCAACAGGCGCTGCACCTCGGTCAATGTCTCGCGGCGGGGGTGATCAGGCGTCGTCATAGACCACCTCCAGCGATGCTTTGGGCGCTGCGTATTTGCCGCGCATGTCCTCGTCTGTTGCAGGCACCAGAACGTAATCTCCGCCTGTGTCCTTGCTGTCGAAGAGCGCCAGAAGCCCATCCTGATCGAGCGGATTGGGGCGCACCGGCGGGGCGACCGAGACCGCCTGAGCCAGTTCGGCAAAGAGACTGCCCCATTGGCTCTCTGCTGTGCCAACGATCTGATAATTGGCGGATTTCTTGCGCAGGTCGTCATCCTGCGGGATCGCGGCCAGCACTGGGATATTGACGGATTTGGCAAAGGCCTGCGCCTCGCCGGAATGGTCATCCTTGTTGATCACCAGACCCGCGACACCGACATTGCCGCCCAGCTTGCGGAAATACTCGACCGCAGAGCAGACGTTGTTGGCGACATAGAGCGATTGCAAGTCGTTCGAGGCGACAAGAATGAC
>JAHJQI010000095.1 GCA_018819265.1 Alphaproteobacteria bacterium
CTTAGTTGACTCAAACCTCGCCGCACCATCGGTCAACTAAGGCGCGACGCCTCACTAGTGGCCCGTCGCGCCAAAATCGCATCATAACCGCAACCTCGTCCGATTTTGGCGCGACATCAGGGCCACTAGCAACATCAATGGCTTAGTGAGGCGTTTATCGCGCCTTAGTTGACTCAAACCTCGCCGCACCATCGGTCAACTAAGGCGCGACGCCTCACTAGGAGTGGTCGCGTGAAAGTCAGCCTATGCATCGAACTCATCTGGTTCATAGCGGTATTTTTCGTTGCAAAATTCGCATGTTACCGTGATCGCGCCGTCGTCTTCGCGAAGGTCGTCGAGCCCCGTTGCGGCAAATTGCGTCAAGAAGCCCGTGACGCGTTCCCGCGAACAACGGCAGTGGTCGCGTAGTGGAGAAGCCTCCTGCACGCGCACACCTTCTTCGTGAAACAGCCGGTAGAGCAGCCGTTCCGGTGAAAGGCCGGGGTCGATCAATTCGTGGTCTTCGACGGTTGCCGCGAGGATCTCGGTGCGCAGCCAGTCGTCGTCGTCTTCGCCGCTGAGGGGTAACGGTTCGCCTTCGATCTCGCCAGATCGGGAGCCGCCGGCATGGGCGATATGCTGGAGCAGCAGGCCACCTGCGCGCCAGCTCCATTTGTCCCCGGAGGCGCCCGGCTCGCCGGGTTGATAGACCCGCGCGACAGCAAGGCGGAGGAACGTCGGCAGCTGCTCGGACTGGCGGAAGTAGGTCAACGCGGCACTTGAGAGGGTCTCGTTGTCGATCGCGACAATGCCCTGGTAGCGTTCCATGTCGCCGCCGGGATCGATGGTCATGGCAAGATGGCCGGAACCGAGCACGGCTGCGGTGTCACCAGGATCAGCAGCGGCGGTCTGCGGAATCCGGGCCGCGTCGAAGCTGGCGTAGCCGCGCAGATGGCCGGGCGTGTCGTAGTTCGCAACGAGCAGGTCAATTGCGCCGTCGGTCTTGGTCTGCAGGATAAGACGACCTTCGAATTTCAAGGCGCTGCCGAGGAGCGACGTCAGGGCCAAGGCCTGGCCGAGCACCTCGCCGACGGCCTCGGGATAATCGTGGCGGGAGAGGATGTGGTCGAGGCTGGGTCCCAGGCGGACGATGCGGCCGGAAATATTGGAGCGAACAGTCTGAAAAGGAATGACGATATCGTCGCCCTGGTGAGCCGGCCCGCCGCCGTTGCCTTGGCTGTTGTCGTTTTCCGATGCGTCAGCCACGTGAACGCGTGCTCCTCAACTCATTAAGCGGCTTCAGTTCGCTTCACGCGCCCAGGCACCATGCCAGAATCGCCTTCTGGGCGTGCAAGCGGTTCTCGGCTTCGTCGAAGACCACAGACTGAGGTCCCTCGAGGACCTGCTCGGTGACCTCGTTGCCGCGATAGGCGGGCAAGCAGTGCATGAAGATCGCATCCGTGCCGGCCTTCTTCATCAGTGCGTCAGTCACGGCGTAGGGTTTGAGCAGCTTCTTGCGGCGCTCGGCATCCTTGTCGCCCATGGACACCCAGGTGTCGGTAACGACGCAATCGGCGCCGAGCACGGCTTCCTGTGCGTTGTCGGTGATGAGCAGGCGGCCCTTGTTCTTCTGGACCCATTTTTCGATTGCCGCGTCGGGGCGTAGCGAATTCGGGCAGCCGATGCGCAATTCGAAGCCGAACTGCACGGCGGCATGCATCCATGACGCGGCGACATTGTTGCCATCGCCGACCCAGGCGATCGAGTGGCCGGCAATCGGTCCCTTCGCCTCTTCGAAGGTCATGATGTCGGCAATGATCTGGCAGGGATGGCTACGGTCGGTCAATCCGTTGATGATCGGGATCGTCGCGTGCCTGGCGAGCTCGTTCAGCGTGTCGTGGCCGTTGGCGCGGATCATGATGGCGTCGACGTAGCGCGACAGGACGCGCGCGGTATCGGCAATCGACTCGCCGCGGCCGATCTGCAGGTCGGTATGGTTGAGCATGATGGTCTGGCCGCCGAGCTGGCGCATGGCCACGTCAAAGGAAACGCGTGTGCGCGTCGACGGCTTCTCGAAGATCATGACGAGCACGGCGTCGGCGATGTCCTTCGGCAGCATCTTGGCCGGCACGCGCTTTCCAGCCCGCTTCATGGCATGCGCGGCATCGACGATCGAACGCAGGGTTGCGGCGTCAAGAACGTCGAGATCGAGAAAATGGCGGGGGGAGGCAGTGGGCAACCCGCGGCTCCATAACTTGTCTTGGGTTCAGGTTGAGGTGCGGCGCACGCCGGCAAGAGCGCGCTTCAACCGCGAGAGACCCTCGGCGATCTCTTCCTGCGAGACGATGAGGGGAGGCAGAATTCGAACGACGTTGTCGCTGGCCCCGACCACAAGAAGGTTTTCGGCGAGGCTTGCGGAGACGACGGCGGCCGGCTTGACGTGGTCGCGAAGTTTGAAGCCGGTCAGCAGCCCGGCAACGCGGACTTCGGCGACGAGGTCGGAATATTCGTCCTCGATCTCGGCGAGCCCCTGGCGCAGGCGGCCGGACTTGCGCGCGACCTCTTCCAGGAATCCGTCTGCGAGAACGACATCGAGCACCGCGTTGGCGACCGCCATGGCGAGGGGGTTGCCGCCGAAGGTCGAGCCGTGGGTGCCGGCAACCATGCCCGATGCGGCGTCTTCCGTCGCCAGGATCGCGCCAAGCGGAAAGCCGCCGCCGATGCCTTTGGCAACCGCCATCAGGTCGGGCACGATGCCGGCCTGCTCGTGAGCGAAGAACGTGCCGGTGCGGCCGACGCCGGTCTGAACCTCGTCGAGGATGAGAAGCAGGCCGTGCTTGTCGCAAAGTTCGCGAAGGCCGGCGAGGCATTGTGGCGGCAAGATGCGGACGCCGCCTTCGCCCTGCACCGGCTCGATCATGATCGCGGCGGTCTCTTCGGTGATGGCCGCTTCGATTGCTTCGTGATCGGCGAAGGCAACGTGATCGAAGCCGCCGGCCGGTTCGCCGAAGCCTTCGAGGTACTGCGGGTTGCCGGCAGCCGACAGCGCCGTCAGCGTGCGACCGTGAAAGGCGCCGTGGAAAGTAATGATGCGCCAGCGCTCTGGATTGCCCTTCGTGAAGTGATAGCGGCGGGCCGCCTTGATGGCGCCCTCGCAGGCTTCCGCCCCGGAATTACAGAAGAAAACCTTGTCGGCGAACGTCGACTGGCACAGGCGGTCTGCCAAGCGCTCCTGGCCGGCGACCCGGTAGAGGTTCGAGGTGTGCCAAAGTTTTCCGGCCTGTTCGGTCAGGGCCGATACAAGGTGAGGATGAGCGTGGCCGAGCGCATTGACGGCGACGCCCGAGCCGAAGTCGAGGTAGCGGTCGCCATTGACGGTCGTCAGCCAGCAGCCTGCGCCGCGCTCGAAGACGATATTCTGGCGCGCGTATGTGGCCATGACGGCGTGGGATGGGCCGCCCGCCGGGGATGCTGCCGGTGCGGATGCCGCGTTCGGTTCAGCCATCGGAAACGTTCCAGTAGATCCGAAATCAAAAAGGCCGCCATTGCGGGCGGCCAGTCAGGGAATAATGTGAATAGGCGGGGCGCGGCAAACTGTCAACGGCAGATCGGCAGCCTCTGCAACCCCGAGGAAACCTGAATACATGCCGGTCCACCCCCGCGACCGAATGATCTGTGGACCGAATCGCGTCTGTGGCGAGGTGGCCACAAGAATTGTCAACTCCCGGTAAACGTTTCGGTTGGCCTTGCGGTGGATGAGTCCGGCGTAGTATTTTGATCATGGTCTGGCACGACATGTTGTATCTTGTCGTCAGTTTCCGCTTATCTCGGAGCCAGCACGCGTCGGCCGATGTGTCTTCCGGCCCGTATTGTTCGCGTGAGTTTCGTTCAGCGTCCATCAGTGAAGTTCAGCAACCGATCGTCATCGGCCGAGCCCGTTTGAGCGCGCCTAGTCAGGCTGCGTCTCGATGCGAAAGCTCCTGTGTCGTCACGGTCGCCAGTAGGCTCGTGCTCCCCATCCCGGACGCGAAGCTATTGTGATTCTGTAAGGAGCGATAAGCATGTCCTGGACCGACGAGAGAGTGGAGCTGTTGAAAAAGCTCTGGTCCGAGGGTTTGAGCGCCAGCCAAATTGCCGGAAAACTCGGCAGTGTCACGCGCAATGCGGTGATCGGCAAGGTGCACCGGCTCGGGCTTTCGGGCCGCGCCACGACGAGCCGTGTGAAATCGCACCGGCCGCGCAAGCGCATCGCCACGAACGCGGTGAAGCGGACGGCGCGGGCACGCTTTCCGACGAACGGCAACCCGACGGTCCGCGAACTCTACGCCACCGGTGAACCCTATGTGGCTCCCATCGAGGAGATGGACATCCCGGAAGCGCAGCGCAAATCGGTCGAGACGCTGGAAACGTGCAGCTGCCGCTGGCCGGTCGGCGATCCGCAGAACCAGGACTTCTACTTCTGCGGCGGCAAGGCGGTTCCGGGCCTGCCGTACTGCGAGCATCACGCGCGCCGCGCCTTCCAGGCACCGGCACCGAAGCGGCGCGAACGGGAGAATGCGGAAGTCGTGCGCGCGGCGATGGCCCGCGTCGAAGGGGAAAGAAGAACACCGGTCAGCGAGCCGTCGGACGCGTAAGGCGCCGCGGGTTTGCGAACCGGCAAGAGAGCGCCAGCGCGCAAGCGCTCGGCAGCGGGGGGAAGACCGGACGCGGGAAGCCGCATCCGGTCTTTTTTTGGCTCATGCGCCGAAAGTGGCGCTCCGCATGGGCGCGGCTTGCCGTGGGTCGCCTTGCTCTCCGAGCCTGCGGCTCGAAGGGAAGGCGGATCGGATGCGCATCGCTCTCAAGCTTGGTCCACACTTCCCAAGGTCGTGTGGAACCGGTCGCGACAACCGCCACACGACAATTCTAATTACGTCATCCCCGCGACGGCGGGGATCCGTCCAAGCCTCAAGAAGCGAGCGCAGCTAATTGCGTCATCCCCGCCCCCAATCGCGTCATCCCCGCGAAGGCGGGGATCTGTCCAAGCTTCAAGAAGCGAACGCAGCTTCCATTGTTGACCAGTCGATTCGGCTTCCGAACTTGAGCGGATCACCGGTTCCCAGGCGGCAACGGTTGCGACTGCCAAATCCTCGGATGGGTCCCCGCCTGCGCGGGGATGACGGTGGTGGTGTGGAGGCAATGTAGGGCGGATTAGGTTCCCCCAATCGCGTCATCCCCGCCCCCAATTACGTCATCCCCGCGACGGCGGGGATCTGCCCAAGCCTCAAGAAGCGAACGCAGCTAATTACGTCATCCCCGCGAAGGCGGGGATCCGTCCAAGCCTCAAGAAGCGAACGCAGCTTCCGTTATTGACCAGCCGATCCGGCTTCCGAAATTGAGCGGATCACCGGTTCCCAGGCGGCAACGGTTGCGGCTGCCAAAACCTCGGATGGGTCCCCGCCTTCGCGGGGATGACGGTGGTGGTGTGGCGGCAATGCAGGGCGGATTAGGTTCCCCCAATCGCGTCATCCCCGCCCCCAATTGCGTCATCCCCGCGACGGCGGGGATCTGTCCAAGCCTCAAGAAGCGAACGCAGCTAATTACGTCATCCCCGCCCCCAATTGCGTCATCCCCGCGAAGGCGGGGATCCGTCCAAGCCTCAAGAAGCGAACGCAGCTAATTACGTCATCCCCGCGACGGCGGGGATCTGTCCAAGCTTCAAGAAGCGAACGCGGCTTCCATTGTTGACCAGCCGATCCGGCTTCCGAACTTGAGCGGATCACCGGTTCGCAAGCGGCAACGGTTGCGACTGCCAAAACCTCGGATGAGTCCCCGCCTTCGCGGGGATGACGGTGGTGGTATGGCGGCAATGCAGAGCGGATTAGCCGAAGCCAACACCGGCTTGCCGGATGTTGAGCAAAGAAGGCGTAATCCGCCGTTTGACGGTTCGGTTGGTGGCATTGGTGGCGGGTTACGCTTCGCTTAAACCCGCCCTACAGGTTTCCGTTTTTATTCAGTCTACTTGCTGAGGTTGTGCGTCATACACCACCGTCATTCCCGCGGAGGCGGGAACCCAAGCATGTCCGAAATGGAACTCCAAGAGCAGCGTGCTTGGGTCCGCACCTTCGTGGGGATGACGCGGTGGGGGCGGTGGCCCTTGTGCGTGTCGCGGCGGTGCTACTGGGTTCCATCCGCCTTAGAGACTTTTAGTTCTGCCATTATTCAAACGCACCCGTCGCCCAAATGCGCACTTTGCCATCGGCGCCGGAGGTGGCGAAGGTGCGGCCGTCAGGCGAGAAGGCGAGCGAACTGACTGCTCCGGCGTGATCGGGGAGCGTCCTGATCGTGCGCCACCTATTGGTTTCGCGAATGCGCACGGTGCCGTCCTTGCTTGCTGAGACGAGACGTTCGCCGTCGGGTGAAAAAGCGAGCGCGGTGACTTCGCCGTCATGGTCTTTCAGGCGGCGCAGGCGCGAACGCGAATTCGTCCGGTAGATGGCGATGCTGCCACTCAGCGTGCCGGACGCGATCAGGCTGTCGTCGGGCGAAAAGCCGACCGAGGTAACGAAGTCGCCTTGCTCGCGGTAGCTGCGCACTTCGTCGAGCGTGTTGAGGTTCCAGATCCGCACCTGCTTGTCGGCGCCGCCGGACGCAAACAGGTTGCCGTCGTTCGACAGCGCCACCGCCTGGACGGAATTTTCGTGACCGTTGAAGACGTGGATCGGCGCGTCGGGCTTGCGGATTTCCCACAGGCTTACCGTCCAGTCGTGGCTGGCGACGGCGAGGCGGCCAGAGCGCGTGAAGGCGAGCGACCAGACGGCGGCTTCGTTGCGGCGCAGATCGGCGATCTTGGTGCCGGCCTCGAGATCCCACACCGACGTCGTGCCGTCCTGATGGCCGGTCGCCGCGTAGCGTTTGTGAATGCTAAGCGTAGTTGGAGCACCGTGGTCGAGGTTGATGATGCGCACGGCGTCATAACTCGCCGTCGACCATACGCGCAGCGTAGCGTCCGAACCGGCGGTGACGATTTCCTTGCCGTCGTCCGCAAAACCGATCGCAGTAACGGGTGAGTCGTGGGCTGCGATTGTGGCGACACGCGGATCAGGGCGAGGCTGTGCGGGCGGCGCAAGCGGCGGCGAGGCTGGCTCTTCGATCGACGCAGTCGTGCTGGGGGCCGGGCGTGGCTTCTCCGCTCCAGTTTTGCGCGGTTCCACCGCGACGTTCCCCGGCGGCGAAAACCTGGCGATGAATTCGTTCAGGGCTGTCATATCGACGGCTGGAAGCTTGTTGCGATAGGTAAAGAGCGCCATCGCGACGAGGGCGACGACGGCAAGCTTCATGACATTGGAGACGAAGCGGGCGCTGCGGCGCGCGAAGCTATCGCCCGGGGGAAGCGGCGGCTTGCGCCGCTGGTCGAGAACCGCCGGCAGCGGCATCGCGGGCTGCGGCTCGGCGCGGGCTGCTTTTCGTGCGCCTTTCGATCCGGACGGCCGCGGGTCGGACTTCGCCTCGTCGTTGGCGCGCTGCTGCGGCGGCGGGGAAGGATCGGGTATGCGCCGCCTGGGAAACAGCGGCGTCGGCATCGGCGCTTCGATGCGAACGGTGGCCGGCATCGGCGCGGGATTTGCGTCTGGCGGCGGCGGGGCGGGTTCGGCTTCGGGAGCACGCTTCGCGTCAGGGTTGGTCTTGACGTCAGCATCGCCGGCGGCTTGCCCGCGAAGAGCGGCAGCCAGCGGCCGGTGGGCCGGTTTCTTGAGCCGGTCGACAAAGTCGAGCATGCCGCCGCGGCGGCCCGGCGCATCGGGCGGGGGCGGGATATCGGTCAATTGGCGTGTCGGGGCAGGATCGGCGGGATCGGCGGAATCGTGCGGATCGGGTTCGAGGTGATCGGCCTGCGGCTCCGGCTTGGCGCGTCCCGTCAGCCAGCTCTTGCGAGGCTGATCGGGGCCGAGGAGTTCGCCGCGCCAAGCGGCAACCGACTGCGGCCGGGAGCCGATATCGACGGCAAGGGCTGCATCGATGGCGCGCAGGAACCGCTTGCGGTAGGCGCCCATCGCCAGTTCCGCGACGGGCCGGTATTCGTCCTTGGTGACGCGAAGCACCGCGTCAGGCGGGCGCTTCTTGGTGACGGCGAAATAAAGCGTTGCGCCGAGCGCGTAGATGTCGGTCCAGGGGCCCTGACGGCTGTTCTTCTCGGCGTATTGCTCATACGGGCTGTAGCCCGGCTTGACGAGGGCGGAAATGGTCTTGGAATTGCGCGCGACTTCACCGCGCGCTGAGCCGAAGTCGATGAGGACGGGCTGTCCATCCTTGCGGATGATGACGTTGTCGGGGGCAATGTCGCGGTGCAGGAATTCTGCGGCGTGGATGACTTCGAGGGCGTCGAGCATCGGGGCGACGACGCGGTCGAGGTCGGCCTGGCGCGGCACCCGGCCGAGGTTTTTCAGCCAGCTCTTGAGGCTTTGTCCCTCTTCATAATGAAGCACCATGTAGGCGGTGTTGTTGGCGCGGAAATAGCGATGGACGCCGACGATATTCGGGTGATGGAAACGCGCCAGCGTCTGAGCCTCGGCGACGAAGCGCTCCAACCCCCAGCCATAGTCGCCAGCACTTTCCTGCGAGCGGGGCACGGCTTCAAGGCCGTCCTTGCGGGCGGCGAAGTCGCTTGGGAAATATTCCTTGATGGTCACGGGGCGGCCGAGCGCGATCTCGCGGGCCAGGTAGGTGATGCCAAACCCGCCCGCGCCAAGAACCCGTTCGACGGTGTAGTCGCCGACCAGATGAGTGCCCTCGGCAAGCGCTATGATGTTGGTCATCTTCCCCGGTCCGTGGCTTCGCCGGCGATCCCTGCTGCAATTGAAAGCGGGATATTTGCGAAGCGGTTTGGCATGCTCCTTTGTGATGCCACTTTTGCAGCATGAATGTGGCGTTTGAGGGTGTGTTCGCCTCGATTGTTGCAAAACGCCGTCAGGCCGTTGTGGATGCTACAGGATCGGTGCACTCGCGCCAAACCCGCAGCCGGCCTATCCGGAGGACCGTGAACCGATGCCGATTCTGGATGGAGGGGCGAACAGTCTTTCCGCCGCTGTTGGCGAAGCGTTCGAAATTGCAGGAGGGATGGTCGCCGCAGCGCTGGAAACGGCGCCGGCCCTGGTCCTCGGTCTGGCCGTCATCGCAGTTTTGCCGGTGTTGATTGCCGGTGGTGCGATTTTGCGGCGGCTCGGCCCCGCCTTTGAGTACACGCGGCGTGCCGGGCAAACCGTGCGTGTCGATGGCGGGCTTGCGGAAGCGCTGCCACATGGCGCGGCCTTGGCTGCGCGGGCGGTACCGGCCTACTCGCGGGCGGTCGTTGCAGTGGAAGCGGATGACGCAGAGCCGGACGATACAGTGGGTGGAAGCTGCCACCAATCGTTCCAGTTCGGAGCAGCGATGGTGGCGCGGATCGGCCGCGAGGAAGATAACGATATCCAGCTCAGGCATCCAACGGTGCACCGCTATCACGCGCTGATCCGCCGGAGCTTTGGAGAGGGTTATGAAATCGCGGATCTCTCGGACGCGAACGGTAATGGCGTTCTCGTCAATGGAGAGAGGGTGACGAATGTCCTTCTGGCCGATGGCGACGAGATCAGGCTGGGCGCGGCGCGGCTGCGCTTCGGTTTGCCACCGTGAGCGGCGCGCAAATAGGGTCGATTCATGTGTCGGGAGCGAAAAATATGCATGAGGGTGCACTTGCTCTTGGCGCTGCGATCCTCATACTCGCTGCGAGCCAAATGGCGGCCGGACTACGATGTCGCCGTTTTCCACCGTCGCTATCGGAAAGTTCGCCACCACCGTCTGCGAGCGCTTGAGCGAACTTCGGACCGTTTGAGAGCGGATGATTTGTAACGAAGGGCTGGCGTGCAACACTTCTGGGAGGACCAATACAACATGGGTCAGGATCGAAAACCACCGGCAGGGCAACGCACAGGGTTCCTTGGGACGTTGAAGGACGCTCTGGCCGCAGCAAGCCGCGATGAGACCGGCAGGTCGCAGCCGGACGAAGCAGCGGTCGTGGCAGCTGCCCGGGCCGAGCCGATGCAATTGCCGCCACCTTTACCGAAGGCTTCCGATGCGGCAGAAGTGACTTCGAGCGAAGCAGACGTTCAGTCCGAGGAGCCGGCGCCGGCGATGACGCAACGTGCCGGCGGACTGAGCGCAGCGGATGCGGCGCGCGAGGCGCGGGGCGGGACGTCGGCCGTGATGCCGGCGAGCGCGCAAGTTGGACAGGTCGATGAAACCACTCGGGTGGCCAAGGACATGGTAGCGAAAGAAGAAGACGCTTCACGTACCCAACGGGTGCGCGGCAAGGTGGAAGTGGCGCGCGGCGGCTTTGGCTGCGACCCCGTCGTCGGCTGGCTCGTCATTGTTGGCGGACCCGGAATCGGTTCCTACCGGCCGATCTATGAGGGCAACAACTCGATTGGCCGGGCACTGACACAACGTATCCCCATCGATTTCGGGGACGATGCGATTTCATCGGAGGAACAGGCCTACGTTCGCTACGATTCGAGCGACCGATCCTTCCTTTTCGTGCCCAACCTGGCCAAGACGAATGTCGTTTCGGTCAATAATGCGCGGCCCACCGGGGCAGTCGAATTGAGCGCGATGGACGTGATCGTCATGGGCCGGACCCAGATCGTTTTCGTGCCGTTCTGCGGCAAGGACTTCGACTGGTCCGAGATTGCGGATAAATAGAGCTGATGCTCGCATTCGATTACGCAAGGCGCGCCACGCAGGGCGCCCGCGAATACCAGGAAGACGCTGCGACGGTCAAAGCCGGTCCGCCGACGGTTGCTGGAGAACCGGGGCTCGGCTGGCGCGAACTCGTGGCCGTCCTGGCTGACGGCATGGGTGGGCATACCGGCGGGGCGCTGGCCAGCAAGATGATCTGCGATCGCTTCATGGCCGCATACAGCGGGGGCGAGGGTTCTATCGCCAACCGCCTCATCGTTTCGCTCGAAGAATCGAATGACGCGATCGCGCGGCAGGTCGAGGCCGACCCGGTCCTGAGCGGCATGGGGTCGACGGTGATCGGAGTGGCATTCACGGACGCCGGGGTCGAGTGGGTCAGCGTCGGCGACAGCCCTCTGTTCCTGTTCCGGCGGGGCGAAGTGGCGCTGTTGAACGAGGATCACTCGCTCGCCCCCGAGCTCGACAGAATGGCGGCGGCGGGACAGATCACGGCCGAGCAGGCGCGGCAGGATCCGAGGCGGCACATGCTGCGTTCGGCAGTCACGGGCGATGAACTCGATCTTGTCGATCAGTCGCGAAAGCCGCTGTTGCTGGAGGATGGCGATTACGTGATCCTTGCAAGCGACGGATTGCACACGCTGCAAATCAACGAGATCGAGCGGATCGTTTCCGGCTACGCAGCCGATGGCGCCGAGGCGGTTGCCAGCGCGCTGATCCGGTCGGTTGAAGCCATGCGCGATCCGCATCAGGACAACACGACCGTGGTCGCCGTCAGGGCGTTCGTGGCGGCGGACGCCTGAACAGGCGGCTGGCGGCGTCCCGGTATCGGGTGCATCGGCTTCCTTATCGATCGCTTACGATCGAGACGATGGGTTTCAGGCAAACCACAAGGCCCCGCAACATGGACACGCCGTCCGCGAAGCCGCCGGTCGACAAGAAGGGTTCGCGTCTCGCCGCGTTTCGCGGTGCGGTTGCCGAGAGCGGGCGCGCGGGCAAGCGCGATCAGCCGCTGGCCGGGGCGCTGTGGGTGGTGGCGGCAATGGCGTTCCTGGCGGGACTGATGACGCTCGGGCGGTATCTGTCGAAGGAGGGCATCGATCCGCTGCAGGTGGTGTTCTTCCGGAATTTCTTCTGCGTCGTGTGGATGTTGCCGCTGCTGTTCTGGCGCGGTTTTTCACTTGTCCGAACCAAGCGCATCGAGCTTTACGGGATCCGCGTGGTGTTGAGCTTCGTCGCCATGACGTCGATGTTCCAGGCGGCGGCGCTGATTCCCGTCGGCGAGGTGACGGCGATCAGCTTCCTGGCACCGTTGATGGGGACCGTATTCGCGATCCTGCTGCTTGGCGAGAAAGTGCGGCTGCGGCGCTGGATGGCACTCTTCGTCGGCTTCATCGGGGCTCTCATCATTCTGCAGCCAGGGTCGAGCATGCTTGGGGCAGGACAGGCTTTCGCGCTGACGTCCGCCTGTGTCATGGGACTGATCGGACCGCTCGTGAAAAAGTTGACGCTGGAGGACGATGCGGACCGGGTGGTGTTCCTGACGAACCTTCTGCTGACGCCATTGTCGCTGGTGCCTGCACTGTTCGTCTGGGTGTGGCCGCCGGCCGAGTTCTGGCCGTACTTCATCGCGCTGGGGCTGATCGCCGTCGTCGGGCACATGGCACTCGTTCGTGCCTATGCGGCGATGGATGCGTCGCTCGTCATGACCTTCAAGTTCGTGCGGCTGCCGTTTGCCGTGCTGTTGGGCTATCTGGCATTCCAAGAATCGATCGGGGCGGCGACGTGGCTTGGCGGCTTCATCATTTTCGCGGCTTCCGTCTACGTGACGCGGCGTGAAGTGCAGATCAAGGGCCGCACGGCGGTCGTGGCGACGCCGGTTCCCCCGCCACCGCAGGGCTGAGTGCGGTCTCCGGTCCCTGAAAGGAAAATGGGACCGCCAATGTCGCTGGCGATCCCGTGAGACTTCCCCGCATTTCGTCCTGGCCCGCGTTGCCGCAGGACGCCTCAGTTGGTTTTGAGGTTCCGCAGGACTTTCGTCAGCGAGGCGATACGTTGGCCCCGTCCCTATTGCCCTCTGGAGACAGGCGTGCCGCCTACGCGAGCGAGACTGCCGCCTCTCGCAAGTGCGTTCAAGTGCCCAAAGATCTTGAACGTCGTTTTGTTGCTGCGACGACTTTTAGCACAGCAATTGCGCTGATCTTGGGCACGTCGCGCAGGTTGAAGCAGGGTCCCGTCAGATCGCTGGAAGTGACGTCAGGTGTTACGAACATTGGAGGCAATTTGCTTTCTCCGGAAATGGTTTAAGGGGGCTGGCTCAGTTCCCGTGTTGCGCGTCGTCAAGACGTTCCAGCATGTCTCCCGGCTGGATGGCCCTGTTGGCGTAGCGGCCACGAGGCCTGCTTTTGTGGCAGTTTCGCAACGTTGACGTGACGGATTTTGTGCACAGGCTCCGGTGTCCGTTTCGACTAACGGCGCGGTCGGTTGCGTTGCAAAAAAAGGGTCCGAGCCAATTCGCTCGGACCCTTCGGATTCGATTAGAGCGTGATCCGACCATACGCGATCGCTTTCGCGCTTCGATGGCCGGATGTAGCTGTAGCCAAAACGTGCTGCGGCTGCCGCCCAAGTCGCCTGCGATCAGGCGCCGCCTTCGAATTCAGGGAACACGGGATAGACGCCTGCGACGCGGCCCATCTGCTGTGTCAGGGCCAGCACGGTGTCGATCGTCGGGGTTGCAACCTCGACCAGCTTACCCATCTCGGCGACAACGGTGAGGAGCGCGTCAAGTTCGAGTTTGCGGCCTTTTTCGAGATCCTGAAGCATCGAGGTGCGATGCGCGCCGACCGCTGCCGCGCCATTGATGCGGCGTTCGATATCGACGCGGAAGTCGACTCCCATCTTGCGGGCGAGCGATTCGGCCTCGCTCATCATCGCGTGGGCGACGGCGCGGGTGCCGGGATCGGTCGCGACGACGTCGAGGGTTGCGTGGGTCAGGGCCGAGATCGGGTTGAAGCACAGGTTGCCCCACAGCTTCAGCCAGATGTCATCGCGGATCTGGTCGTAGATGCGGCATTTGAGGCCAGAGGCTTCGAGCACGTCGGCAAGCGCCTTGACCCGCGGGGTGATTTCGCCATTGGGTTCGCCAAGATTGTAGCGGTCGCCATAGGTGTGCGTGATGACGCCGGGCCCGGTTATTTCGGCGGCCGGATAAACCGTGCAGCCGATCGCGCGCTCTGGACCGATGGCGCGCCACTGGCGCCCGCCAGGGTCGACGCTTTCAAGCTGCTTGTCTTCCCATGGGCCCTTAAGGCCGTGGAAGTACCACCAGGGAATGCCGTTTTGCGCCGTCACGACATGCGTCTGCGGCCCGATGAGCGGCAGCATGTGCTCGGCGGCATCCCAGGCCTGATGAGACTTCACGGCAACGATGACGTAGTCGTGGACGCCAAGATCTTCCGGGTTCTTGGCCGCGCGCACGTGGGCGATTTTTTCCTCGTTGTTGACGATCAGTTTCAGGCCGTTGGCCTTGATTGCTTCAAGGTGCGGGCCGCGCGCCACCACCGAAACGTCGACGCCGGCACCGTGCAACATGACCGCCAGATGGGCGCCGATTGCGCCGGCACCGTAGATGCAAACCTTCATCGAGCGAACTCCCCCTTGTTATTTGTCGCGCTGCGTTATTCGTGTGCTGCCGGGGCTGGTATACCACCACCGGCGGGCGGTCAAAACGTCGAAACGTCGCTGATGCCGGTGCTGCCAATCACTTTAGAGCCTCGGTCTTGGAAAGTTCGACAATACTGCGGACAGCGCCTGTCATGTCGCTTGCCGCCTGGAAATCTATGCCGGCGCTCTCAAGGCGAACGCCCGCGAAGTCCGCGTTATTGCCGGCGAACCGCGCGACAATCGGCAGTTTGCGCGTTGTCCGGCTGACCGCGACGGCGATGCCTTCGGCGATGGTATCGCAGCGCTGCATGCCGCCGCCATGGACATTGACAAGAAGCGCCCTGGTGTTGGGATTGTTGAGCACTAGTTCGACGCCGTAGGCGATGTCGAGGCTGGTTGCCGTCGTGCGTATGTCCATGAAGTTCGCCGGCGATCCGCCGAAGTCGCGAAGCATATCGAGGGTGGCGAGCGCCAGCCCGGCGCCGTTGGCAACGAGGCCGATGGTGCCGCCGAGGGCGGCATAGTTGATCTGATGGCGGTCGGCGCCAAGCTCGTGAGGATCGTCCTCCTCTTTCGTTACCGCTTCGCGGAACGCGGCCAGTCCGGGGTGGCGGAACAGGGCGTGATCGTCAAACTGCAGCTTGGCGTCGAGGGCCACGAGTTCGTTCGACGGTGTCAGCGCGAGCGGGTTGACTTCAACCTGGACGGCATCGAGTTCGACGGCCATCTGCGCCAGCGTGCGCAAGATTTCCGCGGCCTTTGCAGTGGTCGCGGCTGGCAGGGCGAGGCTCGCGGCTGCATCCGCAAACGCGCCATCGACACCGGCCGACGTCAGGAACAGGGGCGTCTTCCTGATGAGATCGGGCTCGCCGGCAGCATGGGTCTCGATGCCGGCACCGCCGTTTCGGCTGGTCAGCAGGACAAGCCGTCCGGTCGAGGTGTCGAGAACAACGGCGGCATAGAGCTGCAGCGAGCAGGCAATTGCTTCCTCGATCAAGACCCAGCGGACGAACTCATGGCTTGTCGCATGCCGTTGCGAGGAGAGAACGCGCCCGAGCATGGTCGCTGCCGTCGCAGCGACGCCGTCGGGAGAGGCCGCAAAACGCACACCTCCCGCTGCCATCCGCTCGGTCGCGCGAACCTGCGCCTTGACGGCGAAGCGCGGGAAGCCAAGGCGATTTGCGACGCGTCGGGCCTGCTCGATATCGCCGGCGATGCGGCCGCGCGGGATTTTCAAGCCGTAACGCTCCAAGAGTTCCTTTGCCTGGAATTCGTGCAACTGCATGATGGCGGCTCTCTTGGTCCTGGCTCGTGTCTTGCTGCCCCGTGGGCCGTCTTGCCAACAGCCTCGTTGCCAACGGCCTTGGCGTTTGCGCGTGGGCTTCAAGTGTCCTTGCGCTTACGCCCGTGCGACTGGGCTGAAAATACACTAAATCGCTGATTCAACGCCAAGTTTATCAAGTCCCCCGAATCGCCGACGGCGATCCCGGCTGATCCTGTCTTGCGCCAGTCCTGGATTTGCGCTTCGGTAGGGTCGGCCCATTGCAAGGTAAATAGCGCGGATCGACTGGCGCGGGTTTTTCAAATCCGGTTTTTCAACATACCAAGGCGGATTTCTGATTCTTCCCCTTCTCGCGACGATACCCGTTGCACTCGAAAGTTTCTTGGCATATTGTATCCCAAAAGGGCGCGCTAATGTCGCATTGAACATGATGTCGCCCTTAAGAAGCGCAAGAGAAGCGACACAGGACGATGGACCGATTATGTTCCAGGGGCCTGAAATAGAGCGAAGCGCAAAAGGGAGGAATTTTGATGCTTCAACGTAGTGGACGGATGCTGGGGTTTGCCCTGGGAATGACGGGTGCAGCTGCGCTCGTTGCTGGCGTAAGTTCAGCCGCGATGGCTGAATTCCAGCCGCAGAAGCCGATCGAGTTCGTCGTGATGGCTGGCAAGGGCGGCGGGGCTGACAAAGCCGTTCGCTTCCTGCAGTCGATCATGGCCAAGGAAAACCTCGCCAGCGTGCCGGTAATTCCGGTCAACAAGGGCGGCGGGTCGGGTGCTGAAGCGCTTGTCTATATGAAGGGCAAGACAGGCGATGACCATACGATCATGTTCACGCTCAACTCGTTCTACACCACCCCGCTGCGCCAGCCGGAACTCGGCGTGGACATCACCACATTCACGCCAGTAATGCGGATGGCCGAAGACACCTTCTGCCTTTGGGTCAATGTCGAATCCGGAATCGACAACATCGATGGGTTCGTCAAGGCTGCGAAGGCCAAAGGCAAAGACTGGATCATGGCCGGCACCGGAAAGGCGTCGGAAGACAACCTTCTGACTGACTACCTGAACACCGCCTATGGCCTGGAAATGAAGTACGTCCCCTACAAGGGCGGTGGTGCGGTGGCCAAGGAACTGGCAGGCAAAAACGCCGATTCGACCGTGAACAACCCGTCCGAGCAGGAGCCCTTCTTCAAGGTGGGCGATGCCTCGAACAAGACGAAGCCGATCGCTTGCTTCACGCCGGAGCCGATCTACGAAGGCGTCCCGACGTTCAAGGATCAGGGCAAGGATTTCGTGTACTTCATGCAGCGTTCCGTCGTCGGCGCGCCGGGCATGAGCGCGGAAGCCGCTGCCTACTATCAGGATCTGTTCACGAGGGTGTTCAACGCCAAGGACTGGCAAGCCTACCGCGTGAAGCAGAAGCTGCAGGGAGATCCTCTCAGCGGTGACGCCCTGATGGCGTACTGGAAGAAAGAAAACGAAGTGCATCGCGGCATGCTGAAGGAAATGGGCGAGATTAAATAATCGCCGAACTCCTGGTACCGGCCGGATCGCCATCTGGCCGGACCAACTTCGCCGCACTGGAATTTCGGTCCACCCACCGGGACCGACCGCTTCGACGTTTCAATAGCTCAAAGGCCTGCCGACGCGTGCGGAGTTTTCCGCGCAATGGGATGGCGGCTGGCTGGATCGCTAGCGATTTCGGGTCGCCCGTTCATAGGTCAAAAAACGATGACTGTCAGAACTGCTGAACTTCTCATGGGACTCGTGATGGCGGTGCTTTCCGCCTACTTCATGTGGAAGAGCGCTGAATTGCCGATCTTCTGGGTGAAGGGGGTCGGTCCAGGCGGCGGTGCCTGGCCATTCTGGCTTTCCGCAGCAATGCTGGCTTCGACGATCTGGATTCTCTTCAAATGGGTACGTCGCGTCGGCCCGGTCGCTACGAACGAAGACCCCCTGTTCGAGCCGGGCATGTTCACGCCTGTTGCAATGGTCGCTCTGGCGCTGACCGGCTGCATCGCGCTTGTCGAGGGCATCGGCATCGGCGGTTTCAAAGGCATCGGCTTCTATGGTGCGCTGCCGCTGTTCATCTTCTTCTACCTCAAGGTGATCGGCAGCCACACCTGGGTGTCGACGATTACGACTGCGATCGTCGTGCCTGTTTTGACCTTCGTTTTCTTCGAAGTGCTGCTGCAGATCTCGCTGCCGAAAGGCATGACGGAACCGCTGTTCCTGCCGATCTTCGCCTTCATCTACAGCCTTTAACAGACGCGGGGTTATCGATCGGCTGGGCTTTCACATCCGGCCGTCCACGAGTGGTGAGCTCCCGATGGAGCCGTCGCAAGAACCAATTCGCAACGAGAAGAGCGTCGCACCATGATGGAAATTATCTCACTGCTCGGGCACGGCTTCGTCGTCGCCCTGCAACCTCTCAATCTCGTCCTGATCATCGTCGGTTGTGCGTTTGGGCTGTTCATCGGCGCGATGCCGGGGCTCGGCTCGGTCAACGGGGTGGCGATCCTGTTGCCGCTGACGTTCCTCGTGCCGCCGGACGGCGCTATCATCTTCTTGTGCGCGATCTATTACGGCGCGATGTACGGGGGCGCCATTTCGTCGATCATGCTGGGAATTCCCGGAGCCTCGACGGCGGTGGCAACGACATTCGACGGGCGACCGCTTGCCAAGCAAGGGTTGGCCGACAAGGCGCTGACCGCAGCTGCCGTCGCCTCATTCGTCGGCGGCTCGATCTCGGTCGTCCTGTTCACGTTCTTCGCCCCGCCCTTGGCGCATATCGCACTGACGTTCGGGTCGCAGGAAACTTTTGCCTTGATGCTGCTGGCGTTCGCGACGTTCGTGGGTCTCGGCGGCGACGACATCGCCAAGACGATCTTCTCGATCTGCATCGGGCTCGTTCTGGCGGCGGTCGGCCTTGATATCATTACCGGGCGGCCGCGGCTTATCTTCGGCGACATTTCCGGCTTCATGCACGGCATCAACTTCCTGGTTCTGGCGATCGGCATCTACGGCATCGGCGAGATGCTGTGGACGGTGGAGGAAAACGCCAAGGCCGGCGGCAAGAGCATGCTGTCGGAAGCGGTCATCACGGTCGATCGCATCAAGAATAATGTCATCGAGTTGATGGGCACGTGGAAAACGATGCTGATGGGTTCGTTGCTTGGATACTTCGTCGGCATTCTGCCGGCGGCCGGCGCAACGCCTGGATCGCTGATGGCCTATGGTTTCGCCAAGCAGATGTCGAAGCATCCTGAGACATTCGGCAAGGGCAACATCGAGGGCGTGGTGGCACCCGAAACGGCAAACAACGCGGCCAGCACCGGCTCCATGCTGCCGATGATGACGCTCGGTATTCCAGGTTCGCCGACGACCGCCATTCTGCTTGGCGGCATGGTGATCTGGGGGCTCGAGCCGGGTCCGCGGCTGTTCACCTCCAATCCGGACTTCGTCTGGGGCCTGATCGCTTCGCTCTACGTTGCCAACTTGTTCGCGCTGATCCTCAACATTCTGTTCATTCCGGCGTTCATCTGGGTTCTGAAAATGCCCTTCACGATTCTCGCGCCGATCATCCTGACGCTGTGCCTCGTGGGCGGTTATGCGCCGACCCAGGACATGCACGACGTCTGGCTGATGCTGATTTTCGGACTCGTCGGGTATCTGATGCGCAAGCTCGATTATCCGGTCGCGCCCGCTGTGCTCGCCATCGTGCTCGGCCCGCTGACCGAACCGGCGCTGCGTCAGTCGCTGCTCATCAGCGGGGGCGATCCGATGACCTTCTTCTATCGGCCCTACTCGGGTCCGATCATGGTCATTGCGCTGATCCTGCTGCTCCTGCCGGCGCTGCCGCCACTCTACCGGATGGTGACAGGCAGTGGAAAGAAGAAGGCGAGCGACAGCGCCTGATTTTAATCTTCAAGGGCAAGCGCGGTGACGCGCTTGCCCTGCCGGTAAATGCCGTCGCCCAGCAGAGATTCTTGAAGACATGGCGAAGGCGGCGGGAAACGCTTGAGCAATAACGATTTGGCTGGTATATGGTATACCAGAGAGAATTCGAGGAGTTTCGCCGGGCTTAATCGGGTGCCATTGCGTCTGGCCTCTTTGTCCCGCGACATGCAGACTGAAGGCCATTGCGATGTCCGCCAACCGACTGTCCGTTGAGCCGATCGGTGAGAGCCAGAGCCTGAAGGCGCGCGCCTACAAGGCACTCAAGTCAGCGATTACGGAAATGAATATCTACGACAGCAAGGTCGAACTCAGGCTCGACGAACGGGATCTGTCGGCGCGGTTCGGTATTTCGAGAACGCCGCTACGCGAGGCGCTTGCGCAGCTCGATCAGGAAGGCCTCGTCAGGGTCGTCGCCCGGCGCGGCATCTTCATCGTGCGCAGGACAAAGTCGGAGATCATGGAAATGATCACGGTGTGGGCGGCGCTCGAAAGCATGGCGGCGAGCCAGGCCTGCACGGTGGCCAGCGATCAGGAAATCGCAGCGCTGCACGAACTCGTCGACGACTTCGGCCAGGACGCGGTGGCGCGGCGGATGGGTGAATATTCGGATGCCAACATCACGTTTCACCAGGCAATCATAGGGCTCAGCAAGAACCAGCTGATCTCCGATATCACGGACGGGTTGTTCGTTCACGTCCGCGCGATCCGCAATCGGGCGATCTTCGAAAACGACCGGGCCAAGCGCTCGATCGCGGACCACAAGGAAATTATCGAAGCCCTTGAAGCGCGAGACGGGGAGCGGGCGGGAAAACTCGTGTGCGATCACACGATGCGCCTTCGCGATCACGTCGAGCGCTACGTCGACATCGAGTAGAGGCCAGGCTGCATTGCCGACACTCTTCTGATGGGTGTTGGGCACATTCGTCAACACTCGGCAGGCCGGTGTTGGGCACATTCACCAACACTCGGCAAGCCGGTGTTGGGTAACAGGGCGATTGCCCGCAAACATATGGGAGGCTGCTTATGGCGGCGATTAAGACAGCGAACACGGCCGACGATACGCTCGCGCAAAAGAGTTCCGATCCCAATGTCGTCTCCGGCGGCCGGCTTGTCGCGAAGGCGCTCAAGAGCGAAGGCGTCGACACCATCTTCACGCTGTGCGGCGGGCACATCATCGATATCTATGACGGCTGCATCGACGAAGGCATCCGCATCATCGACGTGCGCCACGAGCAGGTTGCCGCGCATGCCGCCGACGGCTATGCCCGCCAGACCGGAAAGCTCGGCTGCGTCGTCACGACCGCAGGCCCCGGCTGCACCAATGCGGTGACCGGCGTTGCAACCGCGTTCCGTTCCGAAAGCCCGATCCTGCACATTGGCGGCCAGGGCGGCATGACGCAGCACCGCATGGGTTCGCTGCAGGATCTGCCGCATGTCGACATGATGCGGCCGATCACCAAGTTCGCCGACAGCGTCCGCTCCACCGAGCGCGTTGCCGACATGATCTCGATGGCGGCGCGCGAGTGCTTTGCCGGCGCGTACGGCCCGGCCTATCTCGAAATTCCGCGCGATATCCTCGACCGGGAAATCCACATCGACAACGCCGTCATTCCAAAGGCCGGGGCCTATCGCGCATCGGTGCGCGGCATCGGCGATCCCAAGGACATCGAAAAGCTCGCCGACCTGCTCGTCAACGCCGAGCGGCCGGCGATCCTGTTCGGGCAGCAGGTGTTTGCCGCACGCGGCCAGGACGAAGCCATCGCACTGGTGCGCGGTCTCGATATCCCGGCCTACCTCAACGGCGCCAGCCGCGGCATGCTTGCGCCAGGCGACCCGCACCACTTCGACCGCACGCGCTCGCTGGCCTTCAAGAACGCCGACGTCATCGTCATCGTCGGAACGCCGTTCGACTTCCGCATGGGCTACGGCAAGCGTATTTCACCGGACGTCAAGCTGGTGCAGATCGATCTCGACTACAAGACGGTCGGAAAGAACCGCGACATCTCGCTCGGTCTCGTCGGTCATCCTGGTGCGATCCTCGGAGCGGTCCTCGATGCGGCGTCGGCGAAAACCGACAACGGCAAGCGTCAGGCGCGCAAGCAGTGGATGGCAAAGCTCCAGGAAGCCGAAGCTGTCGCGCTCGAAAAGCTGATGCCACTGTTTACTTCGGATCGCTCGCCGATCCACCCCTTCCGCGTGGCCTGGGAAATCAACGAATTCCTTGGCGAAGACACGATCTATATCGGGGACGGCGGCGACGTCGTGACGATCTCGGCGCAGGCGGTGCGTCCGCGCGGTCCAGGACAGTGGATGGACCCAGGTGCGCTCGGCTCGCTCGGCGTCGGCACCGGCTTCGCGCTCGCCGCCAAGCTGGCGCATCCCAACAAGGAAGTGATGTGCTACTATGGCGACGGCTCGTTCGGCATGACCGCCTTCGACATGGAAACCGCCAACCGGTTCGGTGCGCCCTACCTGGCGGTCATCGGCAACAACTCGGCGATGAACCAGATCCGCTACGGGCAGATCTCGAAGTACGGCGAGCAGCGCGGCAACATCGGCAACCTTCTCGGCGACATACCCTTCTCGAAGTTCGCCGAAATGCTCGGCGGCTACGGCGAGGAAGTCCACAAGGCGGAAGACATCCAGCCGGCGCTGCTGCGGGCTCGCGAGCAGATCGCCAAGTCGGGCCGTTCGGCGGTCATCAACATCTGGGTCGACCCGACCGAATATGCGCCGGGCACCAAGAACCAGACGATGTACAAATAGCAGAAAACTCCGCACCCCCGGGCTTTGATGTCCGGGGGTGCGATGGTATCTGACCCGATATCAGTGCCCGTCGCGTCGCAATTTGTGGCGGAGGGGCAGGAAAACCGGATGAACAAAGGCGGCTCGAACCGTCAGAACAATTGCAAGAGGCGACGAAAATGACCAAAGCGCTTGATGGCGTCAGGATCCTCGATTTCACCCACGTTCAGTCCGGGCCGACCTGTACGCAGCTGCTGGCGTGGTTCGGTGCGGATGTGATCAAGGTCGAGCGGCCGGGCGAGGGTGATGCGACGCGCAAGCAGCTCGTGGACGTGCCGGGGGCGGACAGCCTCTACTTCACGATGCTCAACCACAACAAGCGCTCGATCACGCTCAACACCAAGAACGACAAGGGCAAGGAAGTCCTCGAGCGGCTGGTGAAAAGTTGCGACGTGCTCGTCGAGAACTTCGCACCCGGCGCGCTCGACCGCATGGGCTTCACGTGGGAGCGCATCCAGGAACTCAACCCGCGCATGATCATGGCGTCGGTGAAAGGTTTCGGGCCCGGCCCCTACGAAGACTGCAAGGTTTACGAGAACGTCGCCCAGTGCGCCGGCGGTTCGGCGTCGACGACCGGCTTTCTCGATGGTCCGCCGCTCGTCACGGGCGCGCAGATCGGCGACTCGGGCACGGGCCTGAATCTTGCGCTCGGCATCATGGCGGCGCTGTTCCAGCGCGAGAAGACGGGACGCGGGCAGAAGGTGCTGGCGCCGATGCAGGATGGCGTCTTGAACCTTTGTCGCGTCAAGCTGCGCGACCAGCAGCGGCTCGAAAAGGGACCGCTGAAGGAATACTCGCAGTACGGGGAGGGCATTCCGTTCGGCGAGGCGACACCGCGCGCCGGCAACGATTCGGGCGGCGGCCAGCCGGGACGAATCCTCAAGTGCAAGGGCTGGGAGAGCGATCCCAACGCCTACACGTATTTCATCACGCAGGCCCCGGCGTGGAAGAAGATCTGCGACGTGATCGGCAAGCCGGAATGGAAGGAAGATCCCGAGTACGCAACCCCGCCTGCACGCCTCAACAAGCTCAGCGAAATCTTCGCGACCATCGAAGCCTGGACCATGACCAAGACCAAGTTCGAGGTCATGGAAATCTGCAACCCGCTCGATATTCCGGTCGGCCCGATCCTTTCGATGAAGGAGATCGCCGAGGACATGTCGCTGCGCGAAACTGGCACCATCGTCGAGGTCGATCACCCGGAGCGCGGCAAGTACCTCTCGGTCGGCTGCCCGATCAAGATGTCGGACAGCCCGGTCGAGGTGACACGCTCGCCGCTGCTGGGCGAACATACGTCCGAAATCCTGGCGGATGTACTGGGATATTCGGCCGAAGAGATCGCCGAACTGAAAGAGATCGGGGCTACCGAAGCCGTAAAGAAGTTGGCCGCAGAGTAAGGCCAGTCTTCGTCGACCCGTTATCAGCTTGATTGCCGAGGGACCGGATCTGGCCGGTCCCGCCAATTTCGCAGCATAGAGACACTTCCTCCGGATTTGCCGGATGGACAAGGAGGACGCATGCGTATCGTGGTTCATGGCCAGCAGGCATTCGGCAAGGCGGTTCTGGAGAAGCTTCTGGAGCGCGGCGAAAACGTCGTGGCGGTGTGTTGCGCGCCCACGAAGGAGGGCAAGCCAGAGGATCCGCTGGTCGAACTGGCCCGGGAGAAAGGGCTGCCGGTGCATCAGCCGGCGTCATGGAAGACGCCTGAAGCCTTGCAGCTGATGCAGTCGTTTGACGCCGATGTCTGCATGATGGCCTATGTCCTGCTGTTCGTGCCGCAGGCCGTGCGCGATGCGCCCCGTTTCGGCACCTTCCAGTACCACCCGTCGCTGTGCCCCTGGCATCGCGGCCCGTCGGGCATCAACTGGCCGATCGCGATGGGCCGCAAGCAGACCGGGCTGACGATCTTCTGGCCCGACGACGGGCTCGATGAGGGTCCGATCTTCCTGCAGAAGACCTGCGAGATCGGCCCGGACGAAACGCTCGGCGACGTCTATTTCAAGAGGCTGTTTCCGATGGGGGTCGAGGCCATGCTGGAGTGCCTGGACCTCGTCAAGGACGGGGTCATCCTGAAGCATACCCAGGATCTGACGGCCGGCTCATATGAAAGCTGGTTCAATAAGAAAGTAGCCCAGCTTGATTTCTCAAAGCCTGCCGACGAGGTCTACAACTGGATCCGCGCCGGTAATCCGCAGCCGGGGTCGTGGACCAACATCAACGGAACGCAGCTGGCCATATTCGATGCGGCTACGACCGAAGGCAGCGGCAGGCCTGGCGAAATCCTGGCAATTGGGGACGATGGAGTGACGATCGCGGCGGGCGATGGCAGGGCTATCCTGGCCAAGCGCGTGCGTCCTGGCAAGGACGCGAAGGTGACCGGCAAAGAATGGGCGGAAAGTGCGGGCGTGAAGGTCGGCGACGTGTGTGTCCGCGTCGAGCCGGAAGCCTGAGCAACATCAAAACATGGCTCCTTCCGGGGCCTATCCAGGGACGGAAGAGGAAACGACATGAGCGTGAAGTCAGATATCGAAATCGCACGTGAAGCGACCATGCGGCCGATCGTCGATGTGGCGGCCAGAATCGACGTGCCGGCGGATGCGCTGCACAACTATGGGCCATACAAGGCGAAGATCTCCTCGGAATTCGTCGACAGCCTGCAGAGCCGGCCGGACGGCAAGCTGATCCTGGTGACGGCCATCAGTCCGACGCCGGCCGGCGAAGGCAAGACGACGACGACGGTCGGTCTCGGCGACGGTCTCAACCGTATCGGCAAGAGAGCCATGAGCTGCCTGCGCGAGCCGTCGCTCGGGCCGTGCTTCGGCGTCAAGGGTGGTGCGGCCGGCGGCGGCTATGCGCAAGTCGTGCCGATGGAAGACATCAACCTGCACTTCACCGGCGATTTCCACGCCATCACGTCGGCCAACAACCTGCTGGCCGCGCTGATCGACAACCACATCTACTGGGGCAACTCGCTCGGCATCGATTCCCGCCGCGTCGCCTGGCGTCGTGTCATCGATATGAACGATCGCGCGCTGCGCCAGATCACCAATTCGCTCGGTGGCGTGTCGAACGGTTTCCCGCGCACCGACGGTTTCGACATTACGGTCGCTTCCGAAGTGATGGCGATCCTGTGTCTGGCCAAGGACCTTGCCGATCTCGAGCGACGCCTCGGCAATATCGTGATCGGCTACACCCGCGAGAAGAAGCCGGTTCTTGCTCGCGATCTCAAGGCTGACGGCGCCATGACGGTGCTGCTGAAGGACGCCTTGATGCCGAACCTCGTGCAAACCCTTGAAAACAACCCCGTGTTCATCCACGGCGGTCCGTTCGCCAATATCGCGCATGGCTGCAACTCGGTGCTGGCGACCAAGACCGCGCTGAAGCTGTGCGACTACGTCGTCACCGAAGCCGGCTTTGGAGCAGATCTCGGCGCTGAGAAGTTCTTCGATATCAAGTGCCGCATGGCGGGGCTGAAGCCGCAGGCCGTGGTGCTCGTCGCAACGATCCGCGCGCTCAAGATGCACGGCGGCGTCGCCAAGGACGATCTCAAGAACGAGAACGTCGCAGCCGTGACGAAGGGTGCTGCCAACATGCAGCGGCACCTGGAAAACCTGCGCAAGTTCGGCGTTCCGCCGGTGGTCGCAATCAACAAGTTCATCACCGATACGGATGCCGAAGTCGAGGCCGTGAAGGCTGCAGCGGAAGCCGTCGGGGCCAAGGCGTTCTTGGCATCGCACTGGGCCGATGGCGGGGCCGGTATCGAAGCCCTTGCCCACCATGTCGTCGAACTCGCCGACTCGGGCCAGGCGAACTTCAAGCCGATCTACCCCGACGACATGCCGATCTGGGACAAGATCAAGACCATCGCCACCGAGATCTACCGGGCCGATGACGTGTCGGGCAGCGCGGCGGTGCGCGCGCAGGTCAAGGAACTGCAGGAAGCCGGATACGGACACCTGCCGATCTGCATTGCGAAAACGCAGTACTCGTTCTCGACCGACCCCAATTTGCGGGGCGCGCCGACCGGACATACGATCCCGGTGCGCGAAGTGATCCTGGCGGCAGGTGCGGAGTTCATCGTTGCCGTGTGCGGCGACATCATGCGGATGCCAGGCCTGCCGCGCGTTCCTGCTTCGGAAAAGATCTGCATCAACGAACTGGGCCAGATCGACGGATTGTTCTGATCGTTAGAAGCGCGGCTGCGAGTCCATGAAAAAGCGAACGCGCTTCTCAAGTCTTTGTTTTGATCGCATGTTCGAACCGCAAAACCGCATACACTTTTGCTGAACATGCTCTAGCGGCTTTCCCTGGTGTCGGGATCCTGCCGGTACGTGCCACCCTACTCGCACAACCCGGGCGGGCCCCGGCCCCTACCCCCTCTCCTCATCGGAGAGGGGGACCGGGTTGGAAAATGCAGTTTGAAAGGGGCCGGCTTGCCGGCCCTTTTTCATTCGCCGGGTGACAGCGGGGATGATCCGGCGGGCTGCGGACGGCGCAGGAATCTGGCAACCGGGCCAAGTCCGCGGGCGGTGCTTTGAACGGCGCGGCCGATATCGCCGCCGATGCCGATCAGCGAAGGAACGAGAAGCAGCACGAGTATCGTTGCGGCGGCGAGGCCGAACACCAGCGTGATCGCCATCGGGATCAGGAACTGCGCCTGCAGGGAGCTCTCGAACAACAGCGGCGTCAGACCGCCGACGGTCGTCAGGGACGTCAGCAGTACAGCGCGGAAGCGATCCCTGGCGCCGCCGACCGCGGCCTCTTCGAGGGTGTCGCCGGCAGCGAGACGTTCGTTGATGCGCGTGACAAGGACGATGGAATCGTTGACCAGGATGCCCGACAAGCCGAGCAGCCCGATCATCGAGATGATCGTCAACGAATAGTCCATGACGTAATGGCCGAGGATCGCGCCGACGAGGCCGAAAGGAATGATCATCATCACCGTCAGCGGCTTCCAGTAACTGCCGAATACCCATGCCAGGGTGATGTAGATGAGGCAGAAGGCGAGGAGCGCTCCCGCTTTCAGGTCGCGGAAGGAATCGCGGCGTTCTTCATCGCGGCCCTTGTAAACGTGACTGGTGGCGTACTTCGCATTCAACGTCGGCATGACCTCCTTGTCGAGGCGGGCGATGACTTCTTCGGTCGAGGTGACGTCCGCATCGATGTCGGCGGTGACGGAGACGGCGCGGATACCGTCGCGGCGCTGCACGATGGAGAAGTTGCGGCGTTCGCTGATGTCGACGACTTCCTTGAGCGGTACCCGGTCGCCGGCCGGCGTCGTCAGGTAGTAGCTTTCCAGATCCTGGCGGCCGGCTTCGCCCTGCTGGCGAAGCACGCGCACCGTGATCTCGTCGTCGCCGCGCGCGAAACGTGTGGCGATGTCGCCTTCGAAAGCGCTGCGCACCTGCGCACCGATCGCCTGTCCGGTGAGCCCGAGGGCGGTGCCCCGCGCATTGACCTCGAAGATGAACTCCTGCTTGCCGTAGGGCAGGTCGTCGGTAATTGCGGTGACGCCGGGAAATCCCGTCAGGGTCTGCTTCAAGTCTTCGGCGGCCGCCTTGAGAGTCTCGATCGGCGCCGATTGCAGGCGGACGTCGACGTCACGGCCCGGCGGGCCGGCGCGGCGTCCGCTGATGGCGACACGCTCGACGCCGGCGATGCGCGGAAGTTCGTTGCGCCAGGCGTCGACGACGGTCTTGGTGCGGATGGCGCGGGATTCGCTGGCGCTGAGCTGGGCGGAGATTTCCGCCACGTTGTCATTCTGAATTCGGCCCGCCCTGCCGATGATCGTGAAGACGGCTTCGACGAGGATTCCGCCTTGTTCGGCGGTTGCCGGGGGCCCGTCTTCGAGTCCGATCGAGTGGCGGGCGGTTCCGATCAGCTCTTCAAAGCCCGGAGTCGAATCCTGTCTGGCCGCGGTGCTGCCATCGGGCGCGACAAGCTTCTTTTCGGCGCGATAAAGGGCTTGTTCGATACGGTCGAGTGCCGCCATCTGCTGGGTGCGCGGCATGCCCGGCGCGAATTCGACGGAAGCGGCGATGTTCTCGGACTCGGGCGAGGGGAAGAACTGGAAGCCGACGCGGCCGCCAGCGATGAGGCCGACGGCAATGAACAGGCTCGCGACCAGGATCGACAGCGTCGTGTAGCGCCACGCGTACGCCGTCTTGACCAGCCGGTCGACCGGACCGTCGCGCAACCATGCAAAGCCATTGTCGAGGCTTTTGCGGATGCGGCTGCGCGGCTTCTTCGTATCTCCGCCGTGACGCAGGTGGCCGGGAAGGATGAGGAAGCACTCGATCAGGCTGGCGATCAGGACCGCAACCACGACCAGCGGAATGGCAACCAGAATGTCGCCCATGCGGCCGCTGATGACGACGATCGGGAAGAACGAACAGAGCGTCGTGATCATGGCTGCGGAGACGGGTGCCAGCATGCCGACGGCCCCCATATGCGCAGCTTCCAGGCTTGAATAGCCCTGGTCTTCCAGCGTCGCGGTCTGCTCGCCGACGACGATCGCATCGTCGACGATGATGCCGGTCATCATGATCAACGCGAACATCGAAACCATGTTGATCGACTGGCCGGTGACGTACATGACGCCAAGGGCGGCCAGCAGTGCGACGGGGATGCCGGCTGCGACCCAGAATGCAATGCGCGCGTTCAAGAACA
Organism: Alphaproteobacteria bacterium; assembly: GCA_018819265.1. Classification (GTDB taxonomy): domain Bacteria; phylum Pseudomonadota; class Alphaproteobacteria; order Rhizobiales; family Hyphomicrobiaceae; genus Filomicrobium. The sequence goes on from JAHJQI010000095.1 coordinate 29,068, forward strand.
AGAATAGCAGCAGCAGCACGATGGCGAGGCCCTGCAAACCGTTCTCGATCAGAATCGTGAGCCTTTGCACGACGAGCTTGCCGCGGACGTCGTAGAGGTCGACCTGAAGCGTCGGCGGCAGCGTCGGCCGCTTCCGTTCCAGGTATGCGTTGAGGATGTCCATAGTCTTCAAGGTATCGGCGTGCTGGGCGCGCTGGACGGAAAGTTCAATGGCGGGGGCGCCGCGCATCATGCCGATCTTGCCTTCGCGTTCGAAGCGCGTGTCGATCTCGGCGATGTCCTTGAGGAAAACCTTTTCGCCCGACGGGCCGGATTTAATTTCGATGTCACCGATGGTCTCGGGTGTCTTGCGCTCGGCGCGCGCGCGCAGCTGGATCTCGGCTTCGCCTTCAAGCTTGCCGGGCGGCAGGTCCTGGGTGTGCTGGCGGACGCGCTCGGAAATGTCCTGCAGGGTCAGTCCCAGGCGGCGCAGGTCGCCTTCCCTAAGCTTGATCCAGATTTCCTCGTCGCGCGCGCCGTTGAGGGTCACGCGGTCGATGCCGGAGGCCAGGAGTTCGTCGCGCAGCTGCTTGGCGTAGGTCTTCAGCACCTGTTCGGAAAATGGTCCGGTCAATGCAACTGAAGCGACATCATCGAAGATGACGGCGCGTGAAATGATCGGGCGCTCGGAATCTTCGGGCAGTGTGGTGACGCGATTGACGGCCTGCTCGACGTCGGCCTGGGCTTTCTGGAGATCGGCACCGCTGTTGAATTCGATCGAGATAGTGCCCGAACCCTCGCGCGCGACCGAGGTCACTTCTTCGATGTCGTCGAGGAAGCGGAGTTCGGGTTCGAGGACTTCGAGGATGTTGGTTTCGACGTCCTCGGCGCTGGCGCCGGGCCAGGGCACGGAGACGGTGATCGAGGGCACATCGAAGCTCGGGAAGAACTGCCGGTTCAATCGCATCAGCGAGAAGACGCCGATGAGGATCATGATCGCCATCAAGAGATTGGGCGCGGTGGGGTGGCGCACGAAAACGCCGATGATGCCGCCGCCGCCGGGCGCGGGCGGGTCGCCGGCTGAGCGATGCAACATGAACGGCCGATTCATGGGGCTGCCGCCTCGCTCACCTTGACGCCGTCGCCGGGTGTCGAAATGCGCGTCAGCAAAACCCGGTCCCCGTTCTTCAGGTGGCCTTCGAGGAGGAGGTCTTCGTCGATGCCGCCGACGACCCGGACCTTGCGGGTGACGAGGCGGTCGTTCTCGATGGCATAGACCCTGTCGCCACTGTAAAGCGCGGTCGAGGGGAGACGGAACACACCTTCATAGCGGGTATCTGGGACATCGATCTCGACGAATGCACCGGGGCGCAGGGGGACGGTCTCGTTCGGCGACTTGATGCGGGCGTAGACCTCGACGCCGCCGGTTGCCGATGAAATGCGCGCGCCAATGCGTTCGATCACGGCGGCGTAGGAGAAGGCGTTGCTGCCGAGCATCCAGCGCACGGTGACTTCGCGGCCGGCAAGGCTGCCTTCCTTGGCGACGATGCGGCCGAACTGGTCGTCGGTAAGGTTGAAGCGCGCTTCGATCCAGTTGCGGTCGATCAGGGTCGCCACCTTGTCGTTCGACCCGACCATGCGTCCGACCTGGGCACCGACCTCGGTTACGTAGGCGGAAAACGGGGCGCGAAGTTCGGTTTCGGCAAGACGCCGCTCGGCGCGTTCGATCGCGGTGTCAAGGCGCCTCACAGCCGCCTGCTGCTGGGTGATGCGGGCTTCCCAGACCTTGAGGTTGTTCTCGATTTCGTCTGCTGCCAGACGGCGCTGCAAGAGGATCTGGCGGCGGTCGTCGACGGTGCGCTCGGAAACCGCGCCACGCTTTGCGAGAGGCTCGGCGCGTTCAAGATCGATTTCGGCAAGCTTCAGCTGATCGCGCGCATGGGCGAGCGATTGCCTGTTGGCGGCGAGCGAACCTTCGAATTCGGAGACCTTGGCGCGGGTCTCGGCGCGCTGCGCCTTGAGTTCCATCAGGCCCGTCCGGTAATCGATCGGGTCGATCTTCAAAAGCAGCGCGCCGGCTTCGACCTGGCCGCCCTCGCGCAAGCCATCGCTGGTTTCGACGATCTGGCCCGAGACGAGCGCGCGGATATCGACCTGCCGGCCGGCGACCGTCGAGCCAAACAACGTCATGACCGGCTGGTAGTCGCCGGATTCGACGATCGCGGACTTGATTGCATACGCGAATTCCTGCTGGGGACGCACAGGGGCATCGGGCTTGCTGGCGACAAGCGCGCGATAGCCAGCGTATCCGGCCGCCACGACAGCTAGCGGCAACAGTGCTTTCAGCCCGACCCGCAGGATCGCGGCGAAGATGCGACCGTCTGACGGGCCGGAATCGGAGCCTCGTCGCCGATCCGGGGTCGCCACGGGCGATGCCTCGCCTTCTTGCGCCTGCGGAGGAGGAACCTCCTGCAAGGCGGCTTTTCGGGCTGTGGGGTGGGCCCCGGTCATCGCTCGTATCTTCCTGTCCTGAACGTTCGTTGTTGTTTTCCAAGCCGTTTCGGCGAATCACCGCAGCGGGTCGTGAAGAATATCGTTGGCATACTGTTCTGACATAACGATGGTCTGCGAGAAAAGGATCGGGCCGCATGCATGATGAATGCGGCTTCAAAGAAGAAGCGAGGCATCACATTAGCGCGATTTCGTTCGGCCGGCTTGCCACCGGGATATAAACAAATACGGAACACTTTGCCGCAGCGTTGCGGGAGTGCAAATTAGTGTTAACCGGGAAGGTCGTGGGGGCTGTCGATGTCTCTAAAGATACGGTCGTCGGCAACCAGGACCTCAATCCGCTCGTTCGAGGTGCCTGCAATGAGGCCGCGGGCCCCCTGGTCGGCGTTAAGCTTGACAAGATTCCGAAATTCGCTGCGCGGCCAGAGCACGGGGTTGCGCTGCTCGCCGCCTGCGGTTGTCGGATAAACCACGGCTTTTCCGCCGGCAGCCGCGAATACCGATATCAGCCGGTCGATCAAATCCGATTGCATCCATGGCATATCGGCGGGCAGGATGAGAACGCCGTCGGTGGCGGCCGGCAGGGAAGCGACACCTGCGGAAATCGAGCTGCCGATGCCTTTATCGTGTACCGGGTTGGGGCAGAGTGTCACCGCAAGGCCGTCGAGCGCCGAGATAATCTGTTCGCCATCCCGCCCGATGACGACAACGACCCGATTGCACCGAGCGTTCAACGCGCAGGTCGCAGCATGCCATATCAGCGGCTTGCCGCCGACCTCGGCCATAAGTTTGTCGGTTTCGCCGAAACGCCTGGACAGACCGGCTGCGAGAACGATGCAGTCGACCTTCATCGTGCCGCCTGCCGTTTCGGCCCGCGGAAGGCCATCACCACTTCGGCGGCTACAGCGAGGGCGATCTCCTCTGGCGTGACGGCGCCGATGTCGAGGCCGATGGGGGACCGGATGCGCCTGATGTCATCGTGCGAAAAGCCAGCCTGCGCCAGCCGGTCGATGCGTTTTGCGTGATTGCGCGCCGAACCCAGAGCGCCGATATAGCGGGCCGGACTGCGCAATGCGCAACTCAGCGCCTCGTCGTCGATATGGTCGACATGGGCGAGGGCGATGACAGCGGTATTTGTATCGAGACCGATTTCCGGGAGCGCGTCCTTCGGCCAGGCGTGCGCGATCCTTGTGCCGCCGAAGCGGGTCTGAGAAACGAAACTTTCGCGCGGATCGATGATTGTCGGCGCAAGGCCCACGGTCCCGGCGATGGCGACGAGGGCCTGGGCGATGTGGGTTGCGCCGATGACGAACAGGCGCGGACTGGGGGCGAGCGAATGGGCGAAATACGCGCCATCAGCGCTCGCGACGATGCCGCTGCGGCCCGAGCGGTAGAAGCTCGCGAGCGGTTTGCTCATGCGTTCGATGCCGTGGTGAAGGGTGCGTGCTCCGGTTGCAAGGTCGGTTTCAACGAGTACCGATCGGCGGGTGCTGCGGGCGCCGATCAACTCGTCGACGAAGTGCAGCGCTGCTTCACCACCCAGGGGCTGGACATAGACTTCGATATTGCCGCCGCAGGGCAAACCCGCTGCCCACGCCGTTTCGTTGCCGACGCCGAAGCGCAAGCGCCGGGGGATGCCGGAGTTGAGCACTTCGCAGGCCGCAACGATAACGTCGGTCTCGACACAGCCGCCCGAGACCGACCCGTGGAAGGCTTCCTCGTCAGCAATGATCATCTGGCCGCCGACGGGTACAGGGGCGGACCCCCAAGTATCGATTACGGTGGCGAGCGCCAAATTGCGGCCGCTGGCGAGCCAGTCGCGCGTACTTTTCAATAGGTCGAGACCATCATGTGGCATTTCTGGGGGACCATCCTGCATGGACTTTCTCCGTCTACGGCGGTTCAATTTCAGCGAAGCGCGGGGCCGAAATCCTCAGAATGGAATAAATCACATTCCAGTTCGTCCGCACTCCACCATCTTTCTGTCGACGTGTTTCGATACGGGCGGTAACGCGGATCACGAATTCCAGATCCGCTCCAAAGTTGACGGGCATTCCGGGGGTTGTTGTACAGTCATCTGTGGTTCAACTTGGATATGCTTGAACCATGGCCGTCGACCCGCCGGGTTCCCAAAAGACACGGCGAAAGCTGCCAAAGGTTCAACGACAAATTCGCTGGAGGATGTTCACGTGCATAGGTTAGCTCTCTGGGTCCTGGCTTTGGCCCTCTCCGTTTCGTTGGTGTCGATTTCGCAGGCAAGAGATCCCCGGGGGTCGAGCAACGACGACTGGGTCCGGCTCTTTGCTGAAGAACGCTCGCGGATCGACATCATCGAATTGCAGCCGCGAATGGGGCGGTTCGACAAAATCCGCATCATTGCCGTCAACGACGCCATCTATGTGAAGTCGGTGCGGCTGAGAACATCGGGCGGCCGAACCAGCGATATTACCGTCGACCGCATGATCGCAAAGGATGCGGCAAGCGTCGTGATCGACTTGCCCGGTGAGCGCGAAACCATCGCCTCTGCCGAGATCGAATACAAGGTTCGCCTGCCGAGCACTGGTTTTGTCGCACTCGAAGGTCTCGTTTCCGGCGAGCCGGGTGGATACGAAGTCCTCGAGAGCAAGTTGCTCGACACCAAGGATGATGTCGTCACGCTGCGCGTCGAGGGGAATGAAGGACCGGTTTCCTCGATCCGCCTGAGGGCCTGGGTGCAGCAGGTGAACGTGCGGCGCGCGGAAATCGTTTTTGGCAACGGCGACCGTCAGGACGTGCGGATGCGCGACCGGCTCGAGCCTGGACAGGCAACCGACCCGGTCGATGTCGATGGCCGGACGCGCAACATCAAGAGCGTTATCCTGACGTTGCGACCGCAGCGCGGGGACGCGGAACGGGCGCGTATCGACCTGCTCGGCAAAGTCGAAGCTGCCGATTATGGCCGGCGCGGCCGGGACGGTCGCGATGACCGCCGCGATGGCCGTCGCGGCGACAACGATTTGGGGCGGGACTGGAAGCTGCTTGGCGTCCGCAAGGCTGCGATATTCAGCAAGGACGACGACCGGTTCAAGGTCGGCAAGTCGGCGGGACTGTTCAAGAGTATCCGGGTCCGTGCACGAGGCGAAGAGGTGCGGATGTATGGGATGACGATCCGCTACGGCAACGGCAACGTCGAAGAGGTCCCGATCTACGGCACGCTTGCAGCGGGGCAGATCACGCAGCCATTCGACCTCAAGGGCAGAAGCCGCTACATTGAAGACATCACCTTCAAGTATCGCACGAAGCTGAACATCAAAGGTCAGGCCGAAGTCGAACTGTGGGGCGAGGAGCTGGGACGATAACCCGACGGATCGCACTGGTCAGTACAAAGGGGAGCGGGAAGCCTGCTCCCCTATTTTTATTGGGATTCGACGCGTTGGGTTCGCGCTGGCGTTATCGCTGTGCTAAGGCCGCTGCAAATCTTGATGGGAGCTGCCAGTACATGGATGACAACGAACTCCGCGCCCTCGCTTCAAAGCTGACGGGGACCGTCCTCAGAGCCGGGGCCGTGACGCTGCACTATTTCAAGAACGAAGCGCAGGATGCGACCCGTAAGGCCGACGGCAGCCCGGTGACGCTCGCCGATCAGGAGGCCGAGGTCCTGATCCTCGACGACTTGAAAAGGGTCGCGCCGGATATTCCCGTTATCGCCGAAGAGGCCGTCAGCCGCGGCGAGGTGCCCGACGTGGGGTCGCGCTTTTTCCTCGTCGATCCACTCGATGGGACGCGCGAATTCACGGGCGGGTCAGGCGAATTCACGGTGAATATCGGCCTCATCGAAAATGGCGAACCCGTATTCGGCATCGTCTATGCGCCGGCGCTGGGCGATATCTACGTGACGCTGGGGCGCAACGAAGCCGCGATGGCGAAGGTGCCGCTGCCCGGCAATCCCGGCGACGACGAACTCAGTTCGCTCGACTTGACGCGAATAGCGAGCCGGGCCGTGGGGCGGGACGGACTGACGGTCGTCGCCAGCCGTTCGCATGGAACGTCAGAAGGCGAGAGCTATCTCGAAGGCCTGCCGCTGCCGGTGGCGGGCCGGCGCAACATCGGTTCGTCACTGAAGTTCTGCCTCGTGGCGCGCGGGGAAGCAGATCTCTACCCGCGTCACGGACCGACGATGGAGTGGGATACGGCGGCCGGCCACGCCGTGCTGCTGGCGGCGGGCGGGCTGGTGACGACGGTCGACGGTCACCCGTTCCGATATGGCAAAACGGAAGCGGGCTATCGTAACACCGGTTTCATTGCGTATGCGTCGGAAGATCTGCGCGAGCGGCTCACGGGTGCCACGTCGTAGTCGCGCAAGCGTTCAACGGTTCGGGCGTGGAGCGGCCCGGGGCATCAGGCCGGCACGCCATGGTATTCCCGGTACCAGGCGACAAAGCGCTCGATGCCGGTTTCGATCGGGGTCGCGGGCTCAAACCCGACATCGGCCTTCAGTTGTTCGACATCGGCATAGGTCGCGAGAACGTCGCCGGGCTGCATGGGCAGGAAATTCTTCCTGGCCTCGCGGCCGAGCGCGCGTTCCAGCACCGCGATCATGTGCATCAGCTCGACGGGCTCGGAATTGCCGATGTTGTAAAGCCGGTAGGGTGCGCTCGAACTGGCGGGATCGGGCGCTGCCGCATCATAGTCCGGATTGGGCTGCGGGATGTGATCCGCCGCGCGCAGCACGCCTTCGACGATGTCGTCAATGTAAGTGAAGTCGCGGGCGTGACGGCCGTTGTTGTAGATGTCGATCGGCCGGTCGGCGAGGATCGCCTCGGTGAATTTGAAGAGTGCCATATCCGGGCGGCCCCACGGTCCGTAGACCGTGAAGAAACGCAGGCCCGTCACCGGAATCGAATAGAGATGCGCATAGGTGTGCGCCATCAGTTCGTTGGCCTTCTTGGTGGCGGCATAAAGGCTGACGGGGTGGTCGACGGAATCGGAAACGGCGAACGGCATCCTGGTATTCGAGCCATAGACCGAACTCGACGAGGCGTAGACCAGATGCTCGACGCCGTGATGGCGGCAGCCTTCCAGGATATGCAACATGCCGACGATGTTTGAATCGACATAGGCATGAGGATTGTCGATCGAGTAGCGAACGCCGGCCTGGGCGGCGAGGTGGATGACGCGCTGCGGGCTGTGATCTGCGAACAGGATTTCGATTGCCTGGCGGTCTTTCAGGTCGGCTTTGCGGAACTGGAAGCCGCCGTGGCCCGAGATTTCAGCAAGTCGCGCTTGCTTGAGGCTGACGTCATAATAGTCGTTGAGATTGTCGAGCCCGACGACCTCGTGACCTGCTTCAAGCAGCACCTTGGCGGTATGAAAGCCGATGAAGCCTGCCGCTCCGGTTACGAGGTATCGCATGGGGTCGGTCTATTCCTGGTGCGCCGGGCTGGTCTATTCCTGCAAAGACACGTAACGCTTAGGAAGCGTAGCAGTGTCCGTCAATCCAGTATCCGGCCAGCTTCCTAGTATCCGGCCGGCATCCGGCGATTTTGCGGAATGGCCCTCCATCGTCAGCCCAATCTACAAGCGAAATGACCAAACTCAATCATCCCAACGCCGCCCTGATCGACGCGCTTACCGCGATCGTCGGGGAGCGTTACGCGGTGCGCGATCCTGAGGCGCAGGCGCCCTACCTGACCGAATGGCGCGACAAGTATTTCGGCAAGACGCCCCTCGTCCTGCGGCCGGGCACTGCGCAAGAGGTCTCCCAGATCCTCAAATCGGCCAACGATGCGCGCGTGGGAATCGTCCCGCAGGGGGGCAACACCGGGCTCGTCGGCGGGCAGATCCCGTTCGAATCGGGCGATGAAATCGTCGTGTCGCTGGAGCGGCTGAACAAGGTCCGTCATGTCGATGCGGCCGGCGGGTCCATGGTGGTCGAGGCAGGCGTCACGCTGTCGGACGTGCAGAAGGCCGCCGACGAAGCGGGCGCGCTGTTTCCTTTGAGCCTTGGCTCGGAGGGATCCTGCCGGATCGGCGGGAACCTCGCTTCCAATGCGGGCGGCGTTCAGGTCTTGGCGTACGGCAATGCGCGCGACCTCACGCTCGGACTTGAAGTGGTGCTCGCAGACGGGCGCATCTGGGATGGCCTTCGCGCGCTCAAGAAGGACAACACGGGCTACGACCTGAAGCATCTCTTCGTTGGTTCGGAGGGCACGCTCGGGATCATCACGGCGGCGGTGCTGAAGCTGTTTGCGAAGCCCGCCGAGCATGCAACCGCGCTTGTCGCGGTTGGCGATCTCGACGCGACACTCGCGCTCTTCGAACGGGCCCGCGAAGTGGCGGGAACCAGCCTCACGGCTTTCGAATTCCTGTCGGGCTGGGGACTCGATACGGTCGCAGCGAACATGCCGGGTGCGCGCAAGCCGCTTGATGGTTCGTCGCCGTGGTACGTTCTCATGGAAATCGCATCGGGCGTTGCCGACGGAGCGGCGCAGAGTGCGATGGAGCGGATACTGAGCGGAGCGCTGGAAAAGGGGTGGGCAAGCGATGCGGTGCTGGCCGCTTCGCTCGAGCAGTCGCAGCAGCTCTGGAAGCTGCGCGAAGACCTGTCGGAAGCGCAGAAGTACGTCGGCGGCAGCATCAAGCACGACATCTCGGTGCCGGTTGCCCGCATCCCCGAATTCGTGCGGCGCGCGGCCGTTGTCGTCGAAGGCGTCTGCGCGAGCGCGCGGCCGTTCATCTTCGGCCATTTCGGCGATGGCAACGTGCACTACAACGTCGCCCAGCCGGAGGCGATGGACAAGGCAGCCTACCTGTCGAAGTGGGACGAGATGAACGATGCCGTGCATGCGCTCGTCGCCGGCATGGACGGCTCCATTTCCGCCGAGCACGGGATCGGGCGCATGAAGCGGGAGGCGCTGACGCGGTTCCGTTCGAAAACCGAACTCGATATGATGCGTGCGATAAAGGAGACGTTCGATCCGAACGGGATACTCAATCCGGGGAAGGTGCTTTAGAGCTATTCGCTGTCAACCCTATTGCCGGTGCTGTCCAGGTTATCTCGCGCGCGGCGCTGTTCTCATCCCCATCCCAAGGCATTCCCCAATCACCGCCTGGAGGCAATCGATGCAGTACACCAAGCTTGGCCGCACCGATATCGACGTCAGCAGGATCTGCCTTGGGACAATGACGTGGGGGACACAGAACAGCGAAAGCGAAGGCCATCAGCAGATGGATTATGCGCTGGAGCGCGGTGTGACGTTCTGGGATACGGCGGAAATGTATCCGATGTTCAGCGATGCCGAAAGTGCCGGGCGGACGGAACAGATCATCGGGACCTGGCTCAAGAAGAACGCCGGGCGGCGGAGCGAGATTGTGCTGGCGACCAAGATTACAGGCAACGGAAGCCGGGCGGTGCGCAATGGACGCGGCATCGACGGGAGAGAAATCAAGCTCGCCATCGAAGGCAGTTTGAGACGATTGCAGACCGACTACGTCGATCTCTACCAATTCCACTGGCCGCAGCGTGGCAGCTATCATTTTCAGCAGCAGTGGGATTATCGGCCCGCCGATCAGGACAGGGACGCGGCGCGAGATAATCTCCTCGAAAGCTTGCAGTCGGTCGGCGATCTGGTGCGGGAGGGGAAGATCCGTGCGTTCGGCGTGTCGGACGACACGGTGTGGGGGGTAATGGAGTTGCTCAGGCTTTCCGATCGGTACGATCTGCCGCGCGTGCAGTCGGTGCAGAACGAATACAGCCTGTTGTGCCGGCTGTTCGACACCGACTGGGCGGAGGCTGCACATTACGAGGATGTCGGCCTGCTGGCGTGGTCGCCGCTTGCCATGGGCTTGTTGAGCGGGAAATACCTTGGCGGCGAAACGCCCGTGGGCTCGCGCAAGGCTTTGATGGGCGGCGGGATGAGCCGCGAGACGAAGATGGCCGTCAGCGCCACCCGGGCCTACGTCGAAATTGCCAGGCGACACGGTCTCGATCCGAGCCAGATGGCGATTGCCTTTACGCTGGCGCGTCCGTTCACGACGGCCAGCATCATCGGCGCCAGCCGCATGGACCAGCTAAAGACGGCGATCGATGCGGGTTCGCTGAAGCTGTCGGACGAAGTGATGGGCGAGATCGGTGCCGTGCACCGGCGGTACCCGATGCCGTATTGAGCTGGGCCGTTCAGCCGCATGAGGTCTTGACCTGGATCAAAGTGGGCTGCCGCCTGCCGTTCTTATCGTGTGCGATCCAGACGTGCCCCTTGAAGAAGGCACCGGGATCGAGGACGCGAACAAGACGGAGGTGGTAAAATGACAGGGCCATTGGTTACCCAGGTCGAACGCCGCGCGCGGCGCATGAACGAGATGATCAAAGCTCTCGATGTCGACGAAGTCGCTTTGATGCGCCTCGATCGCGGCGAGGCCTATGCGGGGGCGCGGACCAAGTGTCTTCGCTGCGTCTGCCCGGGCGAGTGCCTGGCGTGGCTCGATGCCGGGGCTGAGAATAGCGAAGCGCTTTGGTATTGCCCGAACCGCGACGTCTTCGCCAGGTGCCGGCGCTGAGGCTGCCTGGTTGTCGTTGTGCGCCAGCTAGATCCCACCCGAAACGCTGAGGATCGCACCGGTCGTGAAGGCGGCCTTTTCGGAAGCCAGCCACATGACCGCTTCGGCTATGTCGGAAGGCTCGCCAACGCGGCCGAGCGGGGCCGCGCGCGCGAACAGCGCCGGCCGATCGGGATTGCCGGATGTCGCGTGAATTTCCGTATTGACCGTTCCCGCCCGTACGCAGTTGACCCGAATTCCGTCCGGGCCGAGTTCCTTGGCAAGGCCGATGGTGAGCGTTTCGATGGCTGCTTTCGATGAGGCATAGTGGACGTATTCGTTCGGGCTGCCGAGGGTTGCAGCAATCGACGAGATGTTGACGATGGCGCCGCCTTCGCCGCCGCGACTTCGCGCCATGCGCCGTATCGCCTCGCGACAGCAATAAATGCTGCCGAACACGTTGATCGCATAGGTCGCGAGGAGGTCTGCATCGCGCAGGTCGACAAGCTTCGAAGAATTACCGACGATGCCGGCGTTGTTGACCAGCAGCGACAGCTTTCCGAGGACGGCGTCGCACTCGGCAAACAGCCGCTCTACCTGCCGGGGATCGGCGATGTCGGCCTTCGAGGCAATGGCGCGAACACCCTTTGCCTCGCATTCGGCAACGACCCGATCTGCGGCCTGGGCGTCGGCGGCATAGTTGACGCAGACGTCGTAACCGGCGCCGGCTGCAAGTCTGGCGGTGGCAGCTCCGATACCGCGGCTTGAGCCGGTGATGATCGCGACAATCTTCATGACGGCGGCCTATCTCAGTCCCATTAAACCACCCGGCCGATGCTGTCGTAGCGGAAGCCTGCGGCAACAGCCGTGCGGGCGTTGAAGATATTGCGCAGGTCGGCGAGGAGATCGCCGCGCATGCGCGCCTTCGCGTCGTTGAGATCGAGCGCGCGGAACTCGTTCCATTCGGTGAGGACGACGAGGATGTCTGCGCCATCGGCGGCATCGAGCGCGTCCTTGCACCAGACAACTCCTGGCAGCATCGGTTCGGCATGCCTGCGGCCCTGCGGATCGTAGGCGCGCAGCCTGGCTCCGCGCTCCTGCAACATCGGCACGATGACGAGGCTTGGCGCGTCGCGCATGTCGTCGGTGTTGGGTTTGAAGGTGACGCCGAGGATGGCGATGGTCTTGTCGCGCACGGAGCCGCCAGCCAGCCGTTCGATACGGGTCGCCATGGCGATCTTACGCTCGTCGTTGACGATCTGAACCTGTTCGATGAGCGACAGCGGGGAGCGCGCTTCGCGGGCCGTGCGGACGATCGCGGAAACGTCCTTGGGGAAGCATGAGCCGCCGTAACCGGGGCCGGGGTGCAGGAACTTCTCGCCGATGCGGCGGTCCTTGCCGATGGCGGAGGCGACTTCCTGGACGTTGGCGCCGACCGCCTCGCACAGATCCGCGATCTCGTTGATGAAGGAGATCTTCATGGCGAGAAAGGCGTTGGCAGCATACTTGGCGAGTTCGGCCGATTCGCGGCTGACGAAAATAACGGGTGCGCTGCGCAGCGACAGTGGCTTGTAGAGTTCGCCCATGACTTCCTGGGCGCGCGGGTCGTCGACGCCGACAAGGACGCGGTCGGGGTGGGTGAAGTCCTGGATGGCGGAGCCCTCGCGCAGGAATTCGGGGTTGGAGCAGACGGCGTAGTCGGCGTCGGGACGCAGTTCCTTGAGCCGCCGCTCGATCTGGCGGCTGGTGCCGACCGGGACCGTCGATTTCGTCGTGATGACCGTGAAGCCATCGAGATGGGGGGCGAGTTCCTCGACGGCACGGAAAACGTAGGAGAGATCGGCATAGCCATCGCCGCGGCGCATGGGGGTGCCGACGGCCAGGAAGACAACGTCGGCTTCGGCGACGGCCGGGCCGAGATCGCCGGAAAACGACAGGCGGCCCGACTGCATGTTGCGGGTCATCAGGTCGTCGAGCCCCGGCTCGTAAATCGGGGACTTGCCCTCCGACATCTGGGCCAGGCGTCCAGGATCGTTGTCGACGCAGGTGACGGTCCAGCCGAATTCGGAAAAGCAGGTGGCGGATACCAGCCCGACGTAACCGGCGCCGATCATGCAGATCTTCACGTCAGGTCCCCTCAAGTTCTGATGCAGTCAAGTCGAGTTCTGCCTAACGAATCGCCGGGCCGGTGGCAATCGCGCAAAAACGCGTGCTTGTCGGGCAAGGCGGGCCGCGGGCGGGGCCTGTGCGACTGCGGCTCGTATGCCGCAGCTTTTCGACTGGTGAACCGGTCTCTTGTGCACTATGTTTGTGCTACCGAAATTGAACCAAACCGGGTCACTTGGATGTTTATCGCGGTGCACATCGCTATCACGATCACGCTCGGCCTCGCCATTGCCATGGCGCGCCAGCTGGGCTGACGCCTGAGTTCGACGCTTGCGATCGATGCCCGGGAGCTCGGCGAATGGGTGTCGAAGCTGGGCACTGTAACGCCCATGATCCAGTTGGACCGATCTCTTCGGGCTGAACCGCAATCCCCGCGACGGTCTAGTGTAATTTCGCACCCTGCGCCCAGTTTTTCGGGCGTTCTTGTACTTATGTCCAAAAAGTACAGTTGACCTGCGCTCCGAGGTCGCGCCAAGTTCGGGCGACCTGTGGCGAAAAGTCCGCCAAAAGGACCCACCGGAGGAAACTTATGCTCAAGGCGCTGGTTATCGATGCTGGCAAGTGCACTGGCTGCAAGCAGTGCGAGATGGCTTGCTCGCTCGAAAACGAAGGCGAATTCAACGTCGCCAAATCACGTATCCGGGTTTTCGACTTCCATACCGAAGCCCGGTTCGTACCTTATACCTGCACGCAGTGCGCGGAGGCGTGGTGTCAGCAGGCCTGTCCCGTCAATGCCATCACGACAGATTCAATGGGCGTCAAGATCGTCCACGAAAACCTGTGCGTCGGCTGCAAGGTGTGTACCATCGCCTGCCCGTTCGGAACCGTGAACTACAATGCTTCGACCGGCAAAGTGATCAAGTGCGATTTGTGCGGCGGCAAGCCCGCATGCGCGGATGCTTGCCCGACGGGTGCCATCACCTTCCAGGACGCCGAACAGGGCGGCTTCGACAAAATGAAGATCTGGGCGGCGCAGTCGGCCAACGCGGCAACTCATGAGGGTCCGAACACGCCGAAAGCCAGCCAGGCTGCCGGCACTGGCCACTAACAACGTTTCGTGCGCTGCGCCGCAACTCCAGGGCAATGTGTCCCGGATGCGCCGGCATGGCAGCTGTTGAAAAACGACCTAATCGAGGAGAGACGTCCGATGGGTTGGACTGGAAAAGTTCTCCGGGTGAACCTGACTAACGGTACGGTTCAGTCGGAACCGCTCAATATGGTTTGGGCGCAGCAGTATCTCGGCCAGCGAGGACTTGCGACCAAGTATCTTGCCGAGGAAATCGATGCCAAGTGCGATCCGCTCGGTCCCGACAACAAGATCATCTTCGCGACCGGACCGCTGACGGGTACGTGCGCTTCCACCGGCGGGCGCTATTCGGTGATCACAAAAGGCCCGCTGACGAACGCCATCGCGTGTTCGAACTCGGGCGGGTACTTCGGCGCCGAACTCAAGTTTGCCGGCTGGGACATGATCATCGTCGAAGGCAAGTCGCCGAAGCCGGTCTACCTCAGCGTCGCCGATGACAAGGTGGAACTTCTCGACGCCGCCGAGATCTGGGGCACTTCGGTATGGCACACGGACGAGTGGATCAAGGCGAAGCACCAGGACCCGATGCTGCACGTCGCGACTATCGGCGTTGCGGGTGAAAATGGCGTGCTCTACTCGGCTATCGTCAACGACCTGCACCGGGCGGCGGGCCGTTCGGGCGTTGGGGCCGTGATGGGCTCGAAGAACCTGAAGGCGGTTGCGGTGCGCGGCACCAAGGGCGTGAAGGTCAGAGATGGCAAGGCCTTCATGAAGGCGACCAACGACGGCAAGAAGGTGCTGGCAGAAAATGCCGTCACCGGAAGCGGCCTGCCAATGTATGGCACGCAGGTGCTGATGAACGCCATCAACGAAGCCGGCGCCATGCCGACCCGCAACAGCCGTGAAGTGCAGTTCGAAGGCGCGCACGACATCTCGGCTGAAGCCATGGCGACGCCGCGAAAATCGGATGGCCAGAAGAACCTGCAGACCAACCAGGCCTGCTTTGCCTGCACGATTGCCTGTGGTCGCATTTCCAAGATCGACGAAAAGCACTTCACCGTCGTCAACAAGCCGCAATACTGGCACTCCTCGGGCGGGCTCGAATACGAAGCCGCCTGGGCGCTCGGCTCCAATACCGGTATCAACGACCTCGAAGCGCTGACCTACGTCAACTTCATCTGCAACGAGCAGGGGCTCGACCCGATCTCGTTCGGCGCCACCGTGTCGGCAGCCATGGAGTTGTTCGAACTGGGTCTCCTCACGACGGCCGAAACCGGCGGAATCGATTTGAAGTTCGGTTCGGCGGAAGCGCTGGTGAAGTGCGTCGAACTCACCGGCAAGGCGGAAGGCTTCGGCAAGGAACTCGGCATGGGGTCGGCCCGGCTTTGCGCCAAGTACGGTCGCCCCGACCTGTCGATGACCGTCAAGGGCCAGGAATTCCCGGCCTACGACGCGCGCGGCATCCAGGGCATGGGCCTGACCTATGCCACGTCCAATCGCGGTGCCTGCCACCTGCGATCCTACACGGTGTCTTCCGAAATGCTCGGCATTCCCGAAAAGACCGACCCGCTGGTGACGGAGGGCAAGGCGGCTCTCGTGAAGGCGTTCCAGGACGCCACGGCGGCCGTCGACAGCTCGGGTCTGTGCGTGTTCACGACCTTTGCCTGGACCTTGAACGATATCGCGCCACAGGTCGATGCGGCTGTCTCGGGCGACTGGTCGCCGGAGAAGATGCTCGAAGTCGGCGAGCGTATCTGGAACATGGAGCGGATGTTCAACCATCGTGCGGGCTTTACCGCCAGGGACGACCAACTGCCGCCGCGCTTGATGAAGGAAGCGGCAAAGACCGGCCCGGCAACGGGCCTCGTCAGCGGCCTCGACAAGATGCTGCCCGAATACTACCAGCTTCGCGGCTGGACAGCGGACGGCGTGCCGACGAACGAGACGCTGTCGCGGCTGGCGGTCTGATCGTCACAAGTAGCGAACCGCCCCGGGCCAATCAGTCCGGGGCGTTTTTGCTTGACGCCGGAACGTTTTATTTCCGAGTCCGGGGCTGCCGTCGCCCCCAAAGGTAACAATCTGGGTGAGGACGAATGGGGGCGTGCCCGCCGATAAGGCCAGCAGCTCCCAATGCGCAAGGGATCGATCAATGAACTATGTAATTCTGGGTGCCGGACCCGCCGGTGTGACTGCCGCGGAAACCCTGCGCAGCGTCGATTCCCAAGCCTCGATCACGCTGGTCGGCGGGGAACCGGAACCGCCCTATTCGCGCATGGCGCTGCCTTACCTGATCTACGGGAAGATCGACGAGGGCGGGACTTATCTGCGCCAGGACCCGACCCACTACGATCAACAGCGCATCCGCTATGTCACGGGGCGCTGCGGCGGCATCGATTCGCGCGCCAAGGAGCTCTATCTCTCAGGCGGCGAGGTGATCCCCTACGATAAAATGCTGATCGCCACCGGGGCCAATCCGATCATGCCGCCGATCCCGGGCGCGCACCTCGAAGGCGTCGAAACCTGCTGGACGCTGGAAGATGCGCGCCACATCCTGAAGCTCGCCGAGAAAGGTTCGCCGGTCGTGCTCGTCGGCGCCGGGTTCATCGGCTCCATCATCCTCGAAGCGCTCTACTTGCGCGGCTGCGACATCACCGTCGTCGAACTGGCGCCGCGGATGGTCGCGCGGATGATGGACGAGACCGCCGGCGGGATGCTTGGGCGCTGGTGCGAAGCGAAGGGGGTCAGGGTTCTCACCAATACCCGCGTCACCAATATCGAAAGTGGGCCCGAGGGCGGCCCGCGCCTGTCGGTCGGCCTGTCGATCGGGCAGCGCGCGCCGGCCGATCTGGTGGTGATGGCGGTCGGCGTGCGATCCAATACCGGCTTCCTCGTCGGTTCGGGAGTGAAGACCAACACCGGCATTACGGTCGACGACTACCTGCAGACGACGGCTCCCGACATCTATGCCGCCGGCGACTGCTGCGAGGGCGTCGACCTGTCGACCGGCAAGCCCGACATGCTGGCGATCCAGCCGGTTGCCGTCGAGCATGGGCGAATCGCGGCGCTGAACATGGCCGGCCACAAGCACCGCCACCGTGGTTCGCTGAATATGAACGTGCTCGATACCATCGGCCTGATCTCGTCGTCGTTCGGGCTGTGGCAAGGGGCACAGGCCGGCCAGACAGCGAAGGTCATCGACGAGGGCGGGTACAAATACATGAAGCTCGAGTTCGAGGGCGACAAGCTGGTTGGCGCGCAGTGCGTCGGCATGACCGATCACGTCGGCATGCTGCGGGGGCTCATCCAGACCGGTTTCCGCATGGGCGGTTGGAAGGACAAGCTCGTCGCGTCGCCCGAGCGCCTGCGCGAAGCCTATATCTCGGTGGCGCAGGGGGGCGCCGTCGGCGGGGCCGATGTCGCCGCACGTCAACACGCCGCGTGCCGGGTTCCATGGCGGGGCGAGCGGTCACTAGCATTCTGATTCTTGAGCAATTCATCCGATCCACGAATCGCATTCGGCGGTTCCGTCAGATCGGATCTTGCTCTAATCGGGACGGGCGACTGTCATAGCGCACAATAAATCGCCGTGGGGCGTAGGCTGGCGGGATGCATTGTCCCGCTGGCCTTCTTCGTTTCTGGAAAGGGCGCGGACGCCGACGATGTCCCGTTCTGGGCGGTTCAGCAGTCATTCATTGAAGTTGTCTTAGCTTTTTCTCAGAGACTTTCTGGGATCATCGTCCCATGCAGCAAGTCTGCTGCAGGCGGACTTTCAACAAGGCATCGGCAGGTTTGCCATGGCTACGCTCATTTCACCATCGACTCGGCTCAATGCAGTCGGCAAATTCATGATCGAACTCGGCCGCGAACTGTTCGGTTCCTACCGGCCCGAAAAGCACTACATGCGCGGCCGCGATGCCAGGTGCGGGCAGGCCGCCGGGAAGGACGCAACCGACCGTGGGCAGGAGCGAGATCAGGATCTTCGTCGACGCTGATGCCTGTCCGGTCAAGGACGAGGCCTATCGGGTCGGCGAGCGGCACGGCGTGGCCGTGATCGTCGTTTCGAACAGTTACTTGCGCGTTCCGCCAAGTCGGCTCATCTCACAGGTGGTCGTCGAAAAAAATCCCGACGCCGCGGACGATCATATTGCCGCGCATGCCGATGCGAAGAGCGTCGTCATCACCTCCGACATTCCACTGGCCGACCGTTGCCTCAAGGCCGGCGCCAAGGTCATCGCGCCGAACGGGAAATCCTTCACGCCCGACTCCATCGGCGTGGCGATGGCGACACGGGCACTCATGCAGGATCTCCGCTCAGGCGGTGACATCGTCGGCGGGCCGCCGCCGTTCGAAAAGCGCGACCGGTCGAAATTCCTTGAAGCGCTGCATGAAGCGATCGTCCAGCTGGCCCGGAATTAGATGGTTTCCGCTTTCGGCGGGAACGATCTTGCTTTTTTGCTCATGGGCTAATCGGCCTAGTCCACCTAAATCTGAAAAGCTCTAGAACCGTGGACGGATGCGGGTGCCGATGCGCGGGAGTGGGCGGCGCGGGTGCTGCCCGCGCTCCCCCCCTCCATCGTCATTCCCGCGCAGGCGGGAACCCAAGCACGCATGAGACCGTCTTGCGCCACACCCTCCAAGGGCCGTCATCCCGGCGCAGGCCGGGATCCGCCCACGCTACCAAATGGCGCCCCCATCACCCGATCGGGGGACAATTGAAGCAGCGATCCTCAGCCATCCTCAGCCGGCAAGGGCGGCGAACAATGGCAGTCTCTGGCGGTTCCTAGAACCGTGGACGGATCCCCGCCTTCGCGGGGATGACAGATGCGGTGAGCAGCGATCCTCAGACGGCAAGGGCGGCAAACAATGGCAGTCTCTGGCGGTTCTTAAAGCCGTGGACGGATCTCCCCGCCTTCGCGGGAATGACAGATGCGGGTGCCGATGCGCGGGAGTTCGACCGGCGCGGGTGATGCGCTCCACCTAAATCTGAAAAGCTCTAGAGCAACGTGGGCCGATCTATTCAAACGACAAGTGCAGCGTTTCGGGCAGCACCATGACGGTCGGCGTCTCCGGCAATCCTGCGGCCGTGACGTTCAACTCCGATTTGTCCTGATAGCTGATTGCAAAGTCGGCGCTCATCTTCTGGACGAAGCTTGCCAGCGAACTCGCCCCGAAGGCGTGCATCGGAATGACGATGCGGGCCTTCAGAACCTTCAGCGTCTTGACCATGCTCGGCTGGTCGAGCGTGAAGGTGCCGTCGACCGGGGCCATGACCACGTCGAGCTGGCCGATCGTGGCGAGGTCTTCGGGCGACAGTTCATGGTGCAGGTGCCCGAGATGGCCGATGCAAAGCCCTGCGACTTCGAAGATGAAGATCGAGTTGCCGTGCTCCTCGCGTCCGCCATCCCACGTGCGTATGTCCGTTGGAACATTGCGTATGAGGACGTCGCCAACATTCAGGTTGTGGCGGGCCGGTCCGCCTGCCGGGTTCCAGCCGCGAAGGACGTGCGCGATCTCTTTTTCGGGGAAGTCGGTGTAATGGGTTTCATGGGCATGGTTCATGGTGACGACGTCGGGCAGCCGGCCACGGCCGGCAACGCCGGCGTAGTCGGTTGCGATCGTCGTGCCGGCCGCCGTCGCGATGCGGAACGTCGCGTGCGTGACGTAGGTGATGAGGACTTCCTCGGCGCCAAGGGCCGCCGGCGTGAAGCGCACGGGCCGGACATGGGGCGGGCCATGGGCTGAACCATCGACGGGTGCATTCATCGGGGCCTGGGCCATGGCCAGGCATCGGCTACCTTCGGCGGCGTTGGCAGCGACGGCCAAGAACGACCACGACGCCAACGCGCCGCAGAATGCCAGAGTTCGTAAAAGTAATGCCGGGAACCGCATGGGCGCCTCACTCAGTCACTCAATAGCGGACAATGGCTGATCGTCGCCGATCATGCAGGCGGCTTCAAGGCCTTCAGCTCTCGAGAATCCCAGGCATGGCGCGGCCAAGGGCATCCTGCCACGTCGGCCTGCGGATTGCGAACGTGCGCTCGATCTTCGCGCAATCGAGAACGGAATAGGCGGGGCGGCGGGCCGGCGTTGGATAATCGGCGGTGGTGATGGCTTTCAAAATCGCAGGCGTCTTGCGGCCTGCGGCCCTTGCGTGGGCGAAGATCGCTTCGGCGAACGCATGCCAGGTCGTCTCACCGGCGTTGGTGAAATGGTAGGTGCCGAAGCGGCTTATGTCGCCTGCGGCGATTCTCGATGAAATCGCCAGGATCGCATCGGCGATGTCGTCGGCGAATGTCGGAGAACCATGCTGATCGGCGACGATGCCGAGTTCGTCGCGCTCCGCGCCGAGGCGCAGCATCGTCTTGACGAAGTTGTTGCCTTCGAGGCCGTAGACCCAGGCAGTGCGCAGGATAATGTGGTCGGCGCAGGCGTTGGCAACGGCTGTTTCGCCCGCGGCCTTGGAAGCGCCGTAGGCGCTCATCGGGCGAGGGGTGGCGTCTTCGCGGTAAGGCGTGGTGGCGAGGCCGTCGAAAACGTAGTCGGTCGAGATGTGGATCAAGGGAAGGCCGAGTGCGGAACAGATGACGGCGAGTTTGCCCGGCCCCTCGGCGTTGAGTTCGAAAGCCGGCTGCGGCTCGCTTTCCGCCTTGTCGACCGCGGTATAGGCAGCCGCGTTGACGACAACGCAGGGACGAACTTCGTCGATGAAGCGGCCAACAGTGGCGATGTCGGTCAGGTCGACTGCGGGGTGGCCGCGCGCAATCAAGCGCTGGCCATTGTCGCGGGCGCGCCGGACGAGCGCACCGGCGATCTGACCGCTGGCGCCGATCACAGCAATTGGAGCTGAAGTCATGCGTTGCATTCCCCTTGAGCCTTGGACGAGGGGCACATAAGCACAACGCCAGTGCGAATTCACCGGCCTTTGCGGAGTATCACTTCCGCTGCCTACGAACTACGAGGTTTGGCGCGGCGGGTGGGCGCGGCGTTGGCGGGGTCGTCGGGCCAGACGTGCCTGGGGTAGCGGCCTTTCATCTCCG
Organism: Alphaproteobacteria bacterium; assembly: GCA_018819265.1. Classification (GTDB taxonomy): domain Bacteria; phylum Pseudomonadota; class Alphaproteobacteria; order Rhizobiales; family Hyphomicrobiaceae; genus Filomicrobium. Next base: position 50,302 of record JAHJQI010000095.1, read on the forward strand.
ATTTCACCGCTGCCCAGGAACCTGCCCAGAATCCCGGCAGATCGCGCGTGATCTGAATGGGCCGATGGGCAGGTGACAACAGGTTGAGGGTCAGCGGCAGGCGGCCATCCGCAATTGCGGGGTGCTGCTTTAGTCCGAACAGTTCCTGGACGCGGATGTGCAGGGCGGGGGCGCCTGCGCCGTCGTAATCGATCGGGTGGCGCTCGCCGGTCGGCGCCAGGAAGTGAGTGGGGGCTGCTTCATCGAGGCGCTGCTTCAGGCTCCAGGGGACCAACGCCTGCAAGGCTGCATCGAGATCGCCTGCGGTGACATCGGCAGCACGGGTTTTGCCTTCGAGAAAAGCAGCAAGCCAATCGCTCACCGTCCGGTTCAGCGCGGCATCGGAGAGATCGGGGAACGTTTCGTCACCGGCCGCGCGCACGAACGCCGCGCGATGACGGAGCTGGGATTGCGATCGGCTCCAGGGTAGGTGCGCGATACCGAGGCTCGCAAAACCGCCCGCCAGCACGGACTGGATTTCGCCGGCGTCCGCGCTTTCGAGGCTTTCGGGTGTCGAAGCGAGCACGATTGCTCCGAGGCGGGCGGTGGACCGGGCGCGGACCGCCTTGGCGGCAATATCGAAGTAGACTTCGCGGCCGTGCTCGATGCCGCTCGACGCACTTTGAAGGATCTCGTCCTCGCTGGCCGGGGCGGCGGCGAGAATGCGGGTGGCGGCTGCGGCGCCCTGAAGCTCGGCGACGACGAGAAACGCCACGCGGGCCAATGGATCGGTGGGGTCGAGTCTGACGCCGCGCCCGCCTGCAAGGATGAAGTGGCCCGGTTCGCCGCGCGCCTTGGCGATGCGGTCGGGGAAGGCTTCGAGGAGATGGCCTGCGATGCTCCGGGGCGCGGGCGGCTGCGTTTCTCCAGATCCGCCTTTCGCGATGCCGCTGCCTGTTGCGCGCTGTTCGCCAGCGGCCTTGCTCGCAAGTCTCGCCCAGTTGTCGGCAAGATCACGCATCTGTTTCGCACGCTCCGAGCGGTCGCGCCGGAATTGCTCCAGCCGGTCGGTAAGGTCGGTTGCCGTGCCGCCGAGTCCGCGTTCGACGAGCAGGGCTGCGACCTCGGCTGCTTCGCGCGCCGAGCGCACTGCGTGCCGGGCGGCGGACGCGACCATGCCGGCAAGTCTCGGTGGCAGCGGCAGGCGGCGCAGACTGCGCCCCAGCGGTGTGATCCCTCCGGCGGGATCGAGGGCGCCGAGGCCGACGAGGGAAGCCCGCGCGGCGTCCAGGGCGGCGACCGGAGGGGCGTCGAGCCAGCGCAGGGTCAGCGGATCGGTAACACCCCAGTCGGCGCAATCGATCAGCAGGCCCGACAGGTCGGCGGCGCGGATTTCGGGCTCGGCGAATTCCGGCAGGCTTCGCGTTTGCGGTTCATCCCAAAGCCGGTAGCAGACGCCCGGGGCGGTTCTTCCGGCGCGTCCGCGGCGCTGATCTATCGAAGCCTTTGCGGCGCGGACGGTTGCGAGCCGGGTTACGCCGGCGCCCGGTTCGAAGCGGGGCAGCCGCGAGAGGCCGCCGTCGATGACGATGCGAACCCCGTCGATGGTCAACGACGTCTCGGCGATGGCGGTTGCGAGCACGACTTTTCGCCGGCCGGCCGGTGCCGGTGAGATGGCGCGGTCCTGGGCGGGGGGATCCATGGCGCCATAAAGCGGCGCGATCATCACGTCGGGATCGGATATGCGATCGCGGAGGCGGTCCTCGGTACGGCGGATTTCGCCCTGTCCGGGCAGGAACGCAAGAATGGAGCCTTCGTCGCGCCGAAGGGCGCGGAGAATCGCTGCGCTCATCTGGTCTTCGAAACGGGCGCCGGCATCGCGGCCGATGTAGCGGGTGTCGACGGGATACATCCGGCCTTGGCTCTCGATCACCGGGGCGTCGTCGAGCAGTGCTGCAACACGCGCGCCAGACAAGGTTGCGGACATGACGATCAAGCGCAGATCCGCGCGCAGCGAGAAGCGCGCATCGAGCGCCAGAGCAAGGCCGAGATCGGCATCAAGCGAGCGCTCGTGGAATTCGTCGAAGATCACGCAGCCGATACCTTCGAGCGTGGGGTCGGCGAGGATCATGCGGGTGAAGACGCCTTCGGTGACGACCTCGATGCGCGTTCGGGGACCAATCCGCGTGTCGAAACGCGCGCGCAGACCGATCGTCTCGCCGACGGCTTCTGAGCGAAGCGATGCCATGCGCTGTGCGGCGGCCCGGGCGGCGATGCGGCGCGGCTCCAGAATGACGATTCTGCCCTCGCCGAGCCAGCCGGCATCAAGCAGAGCGACCGGTACGCGGGTCGTCTTGCCGGCGCCCGGCGGGGCGACGAGGACGGCGGCACCCGTTTTCGCGAGCGCCTCCAGGAGGGCGGGCAGCGCCTCATCGACGGGCAGGACTGGTTCGGGCGGCTTCGTCATCGCGGTTCAGCAGTCAGAGTGAAGGACGAAGCCATCTCGTGTTCCGACTTCGACGCCTGGATCCGAGCGCCTCCGCGTAACACCAGCGAACTCCTTGTTTCTGTTCTGGATTCGCTAACGCTTGACGCCCTTCGTCCGGAATCAAACGCTAGATCCAGTACGCTAGCGTACGGATCTTGAAGTCAGGAACGCTAGCAACTCAATGATTTTAGCGTAGCTTCTGATCGTGGGTATCAAACGTGAGATACGCTACGCTAGCGATCCGGTTCTGACATTGCTTCTCGTCCAGGTCTACCTGATAGAAATTGTCGGAATCATGAGAACACTAGCAGAGGATCAGGCATCGAATGCAAGTGCCACACGATTGCGCTACGTCAATGACCTTAGGAAGTGCAATAGTTAAATATCAAAGGCCCGATGGGGCAACGCGTCTGTGAATCAAGTGGTTGGTCGCACGATACAATCCCAGTACGCTCTGTCGTACAGTAAATGTGTAGCTACTCCCTTGCCGAGTTTTCGACCTTGGGATAATCTAGTGGAATTAATAACGTTTGCCTTTGAGGGAGACAGTCAATGTCTGCCAGCGTCGTGTCGCTTTGGAAGGTCCGGGATCGCGCGGAAACTCGGCGGTGGACCAACCAGGACGTTGCCGAGATCTACCGCGTTGCCGACACGCTTCGGCGAGCCGGGCTTCCTGTCGATTGCGAGGAAGGCCAGACAGACGAAGGGGACCCCTGGTATGCATTCTGCAACGTCAACACCGGCGACGTCATCGTTCATTTCGCCTATATCGACGGACAGTACCTCGCCGATGTTTCGCATCTGGGCGTGAGCTTCAAAGGCAATACGCTTGCCGACATCGTCAACCAGTTCCTGCAAAGTTATCCCGTTGTCCTGCCTAGCCAGCAATGTCGTGCAACCCGCGTCTGGATGCATCCGGCGAGCGGTTTTGTGGCATTCGTTGCGACCCTGTATTTCCTGCTGGAAATGACCCACAGCGTGGAAGCGCGCGAAGCTGCTTCGGGCATTTCAATCGATGGCGAGGCCCTTGAACTCGATCCGGGTGAGGATTCCGATTTTACCGGTGATCTGGCAGCGTATTATCGCGACCAGGCGTTGCGGTCGTTGCGCACCGATGGTGATGCGTCCTCGCTTGGCATGCGGTCGGTGGCGGTAACCGCCTCGATCCTGATCGCCGGCGTGCTGTTGGATTGGCATCGGTCGGGCCACAAGGCGGTGACCTTCGATCCAGATAGCATTCTCGATGCGATCGTCACCAAATCCAGCGAGGAACTCGGCGATGCGATCATCCTGGCGCTTCGCGATATGGCCGGTTTCGAGGCGGCAAATGCCGGCGGCAGCCCCAAGTCAGGTAACGACGGCAGCATCCGCACGGGTCATCTCGCCCACGACGACGTTACGGTCGACGTATTGCGAGCCGTCGACGACGGAGTGACCGAGATCGATGAAGACGGGCAACTCGTCATCGACATTGACGGCTTATTCGGAGATGCCGGTCATCATGCCAGTTCTGAGCACTTCGGCGATGCCGAATCCGGCTCCGGCGATGCGCAAGCCGGCAAAGCGGGCAGTTCCGGCGAACGGGGCGATGGCCGGTTGGCGGATACGATTGCGGCAAGCGTCAGCGATGCTGAAGGTGAGTCCGGGGTGGAGGGCGGTGATGATCAGGAATCACAGCCGGGAGATTCGCAGAGCGATGAACTTGCCGGTGCGCCGGGCGATGCCAGCTTTCTCGATGCAGCAGGCGATAGTACAACGGTGACGCTTCTCGAATCCCTCGGGTTGAGAATTGGTGCATCGGGGAATGGATTCGCGTCCGGTGTCGATTCCCTGTTGCAGCTGATTGGAAAGCCGTCGGATGCGTCTGTGAATGCAGCTTCGCCAACGCCGGTTTCGGCAACGGGCGGCGACTTCGGAATCGGCGGCGTCACGGCGCCAGGTTCGGTCCCGACGGAGGAGGCATCGTCAACTCTCGATCCGCTCGATCCAAATACGGACAGCCCGACATCGGCACTTGGTTCGCCCAGTTCGGAGACCGGTGCAAATGTGCCGACCGCCGTGCAGGGGGTTGAAAATTCGATCCAGCCGGCAGCGCCGGACCAGGCATTAGCCGGTAATCCCGTCCTGGCTGACATCCGCGAGTTCGATTTCTCGATCTTCGATCCTGTCGAGGTGTTACGTGTCTTTGTGGGGATCGTGGAGAATGTAGGCTTCGTGCAATACGAGGACGAGGGCGACTGCTCGGATCACAACGACGTTTTTTATCTCTATGATGCGCTTGCCGTCGCAACGCAGCCCGATACCATCGAGCTGGAGCAGGTCTATCTTGCCAACGGCGACGAAGTTAATCTGCTCGGTCTGGCCGAAACATTCGAACAGATGTACGACAGTCTGGTTTAAGCTGCGCAATCAGTTGCATCAGTGGGCGGGCGAAATCTCGCTTTAACTTGTCCAGAAGTTATCTGACCAAACCTGTTCGATTACGGAACCAAGAAAAAGCCGCCGCCGGGGCAAAATCCCGACAGCGGCTTTGTTGGTTCATACTCCAGCTTCTGCACTTCGATCAGACCGGTTGGAAGCTGAAGTTGCCTGCATCGAGATCGTCGATGGAGACGCCCAACAAGACGACCTTTTCATTGGCGCTGAAGCTGATGATGGTGCTCTGCCCGGATTGATGGGCATGATCAAAGACCTGATTCAAGGTTGTGAAGTGAGCGCCGACAGCCAGCTTGTCCTGGTTTGCGTTGAAGCCATGGATCTTATCGATCCCCATGTTATCGCCCATCACGAAGGTGTCGCGACCTGCGGCCCCAAAGAGATGGTCGTTGCCTTCGCCGCCGTCGATCACGTCGTTGCCGCGCTGGCCGAAGATCTTGTCCTTGCCGCCGCCGCCATTGAGATAGTCGTTACCGTTGCCGCCAAAAATGCGGTCGTGGCCTTCGTCGCCGAAAACCTGGTCGTTCTGCTGGCCGCCGAAGAGCTTGTCCAACCCAGAGCCGCCAAATATCTTGTCGTTGCCCCAGCCGCCATTGACGTAATCGTTGCCTTCGTCGCCGTATAGTTCGTCATTGTGGCTGTCGCCGTAGATGCGGTCATTGCCATGGCCGCCGCCGATGATATCGCCGTGCGCGCCGCCTCTTATGAAATCGTTTCCGTCGCCGCCCTGGGCGTAGTCAAAGCCGTAGCCGAGGTGGATCTTGTCATTGCCGCCGCCACCATCGGCATGGTCGTTGCCGGTGCCGCCCAGCATGAAGTCGTTGCCATCTTCGCCGTACATGACGTCGTTGCCTTGGCCGCCGTACATCTCGTCCGTACCGCCGCCGCCATGCATCGTGTCGTTGCCGTCTTCGCCGGCCATCAACTCCTTGGCGTCCGTGCCGATCAATTCGTTACCGGAATTGTCGCCGATCATGCGCTCGTAGGCCTTGAACACCTTTTCCTGGAGGTGCTCGATGCCGGTGGTGCGCTTGATGATTTCCGAGAAAGACGTGTCTTCGATCAGTTGGAGGAGTTCGGGCGTGTCGGC
>JAHJQI010000096.1 GCA_018819265.1 Alphaproteobacteria bacterium
CCGTCCGCGGGCACAAGCATGACGCGATACGGGTTCGCTGCAGTGCCGTCGGCAGTCTGGGCTTGTGCCGCGCCGGCGAGGAGGCCGACAGCCGCCGCGGCGGTGGCCAGAAGTTTCAAAGCTTTCATGAGATTTCCCTCGATGACTGGAACCATCGCCGGTGCCCCTTCGAGAGCGGCATGCACGGCGGCCGTCATCCATCTGGCCGCAATCAATGTGATGAATGGCACATCGACAACCCATCCAGATGTCTAGACGACTTGGGCAGGTCTAGGGGCGGCGTATTACAGGGTGATGACAGGCCGTGGTTGGCTGAGATGGCGTCCGGCGCCTGTGGAAAGGGCACCACGATCGCGTGCCGACGGCGGAGGAGAGCGCTACGGCTCCTGTCTCGGCGCCAATTGACGCAGAACTCTGTTTTGCAAGTCCGCCACGGATCTTCAGGAGCTCCCAGCCAAAAAAGCGCGCGGCAAAGTTCAGGGAAATCAGTCGTCGATCAGGTGAGTGGTCGCTTGGTTTCTCATTTCTCGGGATTGGACGGCGTCGACAACTGCTCGGACTGTCCGCCACCATTTGCTCAGACGTGTCCCGTCAGCCGCTTGCGCCAGTCTTCGATCCCGTCGGTTTCGAGGCGGCGCCGAAACAATGCGCGCCAGCCGTCGGCCAGCTCGGCGACTTCAATGGCCTGCGCAAGCGCATCGCGGTTGCGTGTATCGACGTAGAGCAGGTGGACGAGCCGGGAAAGCGGCCAGTCTGGTTGCGGGCGGTCGACGAGTGTCAACTCTGCCCCATCGGCCACGACACCGGGCTCACGAACGCGATAGTACCAACCGGTGCGCCCCGTGCGCTGAACCAACACCGCCATGTCGTCGCGGCCAAATCGGCGATTGAGCCTGAAGCACGGCTGCCGACCTTGGCTCAACTGCAGAACCACTGAACCGAAGCGGACCACATCTCCGATGCATACGTTTCGTTCTGTCCAACCCGTCGTGGAGAAATTCTCGCCGAACGCGCCAGCGCGCTGCAGCAGAGGATGAACATTGAGCTGGTTCGACCACGCCGCATAGTGCTCGCGGGGATAGTGGTGCAACGCCTTCTCGGCGCCGCCGTGATGCTTGCGGTCACCTTGCGCATCGCCTTCGATGCCATGGGGTGTGATGCGCCATGGCCCCGCCGTGATGGTCTTGGCGATACCGCTCACAATCCCATCCGGCCCAAGCGGAGCAAGTGCGCCGACGAGTACCGATGGTGCCTGGGGCGCGGGCTGCATCATGTTGCGGCCTCGGGGATATTGCAGGCTCCATGGTCACAACCGTCATCGGGGGTGATGCCCGCCTTCATACTCGGTTCGGCAAGGAGTGCACCGATGCGCAGCCCAAGTGCCAGGTCGTCATCCTGCCCGAACCCGTGGTGACGGATGCGGCCGGACCGATCGATTATGATCGTCGTCGGCGTGCCGCGCATGCCATAGCGCTGCATGGTGATCGGGATCGGCGTGCCATCGCCTGCTTGATCGACGCCGATCGGCATCGTCAGACGATACTCGTGGATGAATGCTTCGAGCGAGACGGGAGTCATTGCCTCGTGGTGCTCGAATACGGTGTGCAGCCCGATCACGGCAACGTCGTCGTTGCCGCGAAGCAGACGATAGAGCTTCTCGGCTTGTGGCGTGCCATGTGCGACGCAGCCGGGGCACAGCATCTGGAAGGCGTGCAGGATGACGATCCGGCCGCGCAGGTTTTCGAGCGTCAACGGCGCGGGCGTATTGAACCATCGCGTGATCGCGAGCTCTGGCGCCAAGGCAGCTTTGTCCGTCATCCGCGCCACCAGGAGTTGGCCGCGGCAATCGTCTGGAAATGTACGGGAATGACGTGCGAGGACGCGATGAGCGCCTCGGCATCCCGATCATAGGCCGGACGCAGTTCCTTGCGGACGGCATCGGAGGGTTGCGTGTATTTCACGCCCATGCGCGCGAGCTTGATTGCGAGCTCAAAACCAGCCTGCGGTGTCGGTGTGACGAGGCTTGGCAACCAAGTGTCCTGACCATCGGTCATTGTGCGTGTCTCCAATAAATCGTGAGTGCCAAGCGGGGCACTCACGATTGACGAAGTGTAGGTGTGTGGGACTGTCTCCTACTTCAGCGCAGACAAGTCGGCGCCGAAGTTGATGTGATAGGGGTGAACTTCGATGACGAGCGCGGGCACCGACTTCACGCCTGCCGCTTCGGCTTCGCCGAGCCGGCTTCTGTCCGTCCCGAGGTGCACGATCTCGACATCGAAAGCGGCGGGATTGAGGGCACCAGCCAAGCGCTGCTCGGCATCGACGCAGACGCTGCATCCGGCGTGGTAGAATATGGCTTTCTGTTTCATGGTTGTTCTCCTTCGGAGGTTGGGGGTGGAAGAGGTCGTGGACAATCACTTGTCCTTGCGCATGATCACGCCGGGCAGCGTGAGCTTGCCGGAGGCGACCTTGTAGGTGCCGGTGACGCACAGCAGCGGGGCCTTGCCCTGCTCATGCACCTGCAGCTTGGCCGCGACCGCATCGAAGTTCACGTTCTCTGCCCCTTGCACGGGTACAGTGATCCGCACGCTTGCGCCCTTGATGGTTGGGCTCATACCGGGGCTGTCGAGGGCGATGGGCAGGCCGGGAGCCGTGGCGGGGAGGATATCTTGAGCTGGCGAGATGTCGCGCACCGTGAGGCCGCCGGTGCAGGCCTTGTCCTCGACGAGAACGACCCAATGCGAATGCCAGTCGGCACCGTCGTTGTTCGGATCGCCGTCGCCGCTCTCGTCGAACAGTGGCGTATCGTCGAAGTCAGGATGCGCGGTGATGGCAAGCGTGAGAATGCCGGAGCCCTTCGCGAAGCCTGCGGCCGAGGGATCGAGCTTGGTCGGCCAGACGTAGGCATCCACTTTCGAGCCCTGGAGCTTGCCGACCTTCTTGGGCTTCATGCTGCCGGCCTTGCCAGAGACCTCCATAGAAAAGGTCGCCAACCGGCCGTCCGTCGTCGCCGTTGCCCCGATGATGTCGAAGGCGCCCGGCACCTTCGGATCGCTTTTCGCCGTGATGTCATGGGCCGTTGCGGGAGGTGCGGCGAGGCTGAATACGGCCACAGCGGCAAGGCTGGAAAGGATACGCATGGGGTCTCTCCCGAACAGTGTTGCCTGATTGATAGCGACTGACTATCATCTGCTCGCGCCAGAGCCCCTCGTCAACAACTAATATCGAGTCGCTACCATGACCTCAACTGCCGCCATCGACGTGGCGCACCTGATCGACAGACTGGACCGGCTTGCGCGTAGTGGGGAGGCTGTGGGCGAGCTCAATCCTGCGCAGTGGGAAGCGCTGCGCTTTGTCGCCCGCGCCAACCGCTTCTCGCGCACGCCCGCGGCGCTTGCCGAGTATCTCGGCTCCACGCGCGGCACGGTCTCGCAGACGCTGATCGCGCTGGAGCAGAAGGGTCATGTCACGCGCGAGCCGAGCCTGCGCGACCGGCGCTCGATCATGCTGGAATTGACACCGATGGGTGCGCATGCCATGCGGCGCGACCCGATACTGGCGCTTGCGGCAGACATCGAGGCTACAGCGCCGAACCAACTCGAAGCGGTTGTCGAGGTCTTGCGAACCGCGCTGCACGCGATGATCACACGCAATGGTGGCCGTGCCTTCGGCGCCTGCTACACCTGCCGGCATTTCCGAAAAGGCGGTGGCTCAGGCCGGAGCGAGCCGCATCACTGCGCGCTGCTCGACGAACAGCTTTCCGAAGCTGACAGCCGCGCGATCTGCGTGGAGCAGGAGGCTTAGACGACTGTCTGACATAGGTAGAACCAATCTGCCGCAGCGGATTCAAGCTAAGATCGAGTCGGCTGTGGAAATGCGTACCGTCGCTAAAATTGAGACGGAACGCGATGAGCCTGGACGCAAGGAATATGGTTGAATCTCCCTGCTCCTGCGGGTTTTCAATGGTGGCGCGCGTGTGTACGAGCGCCGATGATTCGAGGTGGTGAAAGCACGCTTCTCAAGCCCTCGCCGTGAACACCCACGACTCCTGGCGGTATCGTCCAGTGCGGGCCCCCGCAAACGTCCTACGGAGTCAAGCTGACGGTTCGGGATCCCATACGATGAACGTGCGCTTGACGCGTAAGAATTGAAAATCATCGGGGACGGCGGTGAACTCGATAACCTTGCCGTCCGTGTAGGTGTCGACAACTTTCCCCTCGTGTGTGGAGAACACGTGCCCGATTTTTGCGCCATCATCGCAGAATATGAGCTCGATATCGGGGGCTGAGTGGCCCGCCATCCAGTCATCGATTAAAGGCCGCTTGACGAATGCACAGCCGCTGTAATCATCGCCGGGAACCCAGTCGCCGCCAAGCTCTTTGATGAGCATCAGCCAGTCATCGACAGCGTAGTCATTGCGCTCGGTCGCGATCTGGCGGCCGCAGCGAGCCGCTATGTTCTGCAGCATCTGACCGATGTCGGTCGGGGTCCTGCCTGAAATCGCAGCTAAGGCTGTAGGGGTGCAGGACACCCCCGTCTGCCATTCCCGAACATCGTCAAGCGTGAAGATCATGGGGTGTTAGTTACCACGATCGGATCAGGAGTGGCGAGATGGAATAGCATGGTCAGCGGCTGCTCCGTGGTCGCCATATTTCCCCCCATCATCTTCCCAGTTGTGCCTTCTCCTGCATCAGCAGCGTTTCCGTAACATCTTGATCCAGCGTGTCTAATTCGTTCTGGAACTCTTCGAAGGCTGCCAGCAAGGTGTTCGTACTTTCTCCTCTCGGGCGCGCCATTCTTGATCTCACGCGCTGATCGCGCTCCGATGGGGCGGGCTGTTCGCCCGACGCCCCTTGGGCGTTGGAACGCTGCGCGTTCCTGGTTTTTCCATCGAGGTGAGTTGTTTTTGATCTCACGCGCTGATCGCGCTCCGATGGGGCGGGCTGTTCGCCCGACGCCCCTTGTTCCGCCGCGACGGTTATCCATCGCGGCGGTTTTCGTTCGACAGCGAGCCTTGTGAAGCGTTCTCACTTCCCCTTCCATTTGTGCCGTCAGCGACGGAGATAAGGGCATAGGACACGCGGGCTTCCGGCGTAGGGAATATACGTGCCATCGCTCCAGCGGAATGTCCGGTATCGATCATCACAGCGCTCCCAGCGATCATAATAATTGCGCTTGGAGGCGGCGATCGCCCCGCCAATGATCAGCCCGGCAATGGCTGCCAGCGATGGGCCTCGCCGATGGCGATAGGAATAATGACGATGATGGCGGCGGGAGCGATACTTGTAATGCGGCCTGTCGCGGTAGATTTTTCCGGCGCGGCGATGAGAACGATTACTTTCCAACCGGTGGCGGTGACGTTTTAGCGAGCGATGACGCCTTGCCGAGCGATTGCGGAGCGAACGATTCCGAACTCGGGCTCTGCTACGCCGTCTCGCTCGCGGTCGCTTTCGCGCGTGGCGTCTCGATACACCGCCCCGGCCCTTGCGTGCGACGAGAATGATATTGGATTTCGACACCGGACTGGCTGCTACAATCCGTTCGGCTGCCGAGCCGGCCGGCAAGGAAGCTGCGGCGGCAATCGCCGGGGCGACGTTTGCGCCAGCAATTCCGGGCATCCCGACAGCAGCGCACATCAAGGTAAGAGTGGCGACGATCAGCGTTCGTCGTGGTGATGTCCTGTAACCGTATATAGTGGCCTCCGATCCGATTTTCGACGTTCAGCAAATTCCGAGCGCATTGAAAACCTCAATCATTTGAACGAATGAATCAGATCATCGTTCCATATGAAGCTAAGTCGGCGAACGTCGGTCGTCCCGACGGTACGAATTTGACTTTTTCGCCATGGGCCTTCTCATGCGATGAACTTTTCAATGGTCGACGACTGCCGGCCACTAGAGCATTATCCGACCATACGCGATCGCTTTTCGCGATCGGATGGTCGGATAAAGACGCTCTAGCATTATGAATCTAAAGCAACTTCATCCGATCTTGGAATCGCTCTCGGCGATTCCGTCAGATCGGATGTTGCTCTAGCCAAACGAGATGGAGACGTGATGTCCGGTCATTCATTTCTCGACGACGTCAACCGCCAGTTCAATGCGGGGGCGGTCTTCGTTCCGATGCAGGATGGACTTGCCGAGAAGATCCGCATCTGCAACGCGACTTACGTTACGCGTTTCGGCGTGCGGCTGCGCGGGCGCGTCGAAACCTTCATCGGCTGGCGCAGCGTGCACAGCTCTCATGTCACGCCGGCGAAGGGCGGCATCCGCTATTCCGCGGATGTCGACCAGGAAGAAGTCGAGGCGCTGGCGGCGCTGATGACCTTCAAGTGCGCGCTCATGGGACTGCCGTTCGGCGGCTCGAAGGGTGGCCTCAAAATCGATCCAAGCAAGTGGGAGCGGGCGGAATTGGAGAGGATCACGCGCCGCTTTACGCAGGAACTCGCCCGGCACAATTTTCTCGGGCCGAGCCAGAACGTGCCTGCCCCCGATATGGGCACCAACGAAACGACGATGGTGTGGATGGCCGATGAGTATCGTCGCTGGTCGCCAAACGACATCAATGCGCTTGCCTGCGTCACGGGCAAGCCACTTGCGATGGGCGGCATCGAGGGGCGCATCGAAGCGACCGGGCGGGGTACGCAGTACGCAATCCGTGAATTCTTCCGGCATGAAAAGGATCTGGAGCGTGCCGGGCTGAGTGGGCCGCTCAAGGGCAAGGCCGCCATCGTGCAGGGGCTCGGCAACGTCGGCTACCACGCGGCAAAGTTTCTCAACGAAGAGGACGGCTGCAGAATCGTCGGCGTCATCGAACGTGACGGTGCGGTCTGGTCGGACGACGGGTTGCCGATCGAGAACCTGAAGCAGCACTTGACGAAGACCGGCGGACTTGCCGGCTTCGAAGGTGTCGAGTTCGTTGAAGACGGCGCCAGCGTACTGGTGCGGCCTTGCGATATCCTGATCCCTGCCGCACTTGAACGTGTTATTCATGATCTGAACGCGCCCATGATCCAGGCGAAGCTCGTCGTCGAGGCAGCGAACGGCCCGACGACCTTCGAGGGCGATAGGATCCTACGCGAGCGCGGTATCGTCGTGATGCCCGATCTCTTCGTGAATGCGGGTGGCGTCGTCGTCAGCTATTTCGAATGGGTCAAGAACCTCACTCATATTCCGTTCGGGCTGATGGAACGCCGGCACCACGAGTCGAGCCATCAGATGCTGGCGAGTTCGCTGGAGAAGATGACGGGTGCAGCGTTCCCTCGCGACATTGCCCGGTCGTTCGTGCAGGGGGCGAGCGAAATCGATCTCGTGCGATCCGGACTCGACGACATGATGCGGACGGCCTACGGGCAGATCCGTGCCGGCTGGAATGGCCCTGGCACCATGCCGGATCTGAGAACGGCTGCTTATGCCATTGCGATCAAGCGATGCGCGGATGCCTATGGTGCGATCGGGATTTAATCAGCGTCGATCTGAAGGGCGATCACCTGACGGAAAAAGTTTGAGCCTGGTGCGAGCAGATGCACCGGGCTCAAACGCAACGTCGTCGATCGCAAGCATCACTGGCTCTTGAGATGCTCTACGATTGCTGAACGGACCTTGGCGTCAGCGATGCCCGAATATGGCTTCATGTTGTTGCCAGGGACGACGGCATTCGGATCGGCAATGAACTGATCGAGCTTTTCGGTGGTCCACTCGAAGTCGGCGCTTTTGAATGCCGACGAATATCCATACCCACTAGCCGCGGCTGCCTTGCGGCCGACGATCTGATGGAGATTGGGACCGAGCCGGTTGTCGCCTTCATCCAGGCTATGGCAGGTGCGGCAGTTGTTGTTGTAGGCCAACTGCCCGTCGGCAGGGTTGCTGGTTTGGGCACCTGACGGGCCGGTCGTGAAGCAGCCGATGGTCAGAAGCGTCAACAGCGAAAGAGACAATCGATTCATAGAATTTCTCCTTTCGAGGAGGTGCGGAAACGACATCTGTGAAAACGCAGTGTCCTTATTTATCGTTCCGCCTTCTGGCGGGGATGGAGGTTAAGCCATTCAATCGGGAAATGAATGGAGCCCCGCAAACGCGGGGCTCCAGCAGTCATCCGATGTCCCGTTCAGCCACGAAGATATGGGCAAAGGACACGAGGGCTTCCGGCGTACGGAATGTATGTTCCGTCGCTCCACCGGAACGTGCGGTAGGCTCGATCGCACTGCTCCCAACGATCGCCGTAGTCGCGGCGCGAAGCCGCGATGGCGCCACCGATGATCAATCCGGCGATACCTGCGGCAACAGGTCCGCCGTAACGGTAGCGACGACCATAATAGCGGCGACCACCGTAATAGTTGCGTCGTCCATAGTAGTGGCGACGAATGCCGCGGTTGGGATATCGGAAGGAGCGATTTCTAAAACCGCGACGTCCGAAACCGCGACGGCCCTTGCGGGCGACCTGATGCACGTTGGCGACCGCAGAGTCACCAGCGGTTGCCGTTGCAGGCATCGCCGCTGCTATGATCTTCGGTGCCGCCAGCGAGCCGATTGCCGCCGGAGTTGGAGCCGCCGCAGATGCGCCCGTGCTCGTCAACAGGGCAATTGCTACGGCTCCGGCGAATTGTCGCACATGATTCTTGTTAAGCACGTTGAACTCCTTTTTCCACTCGATCGAAAGCGAAACCGTTTCGGCATCGCTACAATCCCAGGCGTGTCAGGCTGTTCAACGCAGCGGGCGACGTGCATGTTCCGTCGTGTCATGCAGGTGTGCGGATCACGAATTCTTGTGGCGGTCGTGACGCGTCCAAAAATACAAGAAGGCGAGGTCAGTTCGTAACTGTCGAAATGAAAACGGGCCGGCATTTTTGCCGGCCCGCTCGTATTGCGTTCGTTGTCACGCAGTCGCGACAAAGCTTAGATCATGTATTGGCCGCCGTTGGCGGAAATCGTCGAGCCGGTGATGAAGCCGGCATCGTCGGAAGCGAGGAAGGCGACGATCTTGGCGATCTCTTCAGGCTCGCCGAGACGGCCGACCGGGATGTGCGGCAGGATGTTCTTCTTCAGGACTTCCGGATCGATGGCCTTGACCATCTCGGTGCCGATGTAGCCGGGACAGACGGCGTTGACGGTAATGCCCTTGAAAGCGCCTTCCTGGGCGAGCGCCTTGGTGAAGCCGAGATCGCCGGCCTTGGCCGCCGAGTAGTTGACCTGGCCCATCTGCCCCTTCTGTCCGTTGATCGAGGAAATGTTGATGACGCGCCCGAAGCCGCGCTCGCGCATGCCGGGCCAAACCGGGTGGGTCATGTTGAAGAGGCCGTTGAGATTGGTGCTCATGACCTCCTGCCACTGCTCCTTCGTCATCTTGTGGAACATGCCGTCTCGCGTAATACCGGCGTTGTTGACGAGGATGTCGACGGGGCCGAGTTCGGCTTCGACTTTCTTGATGCCTTCGGCGCAGGCGTCGTAGTCGGCGACCGACCACTTGAAGACAGGGATGCCGTTCTCGGCCTTGAAGGCGTTGGCGGCATCATCATTGCCGGCGTAGTTTGCGGCGACTTTGCAGCCGGCTGCGTTGAGTGCGAGGGAGATGGCGGCGCCGATGCCGCGCGTGCCGCCGGTAACGAGTGCTACTCGTGCCATGGGGAATCCTTTTTTGAGTTTAGCGTTGCTTCATTGGTTGAATGGCGCGGCCGGGAAAGCCGCCGCGCCGGTTATCGGCAGGAGAGTCACCAGGGTCTACGCTTCCAGCGCTTCGCGCAAGCGGCGATCAATCCCGTTCGACGCAGAGCGCAACGCCCATGCCGCCGCCGATGCAAAGCGTGGCGAGGCCCTTCTTGGCGTCGCGGCGCTTCATTTCGAACAGGAGCGTATTGAGGATGCGTGCGCCGGAGGCTCCGATCGGGTGGCCGATGGCAATGGCGCCGCCGTTGACGTTGACCTTCGAGGTATCCCAGCCGAGGTCCTTGTTGACGGCGGAAGCCTGTGCAGCGAAAGCTTCGTTGGCTTCGATCAGGTCGAGGTCGTCGATCGACCAACCGGCCTTTTCGAGAGCCTTGCGCGAAGCAGGGATCGGGCCGGTGCCCATGATTGCCGGGTCGACGCCGGCGGTGGCGGCAGAGACGATACGGGCGAGCGGTTCGATACCGCGGCGCTTGGCTTCGGCTAGGGTCATGAGCAGTACAACGGCGGCGCCGTCGTTGATGCCGGAGGCGTTGCCGGCGGTGACGGTGCCCGATTCGCGGTCAAAGGCGGGCTTGAGCTTGCCGACGGAGTCGAGGGTGGTGCCGGCCTTGATGTATTCGTCGGCGTCGACGATCGTGTCGCCCTTGCGGCCCTTGATCGTCACCGGCGCGATCTCGTCCTTGAACTTGCCGGCTTTCTGAGCGGCTTCGGCCTTGTTCTGCGAGGCCACCGCGAAGGCGTCCTGCTCGTCGCGGGTGATCTGGTATTGCTTTGCGACGTTTTCGGCAGTCGTCCCCATGTGGTAGCCGTGGAACGCATCCATCAGGCCGTCGCGCAACATGCTGTCGATGAACTTGACGTCGCCCATCTTGGTGCCATCGCGCAGGTGGGCCAAGTGCGGTGCCTGGCTCATGCTTTCCTGGCCGCCGGCAATGACGATCGTCGCCGAACCGTCGCGGATCTGCTGGGCGCCGAGGGCGACAGCGCGCAGGCCGGAGCCGCACAACTGGTTCATGCCCCAGGCCGGGCTCTCAACGGGGATGCCGGCGTTGACGGAGGCCTGGCGGGCGGGGTTCTGGCCGGCGCCTGCCGCGAGGACCTGGCCCATGATCACTTCGGAGACGTCGGCTGGGGCAACACCGGCACGTTCCATTGCGGCCTGGATGGCGATCTTGCCGAGTTCGTGAGCCGGCAGGGAAGCAAGGGAACCGTTGAAAGAGCCCACGGGGGTGCGCGCGGCGCTGGCGATGACGATCGTGTCGTTGTCCTGACTCATAATTAAAGGCTCCTGGGTTGCTCCGCTCGCGGAGGCGGCTCGAGTTTTACTATAGTGGGGTGCCGTGGGGCAAAACCGGCACGGTGCTGGGTATGTGCGATAGTGCCTGCACCGGTCATAACAGGTCTGACTTCGCACCTGCAATCAAGACATGAGGCGAACATTTCATCATAGCACGTGCGCGCCTGTTCAGATTTCCGGCACAAACGGCTTCCAAGTCGAACGAACGTTGTGATACCTTGTCGCATCGCAACAAGATCGGCCGGTGCCGGCCGATGAGTGCAATGGTCCATTTGAGCCGAGCGTGAAATGCTGAAAAAGACGGAAACCCGAGACGAGAAACGCGAATCGGTCGTCATCAAGAAGTACGCCAATCGCCGTCTCTACAATACCGAGACGAGCACATACGTGACGCTCGACGATCTTGCCGACATGGTGCGTTCAGACCGGGATTTCGTCGTCTTTGACGCCAAGAGCGGCGATGACCTGACGCACTCGGTATTGACACAGATTATCGTCGACCAGGAGAGCAAGGGGCAGACTTTACTTCCCGTGCCGTTCCTGCGGCAGCTCATCCGGCTCTATGGCGACAGTATCTCGCGAATGGTGCCGACGTACCTGCAATTCAGCATGGAAACGCTGGCGCGCGAACAGGAACGCTTCCGGGATCAGATTTCGACAGCGTTCGGATCGCATGCGACGCCGTTCGAGGCCTATCAGGAACATGCCCGGCGCAACATGGCGATCTTCGAACAGGCCATGTCGATGTGGAGCCCGTTCCCGAACACGGCAGCCGACCCCGGCGCCAAAGGTGTCGAGGGAAGCGGAAAACCGGCAGATGCAGCGCCGGCGCGAAACGAGATCGAAGAATTGAAGTCGCAGCTCGCGGCGATGCAGCACAAGATCGAGAAGCTGGCGCAGGACAAGGACTAGATCGCTTCCGCTTTGGCGGAAAGCAATATTGCCTTTTCGCTCACGGGCCAATCGGCCTGGCCCTTCGCGGTGGCGGCGCTCCTTTGGTCAACACTCAGCAAGCTGTTGTTGAGCAGCCGGGCCACAGTCATGGCCTTCAAAAGCTTGCAGCGTCAGGGCAACCCGCCCAAGGGTGAAGGAATCTTCACAAATCGTCGGGTAGATCGCCGGCCGGGATCGGCTGGCCGAAATGGAAGCCCTGCAGATAGGTGATGCCCGCTTTCGTCAGAATGTCGGCGGTTTCCTCGTCGCCGACCCATTCCGCGACCGTTTCCATGCCGAACGTTTCGGCCAATTCGACCATCGTCTTGATGAAGATCTTGTCGGAACTGTCGACGGACAGGTTCTTGACGAATGCGCCGTCGATCTTCACCAGGTCGACCGGCAAGTGCTTCAGGTTCTTGAACGACGTGTAGCCGGCGCCAAAGTCGTCGATGGCTACGCGGCAACCCATTTCACGCAGCGTGTCGACGAATGCGATGGCTTGATCGATATCGTCGATCACTTTCGTCTCGGTAATCTCGAGGACGAGACGCTTGGTCAACGAGCGGTCGTTGCCGGAGAGGTTCTGCAGCGTCGCAAGCCAATCCTGGTCGGTTGTCGTCATGCTCGACACATTGACGGAGAGCGAAAGTCGGGGATGTTTGCGCAGCAGCGCCACCGAGAGTTCAAGCGTGCGTCTGTCGATCAGCCGCAACAGCCCGAACTGTTCTGCGAACGGAATGAATTCGCCGGCCGAAACGATCGACCCGTCCGGTTTCTCCATGCGCAACAGGCATTCGTAGAGATCGGCCTTGCGGGTCGTCGAGTTGATGATCGGTTGCAGGACGAGACGCATGCGGTCGTCGTCGAGGGCTGACATGATGTCGTCGGCGATGGTGATGCGGCGCTGCCGGATCGACTCGTGGTCGGTATCGGCGGCGAAGCCGACGAAGCTGTCGAAGCGGCGCGACTTGGCGGCGTCGAGGGCGTGCAGGGAACGGCTGAAGACCTGGCGCACGGTGCCGGCTTGATCGGGCATGGTCACGCCGCCGACGGAAATCGTCGCCGTCAACTGGCAGGCGCTGGTATTGATCGGCGTCTGGCGGACTGCCTGCATGAAGCGCTCGGCGGCGATGCGCATGGCGCCTGCGCCGCAATTGGAAACGATCACGCCGAACTTGTTGGAAGAATAGCGGCCCAACAGGTCGCCGCTCCTGAGCTTGCCCTTGACGATCTTTGCAGTGGCGTTCAGCACCTCGTCGCCGATATCGAAGCCAAAGGTTTCGTTGACGGAGGCGAGGTTGTTGACGGCGATCATCAGGAACGCGCTCGACGTCTGGCGATGTTCGGCCCGGCCAAGTACCGCTGCGATCGCCTGTGGCAGCCGGGTGCGGTTGAGCTGGTTTGTCATCTCATCGCTGTCAGAGCCGTAAAGCGCGGCCTGCTCGGCGACGAAGCTTTCGTTGACGACGCGAATGGTGCCGCGGGCGCGGATCGGCTTACCGTCGATGTCCGGCCACCAGCGGCCGTGGTCTTCGAGCCATATCGAGGCGATGCCGCGCAGCGCGCCGGGGCGGAACCGGTACTGCACCCGGTAGGGAACGCCGCGATCATGGGGGCAGGACGTGGAATTGGTGACAGCGACCAGACGGCGGGCGCGATGCTCGGGGACGATACGGTTTTCGAAGTGCTTGCCGGTCGAGATATCGGCGACGCCGTCGAGGCCCAAGACAGCCGGTGCATTTTCTTCCCACAACAGGGAGTCGCTGTGGAGGTCCCAGACGTAAGCGCTTTCGTCGAACGCCGATAGCATGCCGACAAGGTCGAGCGCTTCGGATTCGATCAGTCCGTCGGGCCCGGTCGCCGCCGACGGGGTTCCAGGGCTGGCAGGTCCGCTGTTTGCGTCCGGTTTGGGCATGTCATCTCGGCCTTTGACTGCCATCATCGGTTGGGGCGAAAAGCTCACAGAGGAATCCTACTTCGTCGGCTCCGCTCTTGCCCGGGGCTCGGAAGCGAACGGCCATCATCCCTCAGGTTAAAGGTAAACTCCTAACAACAGTTGAAGCGACTTGCACACGGGAACGGCGGATTTCGGGCCGGCGGACAAAGGAAAGGGCCGGTTTCGAGCAACCGGCCCACTTTCCGAAGTCAGACGCGGGATGGGCGGGTTCACTCGCCCATGTTGCCAAATCCGATGTCGCGGCGGGCCACGCGGATGCCGATGGTGTATCCTGCAACGACGTCGATGAGGGTGGCGACCATGAGCAGGAAGAAGACGCTCGTATACGCGGCGTCAATCAACAGGAACTCGACCAGACAGGCGATGAACACCAGCATGGAAAGTCCGTGATCAAGCAGGCTGGCGGTCGAGGTATATGTTGCTTTCAGGATTTCGACGAAGAGAAGCAGCATCGTGACAAGGATGATGAGATCGCCCCAGGTGAAGGTCCAGTAGACGGCATCGGCCCCTTCGGCAGCGCCGGAGCGGAATGAGGGCAGCGAGAAGAAGACCGTACGCAGGATGCTTTCGGCGTTGCCGGTATCGCTGGCGCCGAGCAGCACCACGATGTTGTAGAAAATGAACGCGAAGATGATGAGCGGCAAGGACCTGATCGACATTCGTTACTCCCCTGTCAGCCGAATACGTGCGTGGCTCAGCGTTGCTTGGCCAACACGGTGTTAGCGCGTGCCGTGCATTATTTTTTATTCCAACATTGCGCAGGCGCATGTTGGGTTGTGTTCGCTGCCAACACTGCGCAGGCGCATGTTGGATTGTGTTCGCTGCCAACATTGCGCAAGCGCATGTTGGATTGTGTTCGCTGCCAACATTGCGCAAGCGCATGTTGGATTGTGTTCGCTGCCAACATTGCGCAAGCGCATGTTGGGCGTAGCGCAGCTTTAAGGCGTTTTCATTTCAGGGGCGCAAGAGGCGTTCACGGATGATCACCTGTCGTGTGGCAACAGCGCCGCAGGGCGGTTGGACGCGGCGCTGCCGACGATCAAACGTCCGACTTGGGCTCCAGAATCTGGCGGCCACGATATTTTCCTGACTTGAGATCGATGTGGTGAGGGCGGCGGCGCTCGCCGGATTCCTTGTCTTCCACGTAGGTCGGAGCCGAAAGTGTATCGTGCGAACGGCGGGACCCGCGCTTCTGGCGCGAGACTTTCTTCATTGGAACGGCCATTGGTCTTCTCCAGGCAGCTTTTTCACGGAGGCGCGCGGCAGATAGCGGGGCTTCGCTTGGACAAATCGTCCAAAATCACCTGCTACCGGCGCAGCGCCAATTCCTCTCAGCCCGCTTTCACGGGGAGCTTTGAAGGCGGGGTTATAGGCGCAAACGTCCGCCAGCGCCAGTCCCGCGACAAGGATTTTTACGCTGCGGCGCTGGTGCGGGGAAGCCCTGCATTCTACACATGAGCGGCTGTGCAGGAACGAGTGGAAATACGGACCATGGATTTTGCCGAAAGTCTCGGCCGGACGGGCGCGCTTGTGGAAGCCGAACTTGATCGTCTCTTGCGTGGCCCAATGGCCGCAGGGGTGCCGGAGCGGCTCGCGGCGGCCATGCGGCATGCGGTGCTGGGGGGAGGCAAGCGATTGCGACCGTTCCTGGTACTCGAAACCGCGCAGCTGTTCGATATCGGCGCTGACGCAGCGCTGCCGGCGGCATTGGCTGTCGAACTGATCCACGGCTACAGCCTCGTTCACGATGACCTGCCAGCCATGGACGACGATGAAATGCGCCGCGGCAGGCCCACGGTCTGGAAGGAATTCGATGAATGGACGGCCATTCTTGCCGGCGACGGGCTGCAGGCGCTGGCGTTCGAAGTCCTTGCCACCCCGCCCGCAGGATCGAACCAGATCGGCGGCGGACTTGCCGGCGAAGTCCGCGCCAGGCTGATCGTTGCGCTGGCCGAGGCGAGCGGGGTGCGCGGCATGGTCGGCGGCCAGGCGCTCGATCTCGAGGCGGACAAACTGGGCAATCCGAGACAGCCCCACGCCGGCCATATCCGCCGGCTGCAGGCAATG
Organism: Alphaproteobacteria bacterium; assembly: GCA_018819265.1. Lineage (GTDB taxonomy): Bacteria > Pseudomonadota > Alphaproteobacteria > Rhizobiales > Hyphomicrobiaceae > Filomicrobium. The sequence continues at coordinate 15,920 of JAHJQI010000096.1, forward strand.
AAGACCGGCGCATTGATCCGTGTTTCCTGCGAAGCGGGGGCCGTGATCGCCCGAGCCACCGACAAAGACCGGTCGGCGCTGAGGTCCTATGGAACGCAATTGGGGCTGGCATTCCAGATTGCCGACGATCTCCTCGACGTCGAGGGCGATGCGGCAACCGTCGGCAAGGCGGTGGCGAAAGATGCGGCGGCCGGCAAGGCGACGCTGGTTTCGCTGATCGGTCTCGACGCGGCCAAGACGGAGCTAAGTCGGGCCGTCAGCGAGGCAAAGGCGGCCGTGGCGCCGTTCGGCAGGAGAGCGGAACGGCTCGTTCAAGCCGCAGAGTTCGTCGCCGCACGAGACAAATGAAGCGACGAGAGCTGACGACCGGCCGTCGTTCTTAACCATACATACAAGCTTGGGGTGAGTTTTCTTTGCAATCACAGCATTTTGGCGGCATCGATGCGCACGGAATGCGATGTGCATCATGGGTCAGATCTGGAGTATTCACATGTTCAAATTCGTTGCCGCTGCAGCTCTCGTTGCCGTCGCGGTTTCCGGTGTGCCAACCGTTTCGGAAGCCGGGCATGCCCGCGACCGCGGTCATGACTGCCGCCTCTGCAAGGCCGTTTCCGATATGCGCACGCGCGCTGCCGTCCGTGTCGAGCGTGCGCCGCTCGTTCGCCGGGAATTCGTATGGCCAAAGTTCGAGCGCAAGCCGCGCGAATCGCTGTTCAAGTTGGCTCCGCGCCAGCCGCGTCCGGCCATGCACCTGTTCACCCGCGAGCGGGCTCCGGTGGTTCGCCGGGAAATCGTCTGGCCGAAATTCGAGCGCAAACCGCGCGAATCGCTGTTCAAGCTGGCTCCACGCCAGCCGCGCGCTGCTGTAGCGCATGTGCGCAGCGAGCGCGTCTCGCTGATCACGCGCCGTCATCACGGCACCGGAACGAAGTAAGTTCGTAACCGGGCGGTTGCATGCAAGAATAGGCGCGTCCTCGAAACGGGCGCGCCTTTTTCATTGCGCGGACGGGTCAGCGACGATCGAACCTCATGAGGAGCCGAAGCGCTTTTCGATATAGTCCTCGACGATCTGCTTGAAATCGTCGGCGATAGCCGGCCCGCGCAGCGTCATGGCTTTCTTGCCGTCGATAAATACCGGGGCGGCCGGAGTTTCACCGGTGCCTGGCAACGAGATGCCGACATCGGCATGTTTCGATTCGCCGGGGCCGTTGACGATGCAGCCCATGACCGCAAGGTTGAGGGTCTCGACGCCGGGATAGCGCGACTTCCAGTCGGGCATGCGGTCGCGGATCATGTTCTGGATGTCGCGGGCAAGTTCCTGGAAGACCGTCGACGTGGTGCGGCCGCAGCCAGGGCAGGCGGCGACAACGGGCACGAACGATCTCAGCCCCATAGTCTGCAAGAGCTCCTGGGCAGTCCGCACTTCGAGCGTGCGGTCGCCGCCGGGCTCCGGGGTCAGTGAAAAACGGATGGTGTCGCCGATCCCCTGCTGAAGAAGGACACCCATCGCGGCAGATGAGGCAACAATACCCTTGGACCCCATGCCGGCTTCGGTGAGGCCGAGGTGGAGCGCATATTCGCAGCGGCGGGAGAGTGCCGTATAGACGGCGATCAAATCCTGAATCGCCGAGACCTTGGCGGAGATGATGATCTTGTCGGTGCCAAGCCCAAGTTCCTCGGCGCGGCGGGCCGAAAGAAGGCCGGACTGGACCATCGCCTCATGCATGACGGCGCGGGCGCCCTTGGGTTCGGGCAAGGTGGCGTTCGCATCCATCAGACGGGTCAGGAGTTCCTGATCGAGCGAGCCCCAGTTGACGCCGATGCGCACCGGCTTCGAGTACAGAATCGCCATCTCGATGATGGACGAAAACTGACGGTCCTTCTTGTCCTTGAAGCCGACGTTGCCGGGGTTGATGCGGTATTTTGCAAGCGCTTGCGCGCAGGCCGCGTTCTCCGCCAGAAGCGTGTGACCGTTGTAATGAAAATCGCCGACAAGGGGCACATTGCAGCCCATCGCGTCGAGCTTTTCGCGGATGACCGGAACCGCCTTGGCGGCCTCGTCGCGGTCGACCGTGATGCGGACAAGTTCGGAGCCGGCACGCGCCAGGGCCGCCACCTGCGCCACCGTGCCGGCGATATCGGCAGTGTCGGTATTGGTCATCGACTGGACGACGACCGGGGCGGCGCCGCCGACGATCACGCCGCCGACGTCAACGGCGATGGACTGGCGGCGCGGTGCGATGAGATCGGTGGCGGCGTTGGTCATGTACGAGCTTTCCAATTGGATTCCGGCCCCGGCAATCCAGCACCGGTATCCTTAGAGACAGATCAGCCCTTTGCCGGCTCCAACAGGCGGCGGGCGATGACCTGGGCCTGGATCTCGGCGGCGCCTTCGAAGATGTTGAGGATACGCGCATCGCACAGCACGCGCGAGACCGGATATTCCAGCGCGAAGCCGTTGCCGCCGTGGATCTGCAGGGCATTGTCGGCGGCAGCCCAGGCGACGCGGGCGCCGAGCAGCTTGGCCATGCCGGCCTCGAGGTCGCAGCGGCGCCCCTGATCCTTTTCGCGGGCGGCAAAATAGGTCAACTGGCGGGCGATCATGACTTCGGCGGCCATCATGACGACTTTATTAGCGACGCGCGGAAACGCATAGATCGGCTTGCCGAACTGGACGCGGTCGAGCGCGTAGCTCAGCGCCAGGTCCATCGCGCACTGGGCGACGCCGACGGCACGGGCCGCGGTCTGGATGCGGGCGCCTTCGAAAGTGTTCATGAGCTGCTTGAAGCCCTGTCCTTCGGCGCCGCCGAGCAACTGGCTTTCGGGTACGGCGAAGTCGTCGAAGGAGATGTCGTATTCCTTCATGCCGCGGTAGCCGAGCACTTCGATCTCGCCACCGGTCATGCCTTCGGCCGGGAACGGGTTGGCATCATCGCCGCGCGGCTTGTCGACGAGCAGCATGGACAGGCCGCGGTAGCCCTTTTCGTTAGGGTTGGTGCGCACGAGCAGCGTCATGAGGTCGGCGCGGACAGGGTGCGTGATCCAGGTCTTCTGGCCGGTGACCCTGTAGACGTCGCCGTCCTTGACGCCGCGGGTCTTCAGGGAAGCGAGGTCGGAGCCGACGTTGGGTTCGGTAAAGACAGCCGTGGGCAGGATCTCGCCAGCGGAGATCTTTGGCAGGTATTTCTGCTTCTGTTCCTCGGTGCCGTTGTGCAGGATCAGTTCGCCGGCAATCTCGGCGCGGGTGCCGAGCGAACCGACGCCGATATAGCCGCGCGACAGTTCCTCGGAGACGACGCACATGGCTTCCTTGCCAAGTCCGAGACCGCCGAGTTCCTCAGGAATGGTGAGGCCGAAGACGCCGAGTTCGGCAACCTTTTCGATGATCTCCATCGGAATGTAGTCGTTGGCCAGATGCCACTCGTGGGCGTGCGGGACGACCTCGGCCTGCGAGAAGCGGCGCATCTGCTCGTGGATTTCGGCATACATTTCGTCGAGACCGGAGTCGCCGTAGGTGGTGGCGCCCTTGGCATCCGAAATGAGCTGGGCGAGGCGTGCCTTGACTTCCGCAGTGGAGCCGGTTGCGACAAGGTTGGCGGTTGCGTCCTCGAAAGAGCGGACCTCGGCACGGGGAATCCCGAGTTCGGCCGGGCGGATCATTTCCAGCTGGCTCATCGGGATGCCGCCGGCGATCTGGCTCAGATATTCGGCAAAGCCGGTACGCGTGATCAGTTCCTCGATGTCGCTGAAGCGGCCTTCCGAGCGCAGCTTTTGCGCCCAGGCGTGCAGTTGGCGAAGTCCTTCGAGGGTGGTCGCAAGCCAGGCGAGGCCATGCATCGCGTGCTGCACGGAATCGACATCGTCTCCAGCTTCCTCGACAATGGTCCGCACGCCGGATTTTGCGAGATCCAGGATACGTTGGGCTGCGGCGATGCTGGCTGCGGCGTCTTCCATGAACCGGGCCGGATCTGCGAGGCCGGTCTCGTCGCCAATGATTTCAGCGGTGCTCATGGGGGGCGTCCCTTTCTCGTTTGCGTGGACTTGTGTTCGGATCGGGCGCTGGGCGGGATAACGCGACCTGCGAGTCCGGGTCACGGCCGATTCATCAACCTTCAGCGGCGCAGAATAACCACGCAAACCGGCGTGGCAATGGGTCTTTTCGCGCAGCAGCAAAGCCAGAGCGCGGGTGCGAAAGCGCCTAATGACCGCGCAAAGCCTTCAGAAAACGGTTTACGGACTTCGGTGCTGCGGCGATGTCGGCAAGCGTGGAGGCCGCGACGGCGTCCGGCGCAGCGGTTTGACTGGGCCGAGGTCGGGACGGTGTTGCGGGCCGAGCCGGGACGATCTCGACGAAGGCTTCTGCGACATGCCGGAGATAATTGCTCTGTCCGGCCGGATCGCTGTTTTCCGACCGGTCGCGTTGCGACAACTGCGAAGCCATCGAGCCGGGTTCCGCGGGCTCGGCAAAGGCATCCGCATGGAGGTCAGATCCGCCATCGAAACTGAAAATGCCCGTTGACGCGCCAGTTGGAGTGGGCGCTCGTGGTCTGATGGTGACTTCCGCCTCTTCGTGGTCGGGAAATCCGGCGGGGTCGTCGCGCCTGTCATCGGCTGACGCTGTTGCCGGAGCACGCGGAGAAGCAGTAGCCGGAACCGCTTCGACGGCGGCATCGGCGACGGCTACTGGCGCTACGGTTACGAGCGGCGGACCGGGTTTGACGGAAGGCGTCGGCGTTCCTTCGGGGGCGTCGGGACAGGGTTCGTCGACCTCGATGCCGGGCGCTGCCGTATCGCCGTGGCTGACCGCGGGCCTTGTGATCAGGGCCGCAAACGCTGCATGCTCGCGTTCGAGCGGGGCCGATGGAGAGGCCGTCAGGCACGACAATTCGCCACGCGCCCGGCGGCCGGCAGCCTTCGTTATCGCGCCGGTTGCAAGCATTGCGGCCTGCTCGACCCAGCACTCCCGGTTGACGCGTTCGCCTAGGGCGCAGTCGACGCTGAGAGCGGCGATGTCGTCGGCATTGAACGACGCAATCTCGTAGAAGTACCGAATGCCGAGAGCGTTGAGCCTGTCAGACACGTCCTGGGGCAGGTTCGAGATCAAGCGCAGGTCGTCGGGCAATCGCGGCGCGGCGTCAGTCGCCGGGGAGGGTGCGTTGCAGGCCCGAAGTGCGGCTTCAATCGGCGTCGGTTCGGCTGTCGCTTCGGCGGCCATTTCGGTTGCTGTGGCGGGCGAATGCCAATCGGCCGGTACCGGTTCCAGGATGGCCGCCGGTTCGGGCGCGGTTTCGGGACTGGCGTCCGGTTTGGCCTCCGGCTTTACGGAACGAAGAATGTCCTGCTTGGGAAAAGCCGCTGCGGCGATCCCTGCGGCGGCGCCGATCTGGCGAAATTTCGCCGTAACGCGTGTTGCCAGTTCCAGCGGATCGATCATCCGCGGAAAGGCAGGAGTATTTGCGGACACCGGCGTGGTGGTCGCTTGATAAGGATATTGCCCATGGGGAGCGGGTTTTTCGCGCGCCTCGTTCATTCGGACACGGGCGCGAATGGCGGAGGCAGCGGAGGCGACCAGCGAGGCGATGCTTCGCAGTTGCCGCGACTCGCTGCTGCCTGCCGCTGGTCTACTCTGGCTGGCGGTGCCACGCATCTCCGCGTCACGCCGCATTCGGGCGAGCCTGGCTGCCTGCTCGATCCAGTTTTGTGCGTAGATCGAGCGGCCGAGGGACAGCGCCGCGCTGAGGCTGCGGACATCGGTCGGCGACCAGTCGGCGATCTGGTCGAAGTGGGTAATCCCGGTGCGTTGCAACTTGTCGGCAAGCGCGCGGTCGATTCCGCGGATACCCGTGAGGTCGTCGGGGCTGTCCGGATCAAGCGGAGGCCTGGTCCGCGGCCGGCTTTCCGGGGGCGCCTTATGGATCGTCGCCTTCTGTTCACCGCCGCCGCCGGCATGAGCAGCCCATGAGTTTGAAGGGAGCCGGCTGGAACTCGAAACCTCGTTTTGGGTATCGCCTGGGCTTGAGCGGACATCCCCCATCGAAATCATGCTCCACGTAGCGCTGCCGGGTGCGGCCTGCGTCGAGATTAATCGCACAAGAAGGCCGGAACCATGCGTGTTATCGCTTTACATTCAAGCATTTGGGGGGTGCCCCGTCCATAACGCAGAGCAACGCATTGTGGTGTTTCGCCGGGTTTGGTAACGCTTTCAGCGCTCCTGCCGCTTGAGCGCCGGGTTCGACGCTTAATAGGGCAGCCGGGTGAACCTTTCGGCGCACCGTTCGTTACCACTCAATTGAAGGCGAAGGCATGAGCGAAGAACGAAGCGAACTCTTCAAGGCCATCTACCGGCTTTATGAACATTCCGGCTTCTCGCTTGCCGGCGCCGTCGCCTATTCGTTCATCATATCGATATTTCCGTTCTGCATCTTCCTTGCCGGACTCGCCGGTCTGATCGGCACGCCGGAGCTGGCGAAGAATGCCGTCACGCACCTGTTCGATATCCTGCCAAAGGACGTCGCGAGCGTGCTGGCGCCGCAGGTCGTGGCGATCATGAGCAACACCCGTATCGACCTCCTGACGGTTGGTGGCGGCATCGCCTTGTTCTTTGCGACAAGCGCCATCGAAACGCTGCGTGCGGCCTTGAATGGTGCTTATCGCGAGTACGAAACGCTGATGTATCCGCTCGTCCTGCTGCGCAGCATGTTGTTCGTCCTGATCAGCGCGCTCTCGATGCTGGTGCTGACATGGGCGATCATCGTCGGCCCGGGGATCGCTGCAAAATTCGAACCTTCTTGGCTGAAGTCGCTGCTCGATTCGACGTGGCTGGCGTTCGGGTTCCGTTATCTGCTGGCCGCAGGAGTGATCGGCACTCAGCTGCTCGCGCTGCATCTGTGGCTGGCCGCCGGCCAGCGCAGCGTTCGCGACGTGCTGCCGGGCGTGGCGCTATCGACCTTTCTTTGGGTCGCCGTCGCCGGGCTTTATTCCTACTATCTCGAATTCAGCGATTACAGCCGGTTCTATGCCGGTCTCTCGCAGCTGATGGTGGCCCTGATCTTTTTCCAGGTGACAGCGATCATCATTATTCTTGGTGCGGAATTGAACCGCGGGCTCATCGAATTGAAGAAGCTGCGGGTGGATGCTGACCGGCAGGGCGTGAAGGATCATCTCATCGATTCACGGCGGACCGTTTAGTAAAAGCGTCCTTGTGAAGAGCGTTAGCGGCGGCCCGGAGACAAAAGCAGTGCGAACGGCTCGTCGACGGAGCGGCGCAGGATGGCGCTGTACTCGGTATAGGCGGCGTGGCCGGCGGCGATGCGGCCGAAGTGTACCTTCTTCGCCTTCTTGATCGGTATCAGCGCGATCGGCGTCGAGACCGGAATGAGCTGGGCTCCGCGTCCGGCCTGCAGGGTAGTCAGGATGCCGAGCATCTCGCCGTTGATGAGCGGTCGCGAGACGACGACGAGGCGGAACTGGCCGTGCCGGTTGGTTACGAGGTAGATGTGGCCCGACTGGTGCGGGATCGAGACCTGTCCCCACTGGGTGAAGGCGTGATCCAATCGCTCGGCTTCGCGGAATGCGAGGCTGGACGTGGCTTCATCCCAGGCGATTTCAGTGCGATAGGCATAGACGGCGGAACTATCGCCAAAGGATGGCCGCAGGGTCAGGTAGGCGCCCTCGATCCAGGTGACGGCGGGGCGGGAGTACGAACCGAGATTCTCCGGCGCCAGGGAGGTAATCGTCTCGGCCATTGCCGAACCGTTGCCATTGGGGCGGCCGCGCAAGCTCAGCCCCAGTGCCTCTTCGAGACGGACCAGCGTGGCGATGGTGAAGGGGCGGCGGCCCGACAGGGCTTTCTCCAAGGTCGACAGGCTGATGCGTGCGTCGACGGCGAGCTGTTGGCGGGTAATGCGCCGGCGGGCGATTTCCTCGCGGACCTTCAATGCGATGGCTTGACTGTCGTCGTTGGATACCTGCGGGTCGCTCGACATGGCGGGAGGCTCATTCTCACTTGCGCCGGCTGCACGGCGCGGGGGGCGTGCGCACATTTCCGCACATTCGAGGCCTCGGCAAGGCAACATCAAGCAAAATGACCGACAATGCGTGGATAGGGTTACGACCGTCGAACCGGCCGTCGGGCCAGCGCTGTGCGCGGGCGTAGCGCTGCCGAACGCCAACGCCGCCGATCTCGCGCCGGTCGAAGCGCGCGTCAGGCACGACGGCGAATGAGCGACCGCATTCGAGCCGCGCTTCCGCAGCCGGAAACAGCTATTGGCCGACCCGCGGGCTGAGGGCCTGGAGCACCTCGATAGTCATTTTCCAGCGCCGATGTTTTTCCTGCTCCTTGGCCCAGTAGGTCTTGAGGCCGACGCCCGACAGCAGTTCGCCGCTGAGGCTGTTCTTCTTACGATAGTCCTGCCATTCGGGTGATTCGAAAAGCCTTTTGAACAAGTCGCCGTAGAAGGCCTGGGCATCGGGGTTCATGGCAGGAGCGCCGACGACGGAGCGCTGCATGTAATAGTGGAAGGACATGCCCGTCTCGTTGAGGGTGGGAGTGCGCTTAAACTGATCGAGACGCTCGGGCGTGATCGCGACAATCGGCTTGACCAGCCCATCGGCGTAGTATTTGGCCAGTTCGGAGGGGTTGTTGACGGTTGAATCGCACTTGTTTTCGACCAGTTCCTTGGCGACGGCGCCGCCGCCCTTGAAAGCCCGGTAAGTGATGTTGAGCCCGTACATCGAGTTGAAGAAGTCGGTCAGAAGGTTGTCTTCGGCGCCGGTGCCAGTGCCCGCCATCACCCAGTCCTTGCCCTTGGCGCGCGCGGCTTTGACAAAATCATCGATGCTGTTGATGTCCTTGCGGTCGGAATTGACCCAGAGGAGGAAGACGTCCTGTGCCAGCCGCGCGATCGGCGTGAACGTGCCGATGTCGATCTTCAGTTCGGGCTTTTTCAACGGTGTCGTGTAGAAGCTGTTGAGCGTGAACAGGATCGCATGATCGTCACCGCGGCGGCGCTGCAACTCGGCCAGCGCGTCGCCGCCCGAATTGCCTGCGATGTTGACGATCTCGAAAGGTACGTCGACGAGCGCGCGCTCGGTCATGGTCTTGACGAGGAAACGAACGGCCTTGTCGGCTCCGCCGCCCGGGCCGGCCATGACGATGAAGGTGATCGGCTTGGTCGGTTTCCAGGCGGCCCATGCGGGTGGGGCGGCCAATGTCGGAATGGCAAGCGAGATCGCAACCAGCAACACGGCAATGGCGGATCGGGCAAGCAGAATGGATTGTGTCATCAGCCCCATTGTTCTTTCTCAAGTTCCCGATCGATCGTTACATGGCGTCTTGTTGGTACACTCAAGTTTCCAGTCTTTGACGACCAGGACGCTGCCGTCCGGGCCTGTCGAAGCTATTTGATCCAAACCTCGACGCGTCTATTCAGGTAGCGGCCGTCGGTGCTGTCGTTGCAAGCAACGGGCGCGAGTTCTCCGTAGGCCTTGGCAGTGGCACCCTCATAACCGGCCGACTTCAATGCGGCGGCGACGGTTGCGGCGCGCGCAAGCGAGACCTGCTGGTTGACTTCGAACTTGCCGGCGGCATCCGCGAATCCGAACAACATCACAGACCGGTTGCCATAAGCGGGTTTCTTCAGTTCCTGCGCGAGGCGGCGCACGTCTTCCTGGGCCTTGCTGTCGAGGAAGGCCGAGCCGAGCGCGAAGCGGAACGTCGTCGAAAGCCGGCTTGCCGGCGAGATGTCGGAGAGAAGGTTGCGCATCACTTCGAGGCGGAAGTCTTCATCCTGCGCATTCAATGCATAGGCGATGCGACCGCCCTGTTCGCGGAAGGGGAGGAGTTCGGGGGCCTGGTCGACGAACTGGGCGTTGGTCAGGGCTTCCTGGGCGCGCGGTGAAATTGCATAGGCGAGGAGTTCGCGGGCAAGGCGCGAGCCCGGTTCGCCCTTGGTGTAGAAATAGAGCCGGCGGGCGAGTGGAAACTCCTCGGTCTTGGCGGTGAAAACCGACGGCTTGGAGATCAGGCCGCAACTTTGCTCGATGTTGAGGGCCTTGGCGTTGCGAACGTAGGCGATCATGTTTACGCCGATGCCGTTCGGGTCGGCGGCCACCGCATCGGACCATTCGACCGCCGTGGGTAGCCGTGTGGCATCGGGGGTAAGCGTTAGATTGCGCGGCTTCAGAACCGTGTCGTCGAATGTCGTCCAGGTGCCCATCGTGGCAATCGGGGCATAGACATTGATGCGGCCGGGCTGGCCGCCAAGTTCCGCCCAATCCTTGATCTGGCCGGAAAAGATCGCAGCAATGCGGTCCTGCGTCAGAGTCAGCAGGGGGTTGTCCTTGTGCACGAGGACGACGAGAGCGTCGAGGTCGAAGATGTGCTCGTTGCCGGGCGCTCGCATGTCGAAGCCCTGGCTGGCAAAGCTTGCGGCTTCCGGGCCGGTGATCGGGCGCGAGGACCATACGAGGTCGGCGTCGCCGATCAACAGGGCTCTCATGCCAGCGGTTTCGCCGCGGCGCATGATGGTGAGGCGGCCGACGCTGGCGCCGTCGCTGCCGGCAAAGGAAAAGACCAGATCTCTGTCATCGCGGCCAACCGTTTTTTCCAGCGTCAAGCCGTTGGCGGCTGCATAGGATGCAACAAGTTCGGGAACGAACTGGGTGCCGATGGCGCTGCCACCAATGAAGGTCGCGTTGCCGAGGTTGCCGGTGGCGATATAAGGCGCGATTGCTGCGCCAGTGATCTGGGGTACGATGCTGTTTGCAGCTTTTCCCGGGCAGCCTGCGCCAATGCAGTCGAAGCGTGTGGCGTCCATTTCAACCAAGCCGAGATCCGGCGACTTGATGATGAAATTCTTGCCGTCGAAGGCCTTGAGGTCGCCATTGATCTCGAAGGCGCCGCCCTTCATGCGCAATACCACGTCGGCGGCACTGAGGGGGCCAGGCGCGAACGCAGCGAAGCCAAGGGCTGCGAGAATCAGTTGGAGTACGCTATTTCTCAACATTACCAAGCCCAGCACCTGTTCATTGCGATATCCAGCTTCATTTCGGACATTGGGCAAGAGTTGAGCTTTTTTGCGGCGAATTGGTTATTTGCGCCGGGGCTCTCGGTCGTTAACTGCCGAATGGCTGCGATCCGACACCGTCCGCGTCTCGCTGCGAGAAGGGGTCTTTTGTGCTCCACGATCGGCAAGCCGGTGTGGGGTCTTTGTTGCTCCACCCTCGGCAAGCCGGTGTGGAGTCTTTGTTGCTCCACACTCGGCAAGCCGGTGTGGAGGGGTCACTGTTCACGGAAGGCACGCGAGAAGCTGTCGGTCACAGGCCTCACGATATACTCAACGAGGGTGCGGGCGCCGGTCTTTATGTAGACCTCCGCAGGCATGCCGGGAGAGATCTCGACATCCTGGATCCGTTGAAGCTGGTCATCTGGAATAGCTATGCGCGCAATATAGTACTGCTCACCTGGTTGTTTGCCCTCGATGGTGTCGGCCGACACGTAAATGACTTCTCCGAACAGAACCGGCGTGGTGCGCTGGTTGAGTGCCGAAAGGCGCAGGTCGGCGGCCAGTCCGCGGCGGACCCGGTCGATATCCTGCGGGCGCACAAAGGCTTCGACAAGCAGCTTCTCGTCGATCGGCAGGATGTCCATGATTTTCTCGCCGGGGCCGACGACGCCGCCGGGAGTGTGGTAGTGCAACTTGATGACGACACCGCGAACCGGCGCGGTGATCGTCAAGCGCTTGTCGACGTCGCTTGCGGCCTTGAGGCGTTCGGCGGCATCGTCGAGCTTGGTGCGGGTGTCGCGGTACTCGTCGGCCATCTCCTGGGCGTGCCGTGACTTGATCGACAGGATTTCGCCTTCCGTCTCAAGAATGCGCTGACGGGCCTGGCCGATGCTTGAGGTGAACTGGCCGATATCGCCCTTGAGCTTGACGGCAGCACGGCGCAACTGCAGCACCGTCGGCAGCCGCGCAAGCCCTTTTTCCATCAGGCCCTCGTTCATGGCGAGCTCCTTTTCCAGGAGCTTCAACTGGTCTACCGCGGCGTCGCGCTGCGCCAGCAATCCGCCGATTTCTTCCTTGATCGCAGATACGCGCCTGTTCTGGATGTTGATTTCATCGCGGTGCTTGGCGCGCCGCGCGTCGAAAAGGTTGCGCTGCGAGTCAATGATGCCTTTGAATTCCGCGTCATTGTCGGTTTGCAGGAGTTTGGGCGGGAACGCGATTGCTTCGGCGTCGCTTTGTTCGGCCGAAAGACGGGCGATGGTTGCCGCCAGCGTCTTGTGCTGCAACTCGTGCCGGCGCAGTTCGGCGCCGACCCGTTCGGCGTCGAGGCGAACGAGCGGCTGGCCGGCCTCGACCTTCTGGCCTTCCTCGATAAGGATTTCGCTGATGATGCCGCCTTCGAGGTGCTGGATCGTCTTGTTGGTGCCGGTCGCGACGAAGACGCCGTGGGCGACGGTGGCGCTCGCCAGTTCGGCGGTGGAGGCCCAGATGCCGAAGCTGCCGAACAGGCCGACAAGGGTCACGAGGCCGAAGATGGCCGGTCCCCAGTAACTGCGACGGACCGACTTGTGCCAGTCGTCGAAGGCGTTGGAGGAGCGCTCGCTCGGCGTGAAAGTGCGGGCCATATCTGCTCTCTCCAGAAGCTGTCGGGCGCCGGTCGCGGCGATCAGTTCGTGTTGGCGCCTTTGCCGGGACCAAGTGAGGTGGTCATTGCGACCTTGTCGGGATGCGAGCCTGGATCCTGGTTGGCGGGCGTCTGCGTTTCGACCGGCCGGCGCAGCAGCTTGTCGCGCGGTCCGTAGGCTTCGATCTTGCCGTCGGTCAGAGCCAGGATGCGGTCGACGTAGCGTAGCATCGCGGGACGCTGCGTGATGATGATCGTGGTGATGGCGCGCTCCCTGGCTGCAGATAAGCATTTGGCGAGTGCGGTTTCGCCGTCGCGGTCGAGGTTGGCGTCGGGCTCGTCGAGTACGACGAGTTTCGGGGAGCCGTAGAAAGCGCGGGCGAGCGCGACGCGCTGGCGCTCGCCGCCCGAAAGCGGCATGCCGCCAAGCTGTATCATCGTCTCATAGCCGTGCTTCTGGCGCAGGATGAGATCGTGCGAACCGGCAAACCTCGCCGCCGCGACGATGGCTTCGTCGGTCGCATCGTCGCGCAGGCGCGCGATGTTCTCAGCGATGGTTCCTGGAAACAGTTCGACGCCTTGCGGCAGGTAGCCGATGTAGTCGCCGCGCTGGAGGGCGTCCCAGTTCTGCAGATCGGCGCCGTCGAGGCGGATCGAGCCGTTGGTTGGTTCGATGGCGCCGACCAGCATCCGTCCGAGTGTCGACTTGCCGGCTCCCGTCGGTCCGATCAATGCGACAAGCGTGCCGCGCGGGATATCGAAGGTGATGCCTTTGACAATCGCATCTCGTGACAGGGGCGCCAGATAGGTGAGCTGCTCGACAGCGACGTCGCCGTGCGGGACCGGCAATTCGATCCGCTCGGAGCGGGCGGACGCGCGGGCCAGGACCTGCTTGACCCGGCCGTAGCTTTGAAGCGTCGAGAGCAGGCTGCGCCAGCCTTCGATCGCGCCCTCGATCGGTGCCAGGGCACGGCTGCCGATGATGGAGGCTGCGATGGCCATGCCGGCGGTGACTTCGTTGCCCAGCGTCAGGTAGGCGCCCCAGCCGAGAATGGCGATCTGCAAAACCAGCCGGCACAGCTTCGACAGCCCGGAGACGATCGCGTTGCGGTCGTTGGCGACTCGCTGACTGTGCAGGGCATCGCGGTTCTCCTCGCCCCAGGCGCGCACGCAATCGGGGAGCATGCCCATGGCGCGGACGGCGTCGGCGTTGCGGGTGTGCGCCTGGGCGCGGCCGAGTGCTGCCATGGCGTGTCCGCTGGCAGACGACATCGGCGCGGACGTGACGTACTGGTTGGCCAGCGCGAATATCAGCAAGAGCACGCTGCCGCCGATCGCGATCCAGCCGAGATCGGGATGGATGAGGAAGACCATCAAGATATAGAGCGGGGCGACGGGCAGATCGAACAGCAAGGGGACAACAGGTCCCGAAATGAAGCCGCGCACGGCGGCGAGGTCGCGCAGCCCCTGGATGTCGGATCCGGTGCCGCTCGCGGTTTGATCGATGGAGGCGGCGAGCAGCGGGCCGCCCAGTTCCGTCTCCAGGCGCATGCCGATCCGGGTCAGGATATAGCGGCGCACGATGTCGAAGAGAGCCAGCAGAAGGATCGCGCCGACGGCGCCCGCCGTCAGCATGACGAGGGTATCGAGGCTGCGGCTCGACAGCACGCGATCGGAGAGCTGCATCAGGTAGATGGGTACGGTCAGCATCAGGAAGTTGATGATGACGCTGAAAAGGGCGACGAACATTATGCCCCGGCGCCAGCGCGACAGCCTCTTGCGTAATTCCTGACCGGTCAGGCCAAAGCGGCGACGCGTCGTGGCGGACGCCGCGGCAGGCGCCCGGTCCATCATCTCCACTTGATCCTGGTTCGACGTGATCATGTCCGGTGATGTCGCCACTGAAACGTGACAGTTCCCTGCTCTGAAGGGTTGGTAACACATGCAAAGTCAAATTACCGTCGCCTAAATCGAGTGCATGGCGGCGAAGTCCGTCCGTATGGTGAGCACAATACGTCCAGACCACAATAGCCTGCAAGTTCCTGGTGCGCCCATCGCCACTTGAGCCCATGCGATATTAGCCGCAGGATGCCTGAGTCGGTGCTTTCATGGTGTTAAAAAAAGGCGGTTGTCAGCGTGCAAACCCGTGTTCTGCGGTCGGTGATCGCTGAAATTCTCCAGGAGGACGCAAGCAATGAAGCTCGTTCGGTTTGGCGCGCCCGGCGCGGAATTGCCTGGGATACTCGATAGCCAGGGCAGACTTCGGGACGCTTCTGGACATGTGCCGGATTATTCGGGGGCAGGCGTTTGTCCGGGGGCGTTGGAAAAGCTGCGCCAGCTCGATGTCGAGCGCCTGCCCATGGCGCCGGAGGGCGTGCGGATCGGGGCGCCGGTCGGGCATGTACGCAATTTCATCGCCATCGGTCTCAACTATGCCGACCATGCGGCCGAAGCGGGCCTGCGGATTCCGCGCGAACCGGTGATCTTCAACAAGCTCGGCAACTGCATCGTCGGGCCGAACGACAACGTCATGATGCCGCGCGACTGCCAGAAACTCGACTACGAAGTCGAGCTTGCGTTCGTAATCGGCAAGCCGACACGATACGTTACAGAAGCCGACGCACTTTCCCACATCGCCGGGTTCTGTATCTGCAATGACATCTCCGAGCGGCATTTCCAGATCGAGCGGTCGGGGCAATGGTGCAAGGGCAAGTGCGCGGAGACGTTCGGGCCGCTGGGGCCGTGGCTGGTGACGCCGGATGAAGTCGATTTCGACGCGCTCGGGCTGTGGCTCGACGTCAACGGCGAGCGCCGGCAGACCGGATCGACGGCAACGATGATCTTCAAGATCCCCTACATGCTGTCGTATGTTTCCCAGTTCATGGTGCTGGAGCCGGGAGACGTGGTGACGACCGGCACGCCGCCCGGGGTGGCGCTTGGAATGAAGGAGCCGAAATGGCTCAAAGCCGGTGACGTCATGCGTCTTGGCATCGACGGGCTCGGCGAACAGGATCAGAGCGTCGTGGCCTTTGAGGCTTGATCGCGCCCCTCGTCCGAGGCCGCGCCCGCCTCCTGTCACGCGAATGCAAGGAAGCGGGCGCGGGTAGCTCGATCAGACGCGAACTCCTCAATAGGACTGGCGCTGCTTGGCCTTGTGCTGCTGGTAGCGCATCGCCTTGCGGGTCTTGGCCCACTTTTCCGGGTCAAGGTTCTCGGCGGCGACGGAGTTGTCGTGTTCGAGTCTTTCAAGTTCCTTCAAGGCTTGCGGCGAAGCAGGGGCTTCGCCAGCGGCCAGCGAGGCGCGCGAATTCGACAGGATCGTCGCGTTTTGCTGCAAGAGCTGGCGTGCGCCCGCGAGATCGCCCTTGTCGCGCAGTTCGACGGCCTTCTCGGAACGCTCGGTCGCAATCTGCGTGGTGATCTCGCTCATGACCTCGTTGTTGCGGCTCGATTCCTGCCGGGCGCCGTCATCGGAGATCGCGGCGCTGATGCGCGCCGTTACCTTGCGGCGTTCGCCGGCCTGCAGATCGAGGTAGTCGGTTTCGATCGTGGCAACATCAGTTTCCGCGACGGGCGCCGAGCGGGAGGCGTCGAGTTCCAGAATAAGATAGCGCTCGTTGAGGGCCGTGAGCTGGTTCAGCTTGACCTTGACCTTCGAGCCATCGATTTCCGCCTCGCGGCCGAGTACACGGACGGGCTTGAAGCCGGCGCGGACCTCGACGACGATCTCGATGTCCTGGGCGGCAATCGACAACGCGTCGCCGAACTCGGAGTTGAAGATCTTGACGAGGTCATCGGGCGTCTCGGCGAAGGCGTGGTTGCCGTCGCTGGCAAGAGCAAGCCGCTGCATCAGGTCTTCGTTGTAACCAAGGCCGAGGCCGATGGTGGTGACGGAGATGCCCTTGCCGCCGAGTTCCTGGCCGAGCTTCGCCAGCTCGGCGGGCGAGGATGGACCGACGTTGGCAAGTCCATCCGACATGAGGATGACGCGATTGATCTGGCGCTCGCGGTAGTTCTTCTCGACCTGACGGCCGCCTTCCGAGACGCCCGCGAACAGAGCTGTTCGCCCATCGGCCTGCAGCCGGTCGATTGCCGCGGTGAACGCCTCGTGGCTGTCGAGACGACGGGCCGGCTGCAGCACGTCGACGTTGTGATTGTAGGCAACGAGGGCCACGATGTCGTCGCGGCCTAGGCGTGAAAGCGCCATGCGGGCTGCGTCCTTGGCGGCTTCGATGCGCTTGCCTTGCATCGAGCCGGAACGGTCGAGGACGAGACCGATATTGAGCGGGGAACGGCTTTCGCTGACTTCATGAGCGAGCGCCTTGAGGCTCAGGCGCAGGTAGACCTTGCCACCTTCCGTCGGGATCACGGACTGGCCGAGGCCGGCGGAAAGTTTGACTTCCGCAGCCTGCAGCTTCGAGAAGCCGGCGAGCAGAATGCCGAGGGCAAGGGCGAATATGCTGAGGCCGAGAACGAGGGCCGCGGTCATCGCCGCGGTTCGAATGGGGCGGATTATCGACATAATGGGAATGACTCCTAGCGAATAAGCGATGGCGCGGAAGCTAAGAGCGCCCTGAGGCGGAATGGCGCAGGGGTTGTGGCAATACCGGGATCAATCGCGGCAGAATAATGTAGGGCAAGAGGTGTTGCGAAGAGGACACAGGTTTCTTCGCGTGGTCCAGAATGAAAATGTGCTGTGTGGTCTGGGCGAGGTCATGGTCGGAGTTCGAGCCGGCCATGAGTTGGGTGCGATTAGATCGCTTCCGCTTTACGCGGAAACAATCTTTCTTTTTCGCTCACGGGCCAGTCGGCCTATCGGCCTGGCCGTCCGCGGGGGCGGCGCTCGCGCCGGGCCACAGTCGCGGCCTTGAAGTGCTTCCACCTAAATCTAGAAAGCTCTAGCTCTTACGCGCTTCCGGTTGAAGTGCCGCGCGAGTTGCGGAAGGGAAGAACGTCGGCGTCCTCACCGGAATTGCCGCTTTCGCGCAACGCCTGGGCGGCGCTCTGCCAGGTCTCAGGGGCGTCAACATCGCCAGCGAGCAGGATTTCACGAGCGGCGACGAGTTGTTGCAGAACGGTCAAGTCCTCAGGGGCATGATCGTCCTGGTCGATGGCTTTGCGATCCATAGCCTCAATGAGCTGTTGGAAGATGTCGAGCTTCGGCAGGAGGATTATCAGGCTGCACAACTGCATCAACTTTTCTTCGACCATGGCGGCGACAGCATTCTTTTCCTTATCGCCATTGAGGTTTCCGCGAAGTTGTGAATAGGCCTTGGCAATCCCATTCCTGGCGCCATCCTCGAACTCGCGCAACATCGACTTCAGATGGGCGTTGTCGAGACTTTGTTCCTCGAGAGCCTTGCGTACACCGCCCAGTGCCCGCTGCATTTCCCGGTAGGTCAAAAGGCCCCGGACGTCGGTGTAGTCGAGCCCGATCGGGGCGAGCATGCGTTCGGCATAGAGGACGGCGGTATCCTCGTCGATATCCTGATCGGCGACGTGGCCGGCGGCCGGCTTCATCGAGTGGTCGGAAAGAGCGGGCTGTTGCGCCGGTGCTGCGGCGACCTGCCTTGGCTGAGCCGAGAGCCTGCCGCCGTCGCGGGCGCCGGGTGCCGCACCGGTAAGCATCGGGCGCTGCTCGCGCCACATGCCGGTCGGCTGATTGGCGGCTGCGATATTCATGAGCGTCTTGTAGAGATCGCGGTGGACGTAGAAACGGTCAGCCTCGCCGGGACGGGTGTCGCGCTTCACAAAGCTCAGCACGGAGGCGGCGTTGAGGGCACGCTTCACGATCGGCTTTTCGGCGTCTTCGATTTCCTTGAACAGGACCTCGGAGGTGAACTCGTTGTGTTCGTTGATCGGGTGCATGTTGTGCAGGACGACGGCGGCGTGATCGCCGACGTGGGGTTGCAGCGCGACCGTGATCAACCGGTTCAGTTCGGCAAGCCGGCGGTGCTCGTCGTTGGCCTTGTAGTGGCGGTGCGACAGAATCGAGAGGAACTCGAACAACTCCGGGCGGACGAGATAGCTGTCGGGGCGCTCCTGATCTTCGGTGGCCGCACCAATCGAACAGGCGGCGTTCAGGACGTTCAGGACGGCGTCGTAATCGGGGATCGAGGGGTCGCTCAGCGTGACGCGCTGGGTGAAGCCATTGCGGGATTCGATCGGGCGCATGGCGGCGATGGCGGCGCGGGCGTTCTCGTAGGGATGGGGTTGCAGCGCGTTTTCGATGACCGCTTCGAGCTGCTGGGCGGAGCGGGCCTGACGACGCGGCACATCCTGCAGCGGCGAGCGCACGGCGTTGGCGCCGAACAGGCCGGACATGAACACGAGGGCGTCGATGGCAATGGCGATGGCGAGCGCCAGATAGGCGAGCCGGTTGCCGTCGCCGAATGCGTTCCAGGTGACGACGAAGCGGTGGGCCTTGTCGTCGCGGTTCAACTCGGCGAAGTTGATCTTGGTGCGTAGCGCATCGGTGTCCTTGCTGGGAAGCCCCGAGTCGGACAGGCATTTTCTGGCGAAGCCGAACAGCGCGTCAGTCGAACCGAGCTGTTCAAGGCGCTCGCCGCCGGCGCAATTGGCATTGAAGACGCTGGTGCCGTTGTTGAGGGCAAAGACGACGGACGCTGCTTCACTGGCGCTCTTGGGATCGCAATCGATCTCGCGCACGCTTTCTTTGGTGGACTGCGTCGCGGCCATGGCGCCGAGCAGGTTGGTGCACTGCAGCTGCAGGTCGGTCAGGCCGACTGCGGTTGGATCCTGGCGGAAGGCAACCTTGGCGCGCTCGAAGGACGGCAGGACTCTGGAGGGATCAACCTTGAGGCTGTCCTGCGCGGTGCCGGTCGAAGCTTCGAGATTGCTGATGCGCTGTTCGGCGGTCTGAGCTTCGCCCTGCAGCTGGGCCAGCTGGCCCTCGATCTGGGCGAGTTCGGCCTTGATCGTGGCGACGCGCTCGTCGATTGAATTCATGCGCTTCTGGGGTGCGCCGAGGCGCTCGTTGGCGACCTGCATTTCGGCGCGCATGCGTTCCTCGGCGGCCTTTTCGGTGCGCCACTGCTGGCCGCGGCCGACTTTGCCCGTGCCCTCGACGCCCTTTTCCTCGGCGAGTACCTTGGCGCGCTGTTCGTCGAGGCGGCGCTGAATTTCCAAAACGACCTGGCGCTGCCGATCAACGGCGGCGGCGGCTTCGGGGCGTTCAGCCTGCAGGCGCGAGATTTCCTCATTGAGCTGAATCGACTTGATCTTCAGTCCCGACTGCTGGCTCTCGGCGGACGCGAGGCGCTCCTGGTGCGCTGAGCGCTGCGTATTGCGCTGTTCGATCTGCTGGTTGAAATGATCCTCGATCGCTGCCTGTGCGCCCTGGGCTTTGCCGGCGAGCTTGTCGAGCTGGCGTTCGTAGGCCAGCCAGCCCGGCGATGAAAACAGCGCTTCGGCTTCCTGCAGGCGGCGGGTGGCGATGGTCTGACCGATGTCGGAAACGATACCGGCGACCTGGTTCTGGGCACGCAACTCGGCGGCGCGGATGCGTTCGGACTGCGGGAAGATCGTCGAGAACAGCGAGTCGAACGAAAAGAAGACGGAGGTCGCCATGCAGGCGAGAAACATCACCCACAACACCGCGTTACGCAGGATGATCTTGGAACTCTGGACGTAGGGCGACAGGAGGTCGCCCTGGAGAATCGCGACGAGGGCCAGTGACGCCAGCGCGACCGCGCCGAACAATAGCTGGTCGTTCGTTAGAAGCGGCGTTGCGGCTTCCTGCGCACGCACGATCAGCACGATGGTTCCGCCGACGATGACGATGCCGAGCATCGCGCCGGCGACCCATTCGAACCCGTGACCGGCAAAACCCGCGCGCTCGCTGCGCACCGAACGATTGACGTTCATGCCGGAAGCGAAGCTTTCGCCGATGAGCCATGCGACGATCAGCATCACGCCCTGGATGCCGAAGGTGATCATCAAGGAGAGCAGCGGTTCGTTGGTGAAATTGCGCATACCGTCCCAGGTGGTCCAGCCTGAGGCGAGCGAAAGAATCAGACCGGTGGCGCCGAGGAGGGCAAGCTGCCAGTTGGAAAACGCAAGCTTTTCTACGACCTCGAAAAGGCGCTTCCAAAAGCCGCGCGACCACAGGAAGACGGCGTAAAGTATGAAGGCGAGGGCGAGGATCTGCCAGTTGGCTGCGATCCAATCGAATGCGGGCTTGAGTGAGTCGACCAGTGCCACAATGTCCATTCGTTCCGCTCCAACCCCTGAAAGGCCCATTCGCTCCGGCACGACTTTCATTATCGCGCGCTCGGCAGGCTGTCGTACCGTTTGATATGCTGCCCCCGTTATCTCAGCGGGGCCTTGAACCGCTCAAATCCGGTGCGAAAATCGAATCGATGACGTGTGCCGACGATGCATCATGCACGCTGATCCTGACGACATGGAGACGGCGCATCAGCCCCCTATTGGAAAAAGGATAAGCTACTTACCGCCAGTCTATTCAACGCCATGAGCCTAAGTTTGCCCAAGCCGATGGGGTTGGTGTCCCCTGCAACCTGGATGTTTTCAACTTAAATTTCGGCAATTACGGCAGAATCAGACGGATTCGAACAGCGCGGCGACGCCGATACCGCCAATGGCGCCCAGCGTCGCTACGCCGTACCGAAGCTTGCCGTCACCGCGCTGGCGGACCATGCGGGAAAACAGGCGGACGACCAGCACCGCGCCTGCGGCGGCCAGCGGATGGCCGCGGACAACGGCACCGCCGTCAGGGTTGATCAGATCGTCCTCAAGGCCGAGCGACGTCGAGAAGGCGATGGCCTGGGCGGCCGAGGTTTCGCTCAGTTCGACAAGGCCGATATCCTTGGGATTGAAACCATCGAGCCGGTCGTAGAGCTTCTGCATGGCCTCCATCGGCGCGCCGGCTTCGTTATCGGCCGCGACGCCGCGGGTAACGCTGGCGACGAGGCGGATTGCCGGCGGGCGGCCGAGTTCCTCCCAGACCTTTTCCGAGACGACAACCATCATCGCGGCGCCGTCGTGCATGGCACTGGTGTTGGCCGGTGTCAGGCGGCCTTCCGGGGGAAGCCAGGGCGGCTCCGACGAAAAGTCCTCGGGGGAGGCGCCTGCGGCCGCGCTCTGGTCCTTGGCTTCCTCGGGCGTGGTGCGCAGCGGCACGATCTCGCCGACAAACTTGCGGTTCTCGCGGCCGGCTTCAGCCTTGAGGTGGGATTTCAGCGCCCAGGCATCCTGCTGCTCGCGGGCGATGTTGAGACGCTGGGAAAGCTGTTCGGAGGCCTCGAAAAGATGTGGCTCCTCGGTCTCGTCCATCAAGGACGGCTCGACGCCGATAAAGCGAGGCAGGTGATAAAGGCTTTTCGGCTTGGCGATGCGCCAAGGGGCGGTCGACAGCGATTCGGCACCGCCGGCGACGATGACATCGGCCTCGCCGTCGGAGACGATGCGGCAAGCGGTGAGAACGGCATCGAGTCCGGAGGCGCATTGGCGGTCGATGGTGCAGGCCGCGGCGGTTTCGCTCAGCCCGGCGGAGAGGGCGACGAGGCGGGCCGGATTGCCTCCCTGCGTGGCGTTGCCGAGGATCAACTCATCGACCCGGTCAGGCGAGAGGCCGCAATCGTCAAGGGCGGCCTCGATGACGGGGGCGGTCAGGGCGTCGATGCGGCGGTTTCGGTGCAATCCTCCGATCCGACCCAGTGCCGTGCGTCTTGCGGCGACGATATATGAGGAGGATGTGCGTTGCATGGTGGCTCGCCGGCCGCCTTTCGGACAGTGTGGATTGGATTGCTGGCGAAGCGTCAAACAGTGCCGTGCGCACCGTACGCCCTCGCAGAGTTAATGATTTCCATCGTTAAAACGTTGCAAAAGTAAGGCGGTCGGGCGCGCAATATCGCCCCTTGTGAATATTGGCGAATTCAATAATCTATCGAAAAAACTCCAAAGAACGCCTATATCAGGTGGTGGTGGTTGAGGAGAGGTATGGCCAAGACAATGACAAAAACGGCCAAGTCCAAGGGCGAAATGTCGAAGGTTGAAGGTGGTGGCGACTCTGGAGCGATCCTGGTCGATATCGTCGAGCGCGCGCGAACCGCCTTCGAAGAACGCAATCTTCGCTTCACACAGCTTCGTGAACAGGTGTTCTCCGAAATCGCTTCGACGCGCGGCTCGATTGGCGCCTACGAGATCCTGGACCGGCTGTCCGAGAAGGGTACGCGACTGGCGCCGATCTCGGTCTACCGATCGATCGATGCGCTGATCGAAGCCGGCGTCATTCACCGGCTCGAGAGCAAGAACTCCTATTTCGCCTGCCGGCGCCACG
This sequence comes from Alphaproteobacteria bacterium, assembly GCA_018819265.1. Lineage (GTDB taxonomy): Bacteria > Pseudomonadota > Alphaproteobacteria > Rhizobiales > Hyphomicrobiaceae > Filomicrobium. The sequence continues at coordinate 38,871 of JAHJQI010000096.1, forward strand.
AACACGGGCGCAAGGGCCGGCCGATTTTCATGTCGTGCGAACAGTGCGGCGGCGTTGTGGAGGTGCCTGCGCAGTCGATCTTCGATCAGGTCGCGGAACTCGCCAGGTCGGTGGATTTCACACCGAAGGTGAAATTCATGGAAGTGTCCGGCACCTGTGCCCAGTGTCGCGATAAGGCCAAGGGTGAGTAAATCCAAAGGCACGATCCTCGTTACGGGATGCTCGTCGGGAATCGGTTACGCGGCGGCGCGCGATCTTGGCAAACGGGGTTGGCGGGTGATCGCGGCGGCCAGGCGTGAGGAAGACTGCGCCCGGCTCGTATCCGAACTCGGCGTCTCTTCCGTGTCCCTCGATCTCAGCGATGCGGCATCGGTAACGGCGTGTGCCGCCCGCGCGCTCGAAATTTCCGGCGGGCGGATCGATGCGCTGTTCAACAACGCAGCGTATGGCCAGCTCGGTGCCGTCGAAGATCTGCCAGGGGCGATGTTGCGCCGGCAGTTCGAAGTCAACGTCATCGGCGGGCATGAATTGACGCGCCTGCTGGTGCCGCAAATGCGCGCTCGCGGATCGGGGCGGATCGTGCAGTGCTCATCGGTCCTCGGACTGGTCGTTGGGCCATATCGGGGTGCCTACTGCGCGTCGAAGTTCGCGCTCGAAGCTCTGAGCGACACCATGCGCCTCGAGTTTGCCGGTTCGGGCATTTCGATTTCCCTGATCGAGCCCGGGCCGATCGCGACGAATTTCGTGAAAAGCGCGTTGGCGAACCTGAAAGCGACGATCGACATGGAAAATTCCGTGCATCGGGAGAGCTATCGGGAACGCATCGCGAAGTTGGAAGGCGGCGGCAACCAGACCTTCAAGCTCGAACCCGAGGCTGTTGTCGAAAAGCTCATACACGCGCTCGAAAGCCCACGGCCCAAACCACGCTACTTCGTAACGACGCCGACCTATGCCGCCGACGTCATGCGCCGTCTTCTGCCGACGCAGCTCTTGGACCGGATTCTATCTGGGCAGTGAAGTCGGGCCGGCGCGCTTGTTGTCGCCAACACTCGGCAAGCCGGTGTTGGTTGTCGCCAACACTCGGCAATCCGGTGTTGGTTGTCGCCAACACTCGGCAGGCCGGTGTTGGTTGTCGCCAACACTCGGCAGGCCGGTGTTGGGCTGGATGCCCGACGCGCCATGCGGTCGCGACATCCTCGTTCCCCGATCCGACACCCCGGTGTAGACGGGGCCCAAGCGGGCCCGCCCCAACGTCATCGCCGCGAAGGCGGGGATCCGGCCAAGGTTCAAGGAACTGCAGGCGACTGCCATGCTTCGCCGCGATGCCCGGCTGTTTCGTGCGGCAGGTTATCAAGCCCGATGATAGGGGTGGCCGGCGAGAATGGTGACGGCGCGGTAAAGCTGTTCGGCAAGAACGATGCGGGCGAGGCCGTGCGGCAGCGTGAAATGCGACAGGGCGAGCGTGTCGTCAGCGGTCGCTCTCGCTTCGGTACCGTGGCCGTCGGCGCCGCCGATCAGAAATGCGATTTCGCGGGTGCCGCCGTCGCGAAGCCGCCCGATCAATTCGGCGAAGCGTTCACTTGAGTGTGTGCGGCCGCGCTCGTCGAGCAGGATGCGGTGGTCGGCGGATGACGAGGCTGCCAAGAGCCGCTGCGATTCGTCCCGACACCTTATCGCAACAGTCGGCCCGCGGGCCTCGGGGAGTTCGACGATCTGCAGCGGACCCAGACCGCAACTGCGCCCGAGGCCGCCCAGCAGGTCGACGTAACGCTCCAATTGCGCGCGATCCGGACCCTCCTTGAGACGCCCGAGCGCGGCAATCGTAAAGCGCATGAGCTTCCAACCCTAACCGGTTCAGTGCGATGTCGGCTCAGGCGGGCGCTCGCCGGACCACATTTTCTCGAGGTTGTAGAAATCACGGACCTCGGGGCGGAACAGATGAACGATGATGTCGCCAGTGTCGATCAGCACCCAGTCGCAGGCTTCCGTTCCCTCGGCGCGAACGCGACCGTGGCCTGTTTCCCGGAGTTTTTCCTTGATCTTGTCGGCGATGGCGCCGACGTGCCGGTCCGAGCGGCCAGATGCGACGATCATGAAGTCGCCGATCGACGTCTTGCCTTTCAGATCGATCGTGACGATCTCTTCCGCCTTGGCCTCATCCAGCCAATGAACGATCTGCTTTACGAGCAAGGCCGAAGAATTGCTGTCGCGCAACGCCTCGGATGGAGACTTGCCGGTCATGGCAGCCTCAAGCGCAGTTGGCATGTTTTCGTGGTCGTCCTTTCCTCATTGAATCCTGTGTGAGCGTCTTCCAAATAGGATCGCCTCGTGATCCCGGGAAACTCGGTACAGCGCACCGGTCCGGGGCTTTGCGAGCGTTGGATATAGGCACTTGCGCAAACGATTGGAAGTCTAAGCCGACGACTCGAAGCCATCAAGGGATTATGGGAGTTTTGTTGCAGGTGCTTAACCAAAACGCCTTGTCCGACGTGGTGAATGTGTCACAGGTCGGATTGCCCCGGTGCATCACCGCGCAGCGCCGTTGACGACTGGTTCGACAGCCGTGTCGTCAGGAAAACCCAGGCGGGCGGGACAAGGCCCGGCAATCGTGCAGCCCGGGCTTCGGGAATGCGCCGGGCAGCAAATGCGCGGGCTGCCGGTGATGCAAGTGCCGGGAAGCGCCAACCAGGCCGGTCGATCACCGCCATGGGAACGCTCGCGGCGATCCCGCGCCAGTTCTGCCAGCGGTGGAATGTTGCAAGATTGTCGGCGCCCATGACCCAGACAAACTGCGTGCGGGGGTGGCTCGCCTTCAGGAAACCGATGGTGGCGGCGGTATAGGGTGTGCCGAGTTCGGACTCGAAGGCCGTGACGATCATCCTCGGGTCGGTGGCCAGCGCTTCGACGGCTTCTATGCGTTTCGTGAAGTCCGGCAGCCCGTGCCTTGTCTTCAGCGGGTTTCCCGGAGTTACGACCCACCACAGCTTGTCGAGACGCAGCCGGCGCAGAGCCGAGCGGGCGACGACCAGGTGGCCTTCGTGGGGCGGATTGAAGGAGCCGCCCATGATGCCGATGCGCGCGCCGGGCCAAGCATGCGGTGTGTGTACGGAAAAGGTCGAACGGTAGCGAGGGGGCGCGCTCAATTCGGCTGCTCCGCGCCGCGATCGGCGCTCATTTCGCGCGTACCTGCCCGCTGCCGCGAACGACATACTTGAACGTCGTCAGCTGCTCCAGGCCGACCGGGCCGCGGGCGTGCATGCGGCCGGTGGCGATGCCGATTTCCGCGCCCATGCCGAATTCGCCGCCGTCGGCGAACTGGGTCGAGGCATTGTGCATGACGATTGCCGAATCGACGCGGGCAAGGAACCGCTCGGCAGTGCCGATGCATTCGGTGACGATGCAATCGGTGTGCTGAGATCCATACCTGGCGATGTGGCGAATGGCTTCGTCGACGCCATCGACGGTCTTGACGGCGATGATGGCGTCAAGGAACTCGGTGCCCCAATCCTTGTTCGAGGCGGCAACGACGCGTTCGTCGACAACCTGCGCGGCGGCGTCTCCGCGAACTTCGCAACCGGCGTCAAGTAGCGCCTTGACGAGCGGGCCGAGGTAGTCGTCGTGGGCGTTCTTGTCGACGAGCAGGGCCTCGGTGGCACCGCAGACGCCGGTGCGGCGCAGCTTGGCGTTGAGGACGATTTCGACTGCCATGTCGATGTCGGCGCCGCGGTCGACATACGTGTGGCAGACGCCTTCGAGGTGGGCGAAAACGGGGACGCGAGCTTCCTCCTGGACGCGCGCGACAAGGCTCTTGCCGCCGCGCGGAACGATAACGTCGATGGCCCCGTCCAGGCCGCGCAACATGTGGCCGACGGCATCGCGATCGACGGTGGCGACAAGCTGGATGGCGTCCTCCGGGAGGCCGGTCTGGCGAAGTCCGTGGGCGAGGCAGGTGAGGATTGCGAGGCTCGAATGGTGGCTGTCGGAGCCGCCGCGCAGGATTGCCGCGTTGCCCGATTTCAGGCAGAGCGCGCCGGCATCCGCGGTGACGTTCGGGCGGCTCTCGTAAATGATGCCGATGACACCGATCGGAACGCGAACGCGTGAGATGGCAAGGCCGTTCGGGCGCTTCCATTCGGCGATGATGGAACCGACGGGATCGTCGACGCCGGCAATCGCTTCAAGGCCCGTGGCGATGCCTTCGATGCGGTCGGGGTCCAGCAACAGGCGGTCGAGATAGGAGCCGGGCCGGCCGGCGCTTTCGGCGGCCTTGAGGTCGCGATTGTTTTGTTCGACGATGACGGGAGTGTGCCGGCGTATTTCGGCGGCGGCGATGCGCAGCGCCTCGTCCTTCAGTCCGCGCGGGGCGGCAGCGAGTTCGCGGGCAGCGGCGCGGGCAGCCTTGCCCATTTCCAGCATGGCGGCTTCGACGTTGCTCTCGTGGAGCAGTTTCTGGACGATGGCATTCATGGCATTCACGTCTCTTTCAGCGGATCTCCGGAGGGGTTTGCGCAGCATTGGCGCTCACGTTGGAATTCATCTCGTGGGTAGCGGGGAAACGGAGAGGATGTCCTCGACGAAGATGCGCAAGAGCAGATCCCACCAGGAAGCGACTTCCTTCAGATGATCGGTGTCGATGCCGGTCAGGATGATCGACTGGGTCAGCATGGGCTCGCCTTCGGAGGCGACCGCCGCGCGCGTCAGGGGAAAACGGCTGTTCCAGGCATTGGCCCACTCGAGGCTGACCTTACGGTCGGGGAACATCGCGCTCAACATCAGATAGGGACTATTCTGTTCGTCGTTCTTGAAGAGGAATGCCGAGAACGGAATGCCGCTCGTCGTCGCGCGGATGCCTTTGGACCCGCCGGAAAGATCAACGACCTCGATCGGCAGGCCGAGAAGGCGCAGATGATCGGCGATTGCGTCAATATCGGCGGCGACGGCTTGAGCGTTCTGCATGATCTCGAAAAACCTTTTCATCAATCCGTGGAGCGATGCACGCGGTGAAGCGCCATGTCATCGCGGTGAATCAGTTCGTCGCGGCCGGCGAAGCCGAGAATATCGGCGATCTCGGATGTCTTCTTGCCGACGATGCGTTCGGCATCCTTCTTGGCATAGGCGACAAGGCCGCGTCCCAGTTCGCGTCCATCCTTGCCGCGGATAACCACCGCGTCGCCGCGATCGAACGTTCCGGAGACGGCGCTGACGCCGGCCGGCAATAGGCTTCTGCCGTCGAAAAGCGCCTTTTCCGCGCCGCCGTCGACGGTGATCGTTCCCTTGGGTTCGAGCTGACCGGAAATCCAGCGCTGGCGCGAGGTCACCGGATCGGAGGGGGCCAGGAACCAGGTGCAGGGCGCGCCCCTGGCGATGGCCGCCAAGGGGTTCATGCGCTTGCCGGAGGCTATCACCATGTCGCAGCCGGCGGCGCGGGCGATCTTGGCGGCCTCGACCTTGGTGCGCATGCCGCCGCGCGAAAGCTCGCTGCCGGCTTCCCCGGCCATGGCTTCGATTTCGCTGGTGATTTCGGTCACGACGTCGAGGCGTCGGCCGGCTGAGCCGGAGCCCGGCGGGGCGGTGTAAAGTCCATCGACATCGGACAACAGGACGAGGCAGTCGGCATCGATCATCGAGGCGACGCGGGCCGACAGGCGGTCGTTGTCGCCGTAGCGGATTTCGCTGGTTGCAACGGTGTCGTTTTCGTTGACGACGGGGAGGGCCTTCAAGCGCAGCAAGGTGAGCAGGGTGTCGCGGGCATTGAGATAGCGTCGGCGCTGCTCGGTGTCGCCGAGCGTCAGCAGGATCTGGGCTGCGGTGAGGCCGCGGGCCTTGGCCAGTTCGGCGTAGGCATGTGCGAGCGCAATCTGTCCGACGGAAGCTGCCGCCTGGCTCTCCTCGAGTTCGAGCTGACCTGGGGGCAGGCTGAGGGCGTGTCGCCCAAGAGCAATGGCACCGGAGGATACGACGACGACTTCACGGCCGGCGCTTGTCAGGGCGGCGATATCGTCGATCAGCGAGCCGAGCCAATCGGACTTCACGGTGCCGGTATTGCGGCAGGCGATCAGCGCCGAGCCGAGTTTGACGACGATGCGTGAGGCCTCAGCCCATTCGGGGCGGGCGGTTCGCGAGGAGGCGACTGAGTCTGGGTTCTGGCTGTCGGTCATGAGGCACTGTTGACTGGGTCGGGAGCGGATCGGTCGCTGATAGCATGAATTGCCGGGCTGGTACGCAAGAGGCGGAGCTTTGGGCGGGAACCAATCCCGGATCGAAGGGTTTTTTGTACGTCAGGCGTCAGCGAGGAGCGAATATCATGATGAAGAACGTTTTACTGTTCATGATCGGCGTACCGATCCCGGTCCTCATTCTGCTCAATGTCCTCGGTTACCTGTGATCGGTACCCGAGGATCCGGGGCTATAAGCTACGACCGGCGATCACGGCTGCCAGGGCTTGGCGGGCTCTGCATTATCCGCTGCTTCTTCTGCCAGCGTGTTGTCGATATGCCGGATCAATGCGAATAACGCTTCCTCGACACCTTTGCCGGAGACGGCGGAAAGCATCAGCGGGCGCTTGCCGCAGACCTGCTTCAACTCGTTGAAGCGGTCTTTCAGGACGTCTTCGGTCAGCGCATCGATTTTCGACAGGGCTACGATTTCCGGCTTTTCGGCGAAACCCTCGTCGTAGGCTTCCAGTTCTGCGCGCACGGTTTCGTAATCGCGCGCGACGTCCTGCGAAGTGCAGTCGACGAGATGCAGGATGACGCGCGTGCGTTCGACGTGGCCGAGGAAGCGCGTGCCAAGGCCGGCACCTTCGCTGGCACCTTCGATCAGGCCCGGGATGTCGGCAAGAACGAAATCCTTGGAGCCGATTTTGACGACGCCGAGGTTCGGGTGCAGCGTCGTGAAGGGATAATCGGCGATCTTCGGCTTGGCTGCCGAAACGGCGGCAAGGAACGTCGACTTGCCGGCATTCGGCAGACCGACGAGACCGGCATCGGCAATGAGTTTCAAACGTAGCCAGATCGTCAACTCTTCGGCGGGCTGGCCGGGGTTGAAGTGGCGCGGGGCCTGGTTGGTCGAACTCTTGAAATGGGCGTTGCCAAAGCCGCCGTTGCCGCCTTTGGCGATGCGGACCTTGTCGCCGAGATTGACGAGATCGGCAAGCAGCGTCTCGTTGTCTTCCGCGAACACCTGCGTGCCCGGAGGGACCTTGATGATACAATCGTCGCCGCGCGCACCGGAGCGGTTGCGGCCCATGCCGGCGACGCCCGGCTTGGCTTTGAAGTGCTGCTGGTAGCGGTAATCGATCAGCGTGTTGAGATTGTCGACGCACTCGATGATGACGTCGCCACCATGTCCGCCGTCGCCGCCGTCCGGGCCGCCGTACTCGATGTACTTCTCGCGGCGGAAGGAAAGCCCGCCATCGCCGCCTTTGCCGGACTGCACGTAGATTTTCGCAGAATCGAGGAACTTCATTTTACTTTCCTTGCGGCGCCGCTGTTATTCTTCGGCCAACACTTCCTAAAGTCGTGTTGGGCTGGATGCCGACCGGCATCCGGCACAGTTCGACTCTCCGCGCTGGTGTTACGTTGTCCGGCCGAGACGCACGAACCGGCGCCATCTGGGCACAGGCTTATTCATTTCGTAGCGCACGGCTGCGATTTCCAGCCGGCGGGCTTCGCACCACCACTCGCCAGATCCTGTTCGTTCGAAGCCGAGCTTGGTAATAACGCGCGCGGAAGCAGGGTTATCGGCGAAGTGGCCGCATGTGAGCCGAAAAAAGCCCTCGCGGGCGAAACATTGATCGATGACAGCCTGGGCGGCCTCGGTCGCATAGCCCTTACCCCAGTAAGTCTTGCCCAGCCAATAGCCGATCTCGGCGCTCGGCTCGTCGGGGTCCGGGGTAAATCCGGTGACGCCGATCAGTTCGCCTTGAAGCTCGATTCCATAGATCCGTTCGCCGGGGTCGATGGCGTCGATCCACTGGTGGGCGGCTGCCTCGGTGTAAGGGTAGGGCATCCGGGCGGTCATGCTGGCGACATCCCAGTCGCCTCCGAGTTCGGCAATGCGGGGGGCGTCCTCGCGTTGTAATGTGCGAAGAAGCAACCGCCTTGTCTTGATGCTGGAGCTGCCGCTCATCGCATTACCGCCTGAAATACATTCATAGACTAGAGATTATCAACGTCGAAAGCCGCCCACACTCGAACCGAGTCCGGGCGGCCTTTAGATACAAGACGGAACAATTGCCATCGCCGTTAAGAGCTGCCGTCGAGCGGCGCCGGCTTACTCGGCGGCTTGGGATGTCTTCGGGTGCACCGAGATATACGTGCGGCCGTTGCGGCGCGTGCGGAATTCCACCTCGCCTTCGACCTTGGCGAAGATCGTGTGATCGGTGCCGATGCCGACGTTGGAACCCGGGTGCCACTTGGTGCCACGCTGGCGGACGATGATGTTGCCGGGGATGACGACTTCACCGCCGTAGCGCTTAACGCCAAGACGTTTGGATTCTGAATCGCGGCCGTTCTTGGTTGAGCCGCCCGCTTTCTTCTGTGCCATAACGCGTGTCCTTCAAATGCTCGTGCTTGCCTGGTGCTTTAGTCTGGCCAACACTTCCTTTGCTCAACACTGCGCAAGCTTGTGTCGACGAGCTAAAGTCGTGTTGTGGTCCATTTCACCAACACTTCCTGAAGTCGTGTTGGGCTTTTTGATTGCCAACACTTCCTAAAGTCGTGTTGGGCTTTTTGATTGCCAACACTTCCTTTGCTCAACACTGCGCAAGCTTGTGTTGACGAGCTAAAGTCGTGTTGGTTAGCCGGTAATGCCGGTGATGCGCACCAGACTGAGATGTTGACGGTGGCCTTTCTTGCGGCGCGAATTCTTGCGGCGGCGCTTCTTGAAGGCGATGACCTTGGGGCCGCGGGCTTGATCGACAAGCTCAGCGGTGACCTTGGCGCCGGAGACGAACGGTGCGCCGACTTTGACGTCCTCGCCTTCGCCGACCATCAGAACCTCGGCGAATTCGATGGTGTTGCCGGCTTCGCCTTCGAGGCGTTCGATGGTGAGGAGATCGTTCTGGGCGACGCGGTACTGTTTGCCGCCCGTTTTGATAACAGCGTACATGGCTGATCGGACCTTCGATTCGAATTACGTTTGCTCGCCGGCGCCCGAACGTGAATTCGAGTTCCAACGGGTTTATTCGCGCCTTGTGGCGCCGCATCTCACGGACGCGGACTTTTGGGGTCCGAAACGGGCGACCTGCCGCTGCATTGCGACGCATTGAACGCCGATGCAACTTCGGGTTCCCGCAGCGAAGACGGCTCCAGGTTCCGGGACGACCGGACAGGGGCTGTCAATTGGCCTCAGGCAGCGGATTTTGCGCGAAGAGCCTTCGCCCGTCGCGGTGAGGCCGTTTCTGACCGAGCAGCAACGATTTGTCAACGGCAACCCTGCGAGAAAGCCGGGCTGCGGCCTATATTCGTCCGATGAGAAGTAGTTTGCCAGAAATTCCAATCACTGATGTCGGCGGTCCGATCGGTATCGAGACCCTGATGGCGCACGAGCGGCGGGCGCACCAGCTGATCGACGCGGCCACGAAGGGCGTGCCCCAGGCCGCTCTCAGGGCGCTCGATGCGGTGTCGCGGAAGTGGCTGGTACGCTGGAACAACGCGCAGCTTGACGAGATCGACCGGGTGGCGGCGCTGCTCGGGCGGCCCGGGGCCTACTACCTTTCCGTGAACTACGAGTGGGGCTGCACCTGCCGGGTGGCGCCTTCCGCGGATGGCAATTCTGCGCGGTTAGCACGCGTCCTCGACTGGCGCACGCCCGGGCTCGGCGCGAACGTGGTTGCCGCCCGGGTCCGTGCCAAAGCCGGGCCGTACGCGGCGCTGACCTGGCCCGGCTACACCGGCGTTCTGCAGGCGATGGCACCGAGGCGGTTTTCGGCAGCGCTGAACCAGGCGCCGATGCGCCGGCCGATCGGTCTCTTCGCCATCGACTGGGCGGCCAACAAGGCGCGTGTGTGGTCGCGGCCGCATCCGACGCCGGCGCACCTGTTGCGGGTGGTGTTCGAGACGGCCGGCGATTTCGAAGAGGCGGCGAGGCGCTTGACCGAAACGCCGATTGCGGCGCCGTGCATCTATGTTCTGGCCGGTCTCGGGCCGCACGAAACGGTGGTGATAGAGCGGACGGAAGAGCGCGCCGAAGTGCATCGTGGTCCCGGCGTTGCCGCCAATCACTGGCAGGCTTCGGGTTGGCGGGGCAGTGCGCGCGGTCATGACAGCGAAGGGCGTTCGCGGATGCTGTGCAACCTTGCGCCGGATTTCTGCGATTTGGCCGAATGGCTGCAGCCGCCGGTGCTCAATCCGCTGACCCGGCTCGCGCTCGTCGCGGATGCCAAGGACGGGCGGATGCTGGCACAAGGGTTCGAAGGGGCGAGACCCGCGACGGCACCGCTCGAAATTTCATTTTGATCGCCGGGCGCCGAATAAAGTCATACTCGGACGAAAACGCAGCCGATCGAAACCACAACCGATCGAAACCACAACCGATCGAAACACAAAGGGGTCGCTCGGTTGAGCGACCCCCGTGAGACTAGCCTGCGTTGAACCTCGCGGTTCAGAAAGACCGATGACGCTCAGGTGCTTGTCAGAGGATGCTCTAACGTCGCTCCGCTGCGCCCGATGTTCTCGGCAGGCACTAGGATCTCACTCGACATCAGGTCACCTCCTTCCATGTTGTTGCAATCGATTCGAAGCCTACCAGCGTCGGTGTTGCCGCGCAATCGAAGGCTTGAGACAAAATATTAGCGATGGCGGCTGAAATTCGCTTATCGCCGGGCTCCAATCGCTCTTGCGTTTGCGGGCGACACACGATACGACACCGCTTCCCTAGGCCATAGGCAGCGCGGGCCCTTTCGATGGCACGTTAATTGGCATTCCGGAGAGGTGGCCGAGTGGCTGAAGGCGCTGGTCTCGAAAACCGGTAGGCGGGCAACCGCCTCGTGGGTTCGAATCCCACCCTCTCCGCCAACCTCCCGAATGACAGCTCCTGAGAATGTGTGGCAGAAGCTGCAATACCGCGCCACAGTATCAAATTATCATTGATGAATCAGCCGGTTCGTCTATCATGACCCTCGACAAGTTCTGCTCAGCATAGTCACGCAACGTCACCCAATGACGATTAAGTTGGGTGATATTATGGGTGACGGAATTAGCGGTGTCGGTGTGGGTACACGAGCGCTGAACAAGCTCAGCCATACGAAAGTGGCAAAGCTAAAGGTTCCAGGCATCTATGAAGACGGAGGCGGTCTGCGTCTGATCGTCGGGGACAGGCTGAAGAAGCGCTGGGTTGTTCGCGTGACGATCAATGGAAAGCGCAAAGAGCGCGGCCTCGGTGGGTTCCCGACTGTCTCACTTGAGGAGGCCCGAAGATTGGCTGCTGAATTCCGAACCGCCGCGAAAGAGGGCCGTGATCTTGCTGTCGAGCGCCGACAGCAGAAGCGACGCGGTCAAGTGACGTTCGAAATAGCGTTCACTGCATTTTTCGAAAACCGCAAAAAGAGCCTTCGGAACGTAAAGCACATTCAGCAGTGGGAGAATACGATGCGCACGTATGTCTTCCCGCGCATCGGAAACCGACCTGTTGCCGAGATCGACGCTGGAGAAGTGATTAATGTGCTTTCACCGATCTGGTTCGAGAAAGAGGAAACGGCGCGCCGCTTACTGCAGCGCATGGAAGCGGTATTCCGGTCAGCTATTTTGCGTGGTCACCGCACGCTCGCTTCGCCCTGCATCGGTGTGACGGACGAACTGGGAGGGAAGCGGCGGGCTGCAAAACATCATCCTTCACTACCCTGGAGAGTGGTGCCGGACTTCGTCCAGCAGCTCCGGGCGCGTGAAGCTTATACCTCGACCAAGCTCCGACTTGAGTTCCTAGTCCTTACGGCCGCACGAAGTGGAGAGGTCAGAGAAGCGCCTTGGTCCGAAATCGATTTCGAAGACGAGAGGTGGAGCATTCCGGCGGGACGAATGCGCAAAACGGACGAGCCCCATGCCGTTCCACTATCGTCGAGAGCACTCGAGATCCTGAGCGCGGCCAGAGAATTGACGAATGGTGAACTCGTTTTTCCCGCCCCTTCAGGAGGGCCACTTTCCGACATGACTTTCACCGAACTTCTTCGCGACATGGGCTATCGTGGCAAGGCGACTGCCCACGGTTTTCGATCTAGTTTTAAAGTCTGGGCCGCCGAAAAGGCCAAGGTTCGCGATGTGTGCAACGACAATTATGATGCTCGGTCGTATTGCCTCATCCAGACATGTTCCCGAACGCGCGTGTTGTTGCCTCATGAGAATGTTCCTGAGCCTGCCATTCCAATTCGTCTGCTATTTCAGTCGGTTCAAGATGGCCACTGTCGCGCGGAGCCCCCACAGAGCGCA
>JAHJQI010000097.1 GCA_018819265.1 Alphaproteobacteria bacterium
CGTTTCGGAACGAATTGATCAACCCGATTGCGTCAACGGCTTCATTCTCGATGGATTTCCGCGCACCCTGGGGCAGGCGTCGGCGTTGGAAAAGATGCTGGACGAGAAGGGCAAGACGCTTGATGCCGTCATCGAATTGAAAGTCGATGACGAGGCAATGGTGGAACGCATCACCGGGCGGTATTCGTGTGCCAGTTGCGGGATGGGCTATCACGACAAGTTTAAGCAACCCGCAATATCCGGTGTCTGCGACAAATGCGGCAGTACGCAATTCACGCGTCGCGCGGACGACAATGAAGAGACGGTTCGAGCACGGTTACTGGCATATTACCGTTCAACAGCTCCGCTGATCGGCTACTACTTTGCCAAGGACCGCTACAACTACGTGGACGGCATGGCGGATATCGACGTCGTGGCAAAGCAGATCGAGGAAATTCTGGGGTGATCGCGAGGCTGGGGCGATCGGTAGCAACGCCTTGATAACCTCGGAACCGGAATAACAGCGTGCCGGCAGCAGTAGTTGCTTGCACGCGGGTGAACTTCAGCGATTGACGCTTGTCAATGCTGCGTATAGAACAATCGGATTTTCGGATCCAGAAAGCGTGAACGGGTTCGCAGGGCACGGCGCTGCGGGCGGACATGGCTTTGACGACGACAACTCAATCAGCGCAGGCGGCGCACTTCCCGTGCGTCGTGCTGTGCTTTCGCTGTTTGACCAGGCATCAGGAGAACACCACGTGGCCCGCATCGCTGGCGTGAACATTCCGACCCAGAAGCGCGTTCCCATCGCGCTCACCTACATCCACGGCATCGGGCCAAAGTTCGCCCGCCAGATCTGCGAGAAAGTCGGCATTCCGGAGGAGCGCCGGGTCAACCAGTTGACCGACGCCGAAGTCCTGCAGATCCGCGAGACGATCGACCGCGACTTCCTGGTCGAGGGCGACCTGCGCCGCGAGACGGCGATGAACATCAAGCGCCTGATGGACCTTGGCTGCTACCGCGGACTGCGCCATCGTCGCGGGCTGCCGGTGCACGGTCAACGGACCCACACCAACGCCCGCACCCGCAAGGGCCCGGCAAAGGCAATCGCAGGCAAGAAGAAATAAGAAGCCGCCTTTTGCGGTTTCCTTACCCGGATAACGGGACGTTCGCCGGCAGCTTCGTGCGCGTCGGCTTCAGCGCAGACAAGAGAGTGACGAATAGATGGCCAAGGAACAACAGCGCGGCAAAGTGCGCCGGCGCGAGAAAAAGAATATCTCGTCGGGCGTGGCGCACGTGAACGCCAGTTTCAACAATACGATGATCACGATCACCGATGCCCAGGGCAATACGATCTCGTGGTCCTCGGCGGGCACGATGGGCTTCAAAGGGTCGCGCAAGTCGACGCCGTTTGCCGCCCAGATGGCAGCCGAAGACGCCGGCCGCAAGGCGCAGGACCACGGCATGAAGGTGCTCGAGGTCGAGGTCACGGGTCCCGGTTCGGGCCGTGAATCGGCGCTGCGCGCGTTGCAGTCTCTTGGTCTGCAGATTACGTCCATTCGCGACGTGACGCCGATCCCCCACAACGGATGCCGCCCGCGCAAGCGCCGCCGCGTCTAGTTGCGAAAGCCAGGGGAGGCAGAACCTGCCTCTGGCTTGCGCAGGCGTTCGAAAGAGAACGCTGCAGTCCCGGGCAATCCGGGTTTTTCGATTCCTTGAATGGCGTGCGAGCGCTGTTGGCAGCGACGCCCATTCACAACCGAAACGAGGCACCCCGTGACGATGACTTCGACAATGCAGAAGAACTGGCAGGATCTGATCAAGCCGGCGAAGCTTGACGTTTCCGCGGGCCGTGACGGCGCCCGGATCGCGACAATGGTCGCCGAGCCGCTGGAGCGCGGCTTCGGCATGACACTTGGCAACGCCCTGCGGCGCGTGCTGATGTCCTCGCTGCAGGGGGCGGCGATCAAGACAGTGCAGATCGACGGCGTACAGCACGAATTCTTCTCGATCCCCGGCGTGCGCGAGGATGTCACCCAGATCGTTCTCAACCTGAAGGAAGTTGCCCTCAAGCTGCACTCCGAGGGGCCAAAGCGCATGCAGTTGCGCAAGGAAGGCCCCGGTCCGGTCAAGGCCGGCGACATCGAAGCCAGTTCGGATGTCGACATCCTCAATCCCGAGCATGTCATCTGCCATCTCGACCAGGGGGCATCGATCCGCATGGAGCTGACTGCCGATCTCGGCAAGGGCTACGTGCTTGCCGATCGCAACCGTCCCGATGATGCGCCGATCGGCCTTATTCCGATCGACAGCCTGTACAGCCCCGTCAAGAAGGTTTCCTACAAGGTCGAGCATACGCGTGAAGGCCAGGATCTCGACAAGGATCGCCTGACCATGCAGATCGAGACGGACGGTTCGATTTCGCCCGACGACGCGGTGGCGTTTGCCGCCCGCATCCTGCAGGATCAGCTGTCGGTGTTCATCAACTTCGAAGAGCCCAAAAAGCCGGAAGAAGAACAGCGCCATCCGGAGCTGTCGTTCAACGCCGCGCTGTTGAAGAAGGTCGACGAACTGGAGCTTTCGGTGCGTTCGGCCAACTGCCTGAAGAACGACAATATCGTCTATATCGGCGACCTCATCCAGAAGTCGGAAGCAGAAATGCTGCGCACGCCGAACTTCGGGCGCAAGTCGCTGAACGAGATCAAGGAAGTTCTGGCGGCTATGGGGCTGCATCTGGGCATGGAAGTTCCCAACTGGCCGCCCGACAACATCGAAGAGCTCGCCAAGCGCTTCGAGGATCAGTACTGAAGTTGAGGGAGTAGGGAGTGGGTGCTCCTGAGTTCACCTTCCGGGAGTCCGGCTCCACACGGGCTTGCCCGGTGTGGACCAACCAAGACGCGGCTCCACACGGGCCTGCCCGGTGTGGACCAATCAACAACGAGGTGAGGCCGAAGAACCTCCCCGTAACAACCGAAGCGAAAAAGGTAACTTGATATGCGACACAAGAAACTCGGCCGCAGATTCTCGCGCGACTCGGCCCACCGTCAGGCGATGTTCTCCAACATGGCCGCCTCCCTCATCCGGCACGAGCAGATCGTGACGACGCTGCCGAAGGCGAAAG
>JAHJQI010000098.1 GCA_018819265.1 Alphaproteobacteria bacterium
CTTCTTCGAGATGCTCGGCAATTTCTCGTTCGGTGACTACTTCAAGGCGGATGCGATCGAGCTTGCCTGGAAGCTGATCACGCAGGAATTCGGGCTCGATAAGTCGCGCCTTCTCGTCACCGTCTATCATGACGACGACGATGCGTTTGCGTTGTGGAAGAAGATTGCCGGCTTGAAGGATGAGAAGATCATCCGCATAGCGTCGTCGGACAACTTCTGGCAGATGGGCGATACGGGACCGTGCGGACCGTGTTCGGAAATTTTCTACGATCACGGGGCGCATATACCTGGCGGGCCGCCGGGGTCTGCCGATGAAGACGGCGACCGTTTCATCGAAATCTGGAACCTCGTCTTCATGCAGTTCGATCAGCAGGAGGGGGGGAGCCGAATTTCGCTGCCGAAACCCTCGATCGATACCGGCATGGGGCTCGAGCGGATCGCCGCCGTGCTGCAGGGCACGCACGACAATTATGAAACGGACCTGTTCCGCGCCCTGATCGCGGCGTCCGTCGACCTCACGGGTGTCGAAGCGAAAGGCGAGCACAAGGCGAGCCACAGGGTTATCGCAGATCACCTGCGCTCCACGTCCTTCCTCATTGCCGACGGCGTGCTGCCTGGCAACGAGGGACGCGGCTACGTTTTGCGCCGGATCATGCGGCGGGCCATGCGGCACGCGCATCTTCTCGGCGCCAAGGATCCGCTGATGCATCGGCTGGTGCCGGCTCTTCTGCGCCAGATGGGCGACACCTACGGTGAACTTGGCCGTGCTTCGGCGCTGATCACGGAAACGCTGCGGCTGGAAGAAACCCGATTCCGCAAGACCTTGGAAAAGGGCCTGGTGCTGCTCAAGGATGCGACCGAGAAGCTAGGCAGCGGCGATGTGCTGTCGGGTGATGTCGCGTTCAAGCTCTACGATACGTACGGCTTCCCGCTGGATTTGACGGAGGATGCGTTGCGTGCGCGCGGCATTCGCGTCGACACCCAACAGTTCCGGACTGCCATGGAGAAGCAGAAGGCGGATGCCCGCAAGGCCTGGAAGGGGTCGGGGGAAGCCGCCACCGAGGCGATCTGGTTCGATGTCCGCGACGTGGCCGGCGCCACCGATTTTCTCGGCTACGATACGGAAACGGCCGAAGGCGAGATCCGGGCTGTACTGCGCGAGGGGAAAATCGTCAAATCGCTGAAGAAGGGGGATGAAGGCCAGATCATCCTCAACCAGACGCCGTTCTATGCGGAATCCGGCGGCCAGGTCGGTGATGGCGGCGTTATCCGGGGCACGGGCGGCGCGGTGTTCCGGGTCAGCGATACGATGAAGAAGGCTGGCGATGTCTTCGTGCATTTCGGCAAGGTCGAAATCGGCGCTTTCAAAACCGGCGAAGCGGTCGAACTTGCCGTCGAACACGCGCAGCGTACCGCGATTCGCGCGAACCACTCGGCAACGCACCTGTTGCACGAAGCGCTGCGCCAGGTGCTCGGCTCGCACGTTTCGCAGAAAGGATCGCTGGTGGCGCCGGACCGGTTGCGTTTCGACTTCTCGCATCCCAAGCCCCTGTCGCCGGACGAACTCCACGAGGTGGAGTTGCGCGCCAACGCCATCGTCGCCCAGAATGCGCCGGTGACGACGCGGCTGATGGCGGTCGATGAGGCTATGGACTGCGGGGCAATGGCGCTGTTCGGCGAGAAGTACGGCGATGAAGTGCGGGTTGTTTCGATGGGCGAAACCGACGCGACAAGCGTTAGCGAAGACGGCAAGCGCAAGGCGGCCTGGTCGCTGGAACTTTGCGGTGGAACGCATGTTCGCCGGACCGGCGACATCGGCGTCATCCATATCGTCGGCGAGAGTGCGAGCGCAGGTGGCATCCGCCGTATCGAAGCGCTGACGGCGGACAACGCGAGGGCCTATCTGGCCGAGCAGGACGAGCGACTCTGCGAGGTGGCGGGCGTCCTGCGCACGCGGCCGGAGGATGTCGTTGATCGCGTGCGGGCGCTGATGGATGAAAAGAAAATCCTCGAACGCCAGCTCGCGGACGCCAAGCGCCAGGTGGCGCTCGCAGGCGCGGGCAGCCGCGGGGCGGAAAGCGGGGACAGGAACCTGATCAAGTCGATCGGGGACGTCAAGCTGTTTGCCAGGACCGTCGAGGGTCTTAATCCGAAGGACCTGCGCGGGCTCGTCGATGACGGCAAGAAGCAGGTCGGTTCCGGCGTTGTTGCCATCGTCGGCATCACCGAAGACGGCAAGGCCGGGCTTGCGGTTGGCGTCACGGACGATCTGACGGGGAGCTGGAGCGCGGTCGATCTGGTGCGCGTCGGGGCGGCGGCGCTCGGAGGCAAGGGCGGCGGGGGCCGCGCCGACATGGCTCAGGCGGGTGGTCCAGACGGCGCAAAGGCCGGTGACGCGATGGCTGCCATCGAGGCACATCTCGAGCAACATCCGAACTGACGGAATCGCCAAAAGCGATTCCCGGACCGGATGGACAACGTTTTGAAAGTTCACATCTAGCCGGCTGACGAGCCTCGGGTGAGGCAAGCGTCCTTGTGTAGTTCGATGCGGCCGTTCGGAGAATCACTGAGCAAACTTCGGCTGATCTCTACTGACCGAATTGAGAACCTGCGCGCTGTTCGCATCCAGCGCCAGGTGAACCTTTGCAAGCGTTCAGCTGCAGGCGTTCAGCGGTTCAGCGCGACGATGAGGGCTTTCGGGTTGCCGCCGTTTTCGGTGATGTAGCCTTCGAAGAGCCGCTTCAGCTGCTCGCGCCCCCAGAAGCCGAGAACCGATACGTCGCCGACCTTATAGGACCCACCGCGGCGGATCAGCCACCAGCGCACATCATAGGTCGTGCCGTCGTTCAGTGTGACGACGCTGTCGACGTAAACTCCGGCGCGCGTCTCCTTGGTCTGGGAAACCATCGTGACGCTGCGCACCGGATACTTCGGCGCCTGTGAGGCGCCGTAGCGGGCAAGAAAGCCGATCATACCGGAATAGAACGGCTGGCGATCGCCGCTCGAAAGGTTGCCGGCATAACTGCCGAGCGAGTACAGGCCGATCGAGGGTTGGTCGGCATGCTTGTTGAGAACGTCGGCGAAGGCGTAGGCGGTGCCTGAGCGGGCAGCCGACAAGAGCTCGTTTGCCGCGCGCTGCATGTACTGCACGGGCGCTTCGCTGGCCGAGGCCTGCCTCGGTGCAATCGAGATCGCCGTCACGGCGAAGAGAAACGCGGTGAGGATAATGCGGGGGATACCGGTTGAGATCATCGTCGACTCCGAGGCGTGCTGGATGCGTGCGAACGCTGAAGCGCAAAAGGCATCCACTCAGGGCTAAGGTACACCACGCCTGATGGTTTTCGTCAAAGGAGGAAATGAACCTTCAACTTTGTGCGGTGCGGTTGTGTTCAGGCCTGAGTTTTACGTCGGTTCGATGGCGATGTTTAGGCATGTGCAACGGAAGGTTGGGCATACCCCCGAATCGATCCGGTAAGCCTTTCAGGCCTCCTGCGGCTTCAGGGCCGGGAGCAGGCGGGCAAACCGCAGGCCTAGACGGGGTCTTCTCAGAAAAAGAGCGCCAGCGGGCAGTAGCGGCAGTCGAAACCGGCGGGCGTAGGCTTCGGTCGCGTCCTGGCTGATGGATTCCGACATCTGCAAGAGCAGGCTGTTGGACCGGTCGGGGTGGACGAGCACAAGTTCGTGACGGGTTCCCGAGAGGTTGGTGCGGACGTGGTGGGAGATGCCGTGGAAATCCCGCAACGGCAGCTGCAACCTGCGCGTGCCGAAAAGTGTGCGGTCGCAAATGCGCACCGTATCGCGGTCCAATTCGACGCTGCGCGACCAGCCAATGCGCCGGAGTGCGTGAAAGGCGGGAATTGCGAACATGGCAACCCAGATCGCCACACCGACGAGTGCGCCGGCCGTGTTGATGGGGGAAGCGGCGAGGCGGTCGCGGGTGGCCGGTTCGGCCAGCGCTTGCGCTGCAATCATGGCGCTGGGAGCCAGGACGGCGATCAGAACCGGGAGCAGCAAAAGTGTCTCAGTTGCGGCCGTGATGCCGCAGGCGCGCTGCCGGATCGCCAGATGATCCGAGTCGTCGCGGAGGATGAGCAGCTCGGAAACAGCGGAAATGCGCATGAGATGGGGCTGGCCTTGTCGGGAGGAATTTCGATCCAGATTGGGGAGTCGTGGTTAAAATCCCGCTAAGGGCTGGCTGCTTTCGGTCCTTTCCGGCCCAGCGATTGCTCGCGTGCAACCATCTGGAGACAGCACGTGCGCCTGCGCCGCGCCGGCTTGGTTGCGGCAGCGGACGTATTGCTTGCGGGGCCAATACTTAGCCATGTGAAACAGCATCTGGGGAAGCATTGAGCAGGGGGTTGGCAAAAAAGACTTCTTGACACATAAAGATATCTTTATATCTATCGTTCCATGATCGAAGCTCCGGAAACCCGTCAGAAACTGTCCAGCCGTGATCTCGTCACCGCGCTCAAGGCGGCGGCCGAGCCGACGCGGCTGCGGATACTGGTGCTACTCAAGGGCGGCGAACTCAACGTGAAGGACCTGATGCAGATCCTGCGGCAGAGCCAGCCGCGGCTCAGCCGGCATCTGAAACTGCTGTTCGAGTCCGGGCTGGTGGAGCGGTTCCGCGAGGGCAGCTGGGTCTACTTCCGACTGTCGGAGCGGGCCCGCTTCGGTGAACTGGCGCAGCTGCTGACCGAAATCGTCGATGCCGGCGATCCGGGAATCGCCCGCGACCGGGAACGGCTCGAAGCCGTGAAGGACGAACGCGAACAGGTGGCGCAGACCTACTTCGAGGACCACGCCGGCAAATGGGACCGGATCCGGTCGCTGCATGTCTCCGAAGCCGAAGTCGAAGCGGCGATGCTCGAGGCGCTCGGTCAAGAGCGCGTCGACCTGCTGGTCGATCTGGGTACCGGAACGGGGCGCACGCTTGAACTTTTCGCGGGCAACTACGAGCGCGCGATCGGGTTCGACGTCAACCAGGCGATGCTCGCCTACGCCCGCGCCAAGCTTGCGCAATCCGGCCTCGAAAAGGCGCAAGTGCGCCAGGGTGACATCTACAACGTTGCTCTCGAGGCCGACGAAGCCGACGTCGTCGTCATGCACCAGGTGATGCACTACCTGTCCGATCCTGGCGTCGCGATCAGCGAGGCGGCCCGGGTCATCAGGCCCGGCGGGCGCCTGCTGATCGTCGATTTCGCACCGCATCAGGTCGAATTCCTGCGCGAGCGGCATGCCCATGAACGGCTCGGTTTTTCAACTGAGCAGGTGTCCGACTGGCTCGCGGGAAGCGGGCTGAAATTATCCGCAACGCGGGAACTGGCGCCGGGACAGCCGGACGGCGAACGACTGACCGTCATGTTGTGGCTGGCGCTAAAGCCCGAACTCGCAGCGAACCGGCAAAAGACTGCGCGGCAGGTCGGGCGCGGCACCGAATTACTCCAGGAGACCTAGCAACCATGGAACGCAAGAGCCGACTGCTTGGAGAAGGCGAGATCGACGTTTCGTTCGAGTTCTTTCCACCCAAGACCGACGCCATGGAGGAGACGCTGTGGAAGTCGATCCGGCGGCTCGAGCCGATGCATCCCGAGTTCGTGTCCGTGACCTACGGGGCGGGCGGGTCGACGCGTGAGCGCACACACAACACGGTGGCGCGCATCGTCAAGGAAACCAGCCTGAAGCCGGCGGCTCATCTCACCTGCGTCGATGCGACAATGGCAGAGGTCAACGAGGTGGCGCAGGCCTACTGGGCTGCGGGCGTCCGCCATATCGTGGCGCTGCGCGGCGATCCGGCAGCCGGTGTGGGCGAAAGCTATGCGCCGACCCCGGGCGGCTATGCGAATGCCGCCGAATTGACGAAGGGCCTGAAGGAGATCGCGCCCTTTGAAATCTCGGTGGCGGGTTATCCGGAAATGCATCCCGAAAGCGGCTCCGAAGAAACCGATCTCGACAATCTCAAGGCCAAGATCGACAACGGCGCCGACAGGATCATCACGCAGTTCGTGTTCGATCAGGAGCTCTATCTGCGCTACCTGGAGCGGGTGCGTGCGGCCGGCATCTGGGTTCCGGTGACCCCGGGCATCATTCCGATCCACAATTTCCCGCAGGTGGCAAACTTCGCTGGCAGGACGGGTGCGTCGATCCCGGCCTGGCTGCGGCGGCGTTTCGAGGGGCTTGAGAACGATTCGACGACCACGCATCTCGTCGCGGCGGCGGTTGCCACCGAGCAGGTCATGCTGCTGGCCGATCATGGCGTGAAACAGTTCCATTTCTACACACTGAACCGCGCCGATCTCGTCTATGCCATCTGTCATATGCTTGGAATCCGGCCGGTAGCGGCCAACACCCAAGCTTCGGCCAACGCGGCGTAAACCCGGCAGCGCCGCTTCAACAGCGGCCACCTCAAGTAAAGCGAGTGAACAACATGAAAAGAAAGCCGAGCTGGGACCAGCTGCACGAGGCTGCGAAAAGGCGCATTCTCATCATCGACGGCGCGATGGGAACGATGATCCAGAAGCATAGACCGTCCGAATCCGATTATCGCGGCGAGCGCTTCAAGGATTGGGCCTCCGATGTGCAGGGCAACAACGATCTGTTGTCGCTGACGCAGCCGCAGATGATCCAGGACATCCACGAGGAGTATCTCGAAGCCGGCGCCGACATGATCGAGACAAATACCTTCAACGCGCAGCGCATCTCCATGGCCGACTATCACATGGAGGAGCTGTCCTACGAGATCAATCTCGAAGCTGCGAAACTCGCGCGGGCGGCTGCGGACAAGTATTCTAAGCTGACACCCAGCAAGCCGCGTTTCGTGTGCGGGGCGGTCGGACCGACCAATCGCACGGCGTCGCTTTCGCCAGACGTCAACAATCCCGGTTTCCGCAACACCAGCTTCGATGCACTGCGCGAAGCCTACTGCGAGCAGGTGCGCGGCCTGATGGACGGCGGCGTCGACATCATCATGATCGAGACGATCTTCGACACGCTCAATGCGAAGGCGGCCGGTTTCGCGACGCTTTCGGTATTCGAGGAAGAGGACCTCGAACTGCCGATCATGATTTCCGGCACGATCACCGACCGTTCGGGACGGACGTTGTCGGGGCAGACGGCGGAAGCCTTCTGGTATTCGATGCGGCACCTGAAACCGTTCTCGATCGGGCTCAACTGCGCGTTGGGCGCCGAACTGATGCGCCCCTACATCGCCGACCTGTCGCATGTCGCCGACGTCTACGTCTCGGCCTATCCGAATGCGGGCCTGCCCAACGAAATGGGCGAATACGATGAAACGCCGCACGACATGGCGTGCCAGATCCAGCCCTGGGCGGAAGACGGCCTGCTCAACATCGTCGGCGGCTGCTGCGGATCGACGCCCGACCACATCGCCCACATCCGCGAACACGTCGAGAAGTTCAAGCCGCGCAAGCTGCCTGAAATCGCACCCAAGATGCGGTTGTCGGGATTGGAGCCGTTCGTGGCGGGGTGACCGGGCGCTCCTGCCGTGAACCAAACAGCGCAAATGCAATCAAACCGTATGAGTCGGGGACGACATGACCACCACTTCGGAGAATAACAACAACGAGGCGCCCGAGCGCTCTGCCGCGATGAGCTTCATCAACGTCGGGGAGCGCACCAACGTCACCGGCTCGGCAAAGTTCCGCAAGCTGATCGAGGCGAACGACTACGACGCCGCGCTCGATATCGCGCGCAGCCAAGTCGAGAACGGCGCGCAAATCATCGACGTCAACATGGACGAGGGCCTGCTCGATTCCGAGAACGCGATGCAGACGTTTCTCAACCTGATCGCCGCGGAGCCGGATATCGCGCGCGTGCCGATCATGATCGACTCGTCGAAATGGTCGGTGATCGAAGCCGGCCTCAAGTGCGTGCAGGGCAAGGCCATCGTCAATTCGATCTCGATGAAGGAGGGCGAGGGGCCGTTCCTGGAACAGGCGCGCAAGGTGCGCCGGTACGGGGCCGCCGTCGTC
>JAHJQI010000269.1 GCA_018819265.1 Alphaproteobacteria bacterium
ACGAACAAGAAGATGGAAGTACGGGTTTTACCCGATTCCGCGTTTGGCCTCATCCACGGCAAAGCCGGAGTCGTACGGCATGCGGACGGCTCTGCCACCGCTTTTCTCGGTAGCGTCAATGAGAGTGCCCCGGCTTGGAAGGTGAACTACGAGTTGCTGTGGGAAGACAATGACCCTGAAACCATTGCTTGGGTACAGGAAGAATTTGATGCCCTCTGGAACGATGCACGTGCCGTAGATCTCGCGTGTTGCCCGTTCATTGCACAAGACGTGCAGCGCATCATTGCCCGCAAGGTCATCGAACCGGAGGCCTTAAAGGCAATCGTTGACCCTACGATTGCTGCCGCTGCCGCAGCGGTCGAAACTCCTGTCTATCGTCGTGAGCAAGGGCTTTGGCCGCACCAGAAGTATTTTGCCAGGCTGGCTCTGGAACGGCACCGACTTGGTGGCGCGCGCCTGGTCCTTGCCGATCAGGTCGGCTTAGGGAAAACCATCCAGCTCGCCATGGCCGCTATGCTCATGGCGCTTGATGATCCTGATGGCGGCCCGATTCTCGTCCTTGCCCCCAAGCCTCTTCTCCAACAGTGGCAGGATGAACTGATGGAATTGCTCTTGCTGCCATCCGCCCGGTGGAATGGCCGCGCCTGGGTGGACGAGAATGACCTGGAATACCCGTCAGAGGGGGCGAAATCGCTTGGTAAATGCCCGCGCAGAATCGGCTTGGTTTCCCAAGGGTTGGTGGTGCGCGGTCTGTCGGAGGCCGTGAATCAGCTTCTGAGCCGCAGCTACACCTGTGTTATCGTGGATGAGTCGCACCGCGCCCGCCGTCGCAAGGTGCCCAAGGTGGACGCCGGACCTGATGAAATTGACGAAAGGGCCGTACCGAATAAGTTGATGGCCTTTCTGCGGGAGATCGGACCAAGAACCAAGAGCATGCTGCTGGCCACGGCTACCCCTGTACAACTTCACCCGGTTGAGGCATGGGATCTTCTGCATATCCTCTCCCACGGGAACGACGGCGTGCTTGGCGGGGCGACGCAGACCAGCCCGTGGTATCGCCCCAGCCTTTGTCTCGAAATTGCTACCGGAGAGGCGGCTGTCCCATCGAGTGATGTCCGCGATGGCTGGCAATACGTCCGCGACCCGCTGCCATCTCGGTTTGAAGACCCGGCTCTGAAGCGCATTCGCGATTACCTCAGAGCAGAGGACACCCGCTGGCAATTCAACCCCGAGAGTCTCGATCAATTATCGACAGCGATCCAGAGAGTGCAACTCCAGAACGGGCTGCTCTCCGATTATGGCGAACGCTTCAATCCTTTGCTGCGGTGTATTGTCCGCCGTACTCGTGGTTATCTGGAAGCGACGATCAATCCAGCTACGGGCAGCTATTTCTTGCCGAAGGTCACCGTAAAACTGTTCGGAGAGGAACAAGAAGGTGCCCTTATTCTCGGTGGCTACCTGCTCGAAGCATATCAGGAGGCGGAAGCATTTTCCCTACTGCTCCAGAAAAGGGTGAAAGGTGCGGGATTCTTCAAAACGCTTCTCTTGCGTCGCATGGGAAGTTCTATGGAAGCCGGACGCCGCACCGTGAGCAAGCTCCTCGGCGAAGAGCCCGACCTCCCGGATGATGAGGACGAGGATGACGCCGAAGAAGAAACAACCCCGCAAGTTGGACGACCGGCACAGGGAGCCAGTGACTTTAAGGATTTTACCGATCCGGAATTAGCATCATTGCGCCGTTGCCTCAACCTGCTTCGGCAAGGAGGCAATCACGATCCGAAGTTAGAAGCGCTGATCGGCTATCTGCTTGGAACTCATCCGGGTGTCACACGCCGCTGGCTTGATCTGGGCTGTATCCTCTTTTCACAGTATTACGACACCGTTCGCTGGGTCGGTGATGAACTGGCCAAGCGTGCGGAATTTGCAAATATGGACATCGGTCTATACGCCGGGAGCAATCGCTCCGGTTTCTGGCGCGAGGGCAGTTTCCAGCGATGCGACCGGAATGTTCTCAAAGGTCGTGTCCGCTCTGGCGATCTCAAGCTATTGCTCGGCACGGACGCCGCATCAGAGGGCCTGAACCTTCAGCGACTCGGCACGCTCATCAATATCGATCTTCCTTGGAACCCGACTCGGCTTGAGCAACGTAAAGGCCGTATCCAACGTATCGGCCAAG
>JAHJQI010000099.1 GCA_018819265.1 Alphaproteobacteria bacterium
CAACCACCAACGCGTTGCATAGCGAGTTCATCCCGACGGCTCATGCGAGCTGGACGATGCCGCATGCCTCGCCAATTACGCTGCCACCGGCCAACCCCGATGCATGATCCGGGCTAACAAACGGGATCTTCATCAGGTGCGGTGGCGGATATGGCAGCTCCGCATTATCCCAAAATACCCGCTGCCTTGGCCCTCCCCGGACGATATATCGGAAATTCTCGTGAATTTCTGTTTCGTATCCAGCGTGATCAAAGTACGGAAATGCTGCAAGAATATCGTCGCCGGCTTCATAACGCACATCTCTTAGAGCGCCGTCGTGGTACATGTCCAGCAGGGGCGCGCGCATTGCTGTTGCCGACCGGGATTCGAGGTAACTCGCCAGCGCCCCAATCTGCGCCTCTTCGCAGTTGGGATAGACGAGGAATTCGTCTGCATCGACAGTCAGCACCCAGCAGTTCGGAGAATACGTTGAGGTAACGCTATTGGTCCAATCTATCCCGTGCATACTATCGCTGTAGCTTCCAGAAGCGCAAAAACGCAAAACGTCTTCCTGGCTATCGAGGAAACTTGCGGTCGCATCACGCGACTCATGGTCGACTATAAGAAATCGATCGATACCGAGACGCCGGTAATAAGTCAGAAACCACGGGAGCCTTAGCGCCTCGTTTTGAACGCATGAGGCCAGCACCAGATCAGTGTCTGCAATGGTCTTGGCCTGGAGCCTCGAAAGGGCGATGGCTGAGGGGTACGGATTAGTGGAAATCTGGACCAATCCTTAACGAAGGGTGCAAAGCAATGCCTCGCGGACCCTTGCGGAAACTGCTCGTGAAGATCGGTCGAATGCAAGGCGCTGGGGGCCAAGAACGTCGCCCCATGAACCAGCCATTCAAGAGCAGCGTTACCGACGCTTCCGGCAAATTCGGAAATGCATCTTGGTCGCCGATGGAATCGCGGTTGACCAGTAGATCAACACGATCCATGAACTGGAGAGCTGCCAAAGATTGAATATCATCACCGATGTTCGTGGTGTCATAGGCCAATAGCCCGTATCCCGTTGCACGGTCCAACGACGCGCTCGCCGAGTTGCTTTCCGGCAGTCGATCTAATGACCAATGCTTGCCGGATAGCGTAGCGCTTCGACTTTCGCATCGCTCGATTGTCTGCAAATTCTGGTCTTCGATAATCACAGAGTAGTAATGCCTTGGCCGGAACTGGGAGCGCGCATCTTGGGAGAATGCCGCAAGCCAGACTTGCCTGTCGAATAAAAAGTGTGAGTAACAACAATAGATTGTGTAGATTCTTTAATTCAATTTAAAGATGTGTAGATGTAAATGTCGATGGTTGGTGATGATCAACGACCTGCCGAAAACTCCGCGACGTGCGCAATGATTTCGGTTTTTTACGGTCCGTCGCGCGTGTCAATCGCTGCGGCAACTTCCGCCCTTTCTCGCGCGGACGACCGTCGACTGCGAAAGACGCCGATCCGGTACGAAACACTCGGGCGCCAATATCGTAGCGAAGGCGTAGCAGCAGCGATCGAGGAGCACGCCGACAAAGATGGCGGCTGCCTTGCATGAACACAGTCGAGAACTACCGCCGCCGCGTCCGGGCGCTGTGCGCATGATCGGCCTTGACAATGAAAACCCGACCGAAACCCTGACAACCAAATGTCTCAATTCGACCGAAAAATAGACCGTGCCCCCCACATTCAGCGAAGAGCCAGTGAGACACCGGTTAAATCATTGACTAATTGGTGACCCCGGCGCGATTCGAACGCGCGACCCTCAGATTAGGAATCTGATGCTCTATCCTGCTGAGCTACGGGGCCATGTTCAGTGCACCGCCAGCAGGCGGGCGGGAGCATGATTGCGCGCAAACCTATCAGCGATCGGCGGGCGCGCCAATACGCAAACACGGGCGTGTTCGTGACACGCAAACCGCCCGACAACGCCCGATCCGGCTCCTGCTGGCTTCCTGCAACTCCCGATAGCGTACGAAATCCAAAGCGGTGGCGCGGCGGTCGAATCCGGCCATCCACGACCGCTCAATCCGCTTTGGGTGTCGAATTCAACCCTGCGCTGGTACCGACTGACCCACTTCGACATGCGACCATCGATATTCTGGCCCCGCACGGCAAAGCCGTGCACGACTGCGAACCCTCGTGGGAAATTCGGGCCGAGTGGCACCGTCGCGCCATTGCTGTGGCCGCGTCTGCGACTTATCACCGTCTCAAGGGATCGAAGTGATTCGTTTAAGGACTTTCGGACTTCCCGCAGGAATTCGGTTTGGCACTCGTTTCCTGCTCAACAACAGCTTGCTGAATGTTGACCAAGAAGCAACGCACCGAACTTCATGACATGATTGCATTGCCGAACGCGCATTGATTGACCCCGCAGACGCAGCACCCAAGAGGTAGAGACCATGACCATCACGCCCATCATCCTTTCGGGAGGCGCTGGCACCCGTCTGTGGCCGCTGTCACGGTCGCTCTATCCAAAACAGTTCCTGAAACTGGACAGCAACGACACGCGCAGCCTGCTTGAAGCGACGCTGCAACGGCTGCCGCAACGCGACGGCTACGGAGCCCCGGTCATTCTGGCCAATAACGACCATCGCTTCCTTGTCTCCGATTCAGCCAAGAACATGGGGGTGGAAACCGCCGCGATCATTCTCGAGCCGGTCGCCCGCAACACCGCGCCCGCCATCGCCGTCGCCGCCGTCGCCGCCATTCAGGAAGACCCCGAGGCGGTCCTCGTCGTCATGCCGAGCGATCATGTCATCCGTGACGAAGACGGTTTTCGCGCTGCCGTCAGAACCGCAGCAGAAGTTGCAGCCGGCGGCCGCTTGATGCTCTTCGGCATCGCCCCGGACAGCCCGCACACCGGCTATGGCTACATCCTCAAAGGCGCACCCGTCCCCGGCTTCGAGAAGGCCGCATTCAGCGTCGAACGATTTGCTGAAAAACCCGACGCGGCGACGGCCGAAACCTACCTCGCCGACGGCGGATACTTCTGGAACAGCGGCATCTTCGTGTTGCACGCTGCAACCTTCCTCGCCGAGATGGAGCGCCTGCAGCCCAAAATGCTGGCCTCGGCCAAGAAAGCACTTCTCGCCGCCAAGCCCGACCTCGAGTTCCTGCGCCTTGAGGAATCGAACTTTGCCGCCTGCCCCGCTCTTTCGATCGACTACGCCATTATGGAAAAGACATCCAAGGCCGCCGTCCTTCCCGTTGACTTGGGCTGGAGCGATGTCGGCTCGTGGTCGTCCCTCTCCGATCTCGGCACGCCTGACATGCAGGGTAACGTTGCAGCCGGAAAAGCCGCCGAGGCCGATCAGGTCGTGTTTGAGGATACGACCAACACCTACGTTTATTCGACGCGTAGCCTGGTCTCCACCATCGGCCTCGACAACATGATCATCGTCGAGACCCCCGACGCCTTGCTCGTTTCCCACAAGAGTCGCGCCCAGGACGTCAGCAAAATCGTCCAGCGCCTGAAATCGGGCAACGGCCGCCAGCACGAGCAGCATTTGCGAAATCACCGGCCCTGGGGCTATTTCGAGCAGCTTGCCTACGGCGAGCGGTTCCAGGTGAAACTCCTGCACGTCAAGCCCGGGGCACGGCTGTCCATGCAGATGCATCACCACCGCTCCGAACATTGGATCGTCGTCAAAGGCACCGCCAGGGTCGTCATAGGCGATGTGGAAAAACTCGTGCGCGAAAACGAGAGCGTCTATATTTTCGCCACCGAGTGGCACCGCCTCGAGAACCCAGGCAAGGTCCCGATCGAATTGATCGAGGTCCAGATCGGCACCTACCTTGGCGAGGACGACATCATCCGCGCCGACGACATCTATCACCGCGCGCCTGACGAAACGAAGTAAGGCCCGCAGATCGGGCAGCGACACCCGCACTGCCCCCTGCGTTTCGCATTTGACGCGCGGTTCTCCAACAGGACCAGCCGATGCCGAAGTCTCTCGTCGAACAGCAATTCGGGCCATCCGCGCGCGCCTATGCGGAATGCGAAGTCCACCGCAGCGGCGCCAGCCTGTCCCGCCTCGTCGAAGTGGTCGCGCCGCAATCCGATTGGCGCGTGCTTGACGTCGCAACCGGCGCCGGTCACACCGCCGCGATTTTTGCTCCCCTCGTCGCGCATGTCGTGGCCAGCGACATCACGCAGGAAATGCTCACCGAGACGCGTACCCTGGCAGACGAACGCCTGCTTTCGAATGTCTCGACGACGACTGCCGAGGCCCACGCCCTTGCCTTCGAGCCCGAAAGCTTCGACCTCGTCACGTGCCGGCTGGCCGCCCACCACTTCGCCGATATCGAGCAGTTCCTCGCCGCTGCCTGCCGCGTCCTGAAGAAGGGCGGCCTCATCGCCGTTGTCGATAATATCACCCCGGATGCGCGAACTGTCCCTGGCCTCTCCGAGAGCGAGGAAATTGTCGAGGCGCAGTCCTATAACGACTTCGAGCGCCTGCGCGACCCAAGTCACGCGCGCGCCTTGAGCGCGACCGAGTGGCGAGCCAGCCTCGAGCGTCAAGGCTTCGAATTGCGTGCCGAGGAGATGATGGAAAAGGAGATGGCGTTTCAACCATGGGTCGAGCGAATGCACTGCTCGCAAGAAACCGTTAACAGGCTGCGCGACATCCTCGCCGCACCGTCCCGTCTTTCGGCGTTTCTCAAGCCCCGAGACGTGGACGGCCAGCCTCAGCTGACGCTTCGCGAGTCGATCTTCGTCGCCGTACGGACGTGACGCGGAGCTTGATATCGTTCAGCCTCGGTCGAAATCCGCTGATTCTCGGGGCGAGCTGGCGCCGCAGGCCGGGGGTATCTTATCCTTCCCGGCCCCCGAGGCTTGAATCGGAGAGCTTTTCGGGCCAGCATGCAGCCGTTCGCACATCTTCATGCGGCATCTCTCAGCCGAATTGGCCGCATGGACATTAGGGGCAGGGAAATCAGGGGCAAGAATGCGATTCACAGAGCTTCCAGCGCGACTGGCCGTCATGGCCATCGGCTTCGCCCTTGTCATTTCTAGCGGCGTCTGGCCGGCCGCCGCCGATAATCCGCCTAGCCCGGAAGAGTACGTCGCCTACGTCGGCGGCGATGCCCGGATCCTGCCGGCCGGCGGCCTCAAGCTTGACGGCGACACCCAGCTCTGCGGCCAGCGCCCGACCGTCCTCGACCCGAACCTCGACGACTACGGTGCAGCCTACCCCGGCTTTCTGATCATGAACCCGAAACTGCTGGCGCGTGTTTCGACACCGGTCAAGAAGTGGATTTACGCCCACGAATGCGGCCATCAGTTCCGCGGACCCGACGAGGAGACTGCCGACTGCTTCGCCGTCCAGCGCGGCCGCCGCTATGGCTGGCTTTCCGAGGACGGTCTCAACGAGGTCTGCGGGTTCATCGCCCCGGCCAAGGGGGATATGATGCACCTGGGCGGCTCCCACCGCTGCGAGTACATGCGCCGCTGCTTTGCCGACCCCTCTGTACGCTGAGACACCAGGACTCACCCTCCAGGACTCACCCGCCAGTCCTCGCCTGCCAGTACTGGCCCGCACATCCTCGCCCGATGGCTTATCCCCGGCCGTCCGTCGCTGGTTAGACTTTCCCGCCGGACATTGAATTGGCGGGATGCGTCGCGATGCGATGGGCGGAGCTTGCACGAAAACTCCTGAGCCTGGCCGAGGTCATCCACCGCTGGATCGACGCGCTGTCGGACATCGAGCCCGAGCGGCGCCTGCGCATTGCCGATTATGCCGAAGCCATTGCCGACACGCTGGCCCGCGCCGCCGATGCACTTTCCGCGATTGAGGCAGGCGGACCCGCCCCGTCAGTCACCGCCGCGCGCCGTTCCGCCAGCCGTGAACTCGGCCGCATCCATGGCTACGTCGCAACAATGGTCGACGTCCTCGAGCACCGCCTTGACGGACGCCGCCTTGCTGGCGTTAAAAGGCGTCTCGAATCCCTCGACCGCGGGGCGCTTAGCGGACTGGCCCGTCAGCGGCCGGACGCCGACCGGCTTCGCATCGATGATCTCTATGCGGCCGAAGGCTATTTCCGCGCTCTCTCCGACGGGTTGCGAGTTTGATGACACACCGGCACCCCAGGAAACGGGTTGCCTCACCGGGAGAAAAACATGGAAAAGTTCACCACCCTGACCGGTGTCGCCGCCCCGCTGCCGATCCGCAACGTCGATACCGACATGATTATCCCGAAGCAGTTTCTGAAAACGATCCTGCGCTCCGGCCTCGGCAAATCTCTGTTCTTCGAAATGCGCTACGATCAGGATGGCACGGAGAACCCCGACTTCGTCCTCAACAAGCCCGCCTATCGCAAGGCCCAGATCCTGGTTGCCGGCGACAACTTCGGCTGCGGTTCCTCGCGCGAGCACGCTCCATGGGCGCTGCTCGACTTCGGCATCCGCTGCGTCATCGCCCCCGACTTCGCCGACATATTCTATAATAACTGCTTCCAGAACGGCATCCTGCCCATCCGGCTACCGCAGGCCGACGTCGACAAGCTGATGGACGACGCCCAGCGCGGCGCCAACGCCACCCTCACGATCGATCTGGACGCGCAGGAAATTCGCGGTCCCGATGGCGGCGTCATCACCTTCGACATCGATCCCTTCCGCAAGCACTGCCTGATGAACGGCCTCGACAACATCGGCCTCACCCTTGAGAAGACCGACAAGATCGACGCCTACGAGACGAAAGCCGCCGAGAACCGTCCCTGGCTGTGAACCGTAAGTCGTGCCAACGACCCTTTAAGCGAAAACCCGCCGCGCCTACTCGCCGGCCCCGCCCGCCAGCCGGCCGGCCTCCCAGCCGATAAGCGCCAGCTTCCGGGTGATGCCCCAGTGGTACCCGCCGAGCCCTCCGTCGGCGCGCAGCACCCGATGGCACGGCACCACGAACGACAGCGGATTGCGGCCGACCGAGGCCCCGACCGCGCGCGCCGCCCGTTCGCTGCAAACGCGCCTGGCGATATCGCGGTAGCTGACGGCGTGGCCGATCGGGATCGTCAGCAGCGCTTCCCACACCTTGACGTCCCACTGCGTGCCGATCATCACGAGGCGTACCGGTTGCGAATGTGACCAGCGCGAGGCATCGAAGATCAAGTCGATGTAAGGCTGCGTCACCTCGGGGGCTTCGCCAAGTTCCGCATTGGGCCAGCGCCGGCAAAGATCGCCGAGAGCATCGGCCGCGCTCTGGCCCTTGTCTTCGTCGACGAACGCGAGCCCGGCGAGCCCGCGCGCCGTTGCCACGGCCACCGCGCGTCCGAACGGTGTCCGGTGCTCCCCCCAGCGCATCAAAAGCCCGGCCCCGCCTCGCTTGAAATCGCCCGGCGTCATGGCCTCGTGCGTCACGAAGAGATCGTGCAGCCGGCCTCCTCCTGACAGCCCCGAGGAGTGCGCCGCCTCAAGCACGCTGGCGTTGCCCTGTAGCAGCCTGCGAGCGCGGTCGATCGCGATTGCCGCACAAAAATCCTTGGGCGACAGCCCGCACCAGCGCTTGAACAGCCGCTGGCAATGCGCCGGTGACATTTCGAGATGCCGGGCGAGATCTTCTAGCGACGGAGGCTCAAGCCGTCCCGCGGCGCGCGAACGCAGAAAACCTATCGCTCTGCGGACGACTTCGTAGTCCTCGCCGCGCCGCAGCGCCCCGGCTTCGTTCCGAGCGCTAGCGGTTCCTGTCATTTCTGTGATTTCGCTCATGCCGCTTCCCACGCACTCCCCGCCCACTGCCGAGCGGCACTTTCGCAGCGATGCGGCGATCAGGCGACCCGTTTCTTGCTCAACCTGAAGCGTGCGGCGCCGCGTTTGTCAGACCGCGCGGCCTATCCGGCAACCGTGCGCGCCGACGTCAAAGCCGCCTTTAGGGCATCGACGAACTCGCGCCGCTCGTCGTCGGTGAGAAAATGCCCGAACACCATCTCGCGCCCGTGCGAGGCGAGCCACATGATCGTGCGCCCGTCATGCTCTTCACTGAGGCCAACTCGCACCCAGTAGGGATTGAAATCGAAATTGTTCTGGCGCCCCCGCGGATCGACTTGGGTCAGCCGCAACAGGCCAGGCGACAACTCGACCTTCTCGTACGCCAGTCCCGCCCGGTAGTTGAGCTTGAATGCGAAATAGATGAGCAGCACGTCGAGTCCGAAGAACCCGAACACCGGCCACGCCCCGAGCAAGAGAAAGTAGAACCCGACCGTAAAGCTGACCAGCGACACGAGCGACATCAAGACCACGAACCCGAAAGGGCTCAGCGACCTGTGCGGCGTCAGAATTGCATTGAACGTCTGCGCCGTTTGCGCTTGTTGTTGTGCGTCGTCCATAGTTCCTGCCAGCCTATCACACCCTTTTTGCGATCACGCCACGCCACACGACTTCGGGAGGTGTGGACACGCACCGACGAAGCCGGAAGCCGAGCACCAATGAAAGCCGACAAAGACGACAAATCCAAGGGGCCTGCAACAAAGACGAAGCGCGATAAGTCGACGGTCGCCAAACCGCACGCCCTGTCACCAAAATCGGTATCGAAGCCGGGCCCCGCAAGGGCGGCAGGAAAAAAGCCTGCCCGGAAGTCCGCTGCAAAACCGGTCAGAACGCGCGGACGCCGACGACCGTCGGTCGCGACAGAAACGGTGGAGGCGATTTTCAGGCGGTTCGCCGAAATCGAACCCGAGCCGAAGGGCGAACTCGAGCATAAGGATGCCTACACCCTCCTCGTCGCCGTGGTGTTGTCGGCCCAGGCCACCGACGCTGGCGTCAACAAGGCCACCCGCCACCTGTTCGCGCTCGCCGATACGCCCGAAAAGATGGTGGCCCTCGGCGAAGACAAGGTCCGCGACCTCATCAAGACCATCGGCCTCTTTCGCAACAAGGCGAAAAACGTCGTCGCGCTGTCGCAAAAGCTGATCGCCGATTACGGCGGCGAAGTCCCTGACGATAGAGCCGCCCTCGAAAGCCTGCCGGGGGTCGGCCGCAAGACCGCGAACGTCGTGCTCAACGTCTGGTTTGGCCAGCCTTCCATGGCGGTCGACACCCACGTCTTCCGCATCGCCCACCGCCTCGGCTTTTCCAACGGCAGCACGCCCGAAGAGGTCGAGCGCGATCTCATGGCGATCGTGCCTGATGAGTACGGCGTGCCCGCCCACCACTGGCTGATCCTGCACGGGCGCTATCTCTGCAAGGCCCGCAAGCCCGAATGCTGGCGCTGTCCGATCCGCGACTACTGCCCGATGGAAGATAAAACGCCGCCCCCCCGGAAATAGGCACCGGCGTCTTCTCATATATCAGCCAACAGTACCCTGGCGGGGTATGTTCCAGATGATTCAAGCGCTGCACTGCAGTATTACGCCGCAATGACACCGCGGCCATCTGCCCCGCTTCACGGCCGCGTCGACTTGACGCCGTCCATGCGCATGGCAAGTCCAGCATTCGCCATATGCCGTTTTGCGTCACCGATCGTATGCGTGCCGAAGTGGAAAATCGACGCCGCCAGCACCGCGCTGGCGTGCCCGTCGCGGACGCCGTCGACCAAGTGATCGAGATTACCGACGCCGCCTGAGGCAATGACCGGCACCGGCACCGCATCCGAGATCGCCCGTGTCAGTTCGAGATCGAAGCCTGCCTTGGTTCCATCGCGATCCATCGAGGTGAGCAGAATTTCTCCAGCGCCCAGCGCCACCACCTCTTTCGCGTATTCGACCGCATCGAGCCCCGTCGGCTTGCGCCCGCCGTGGGTGAAGATCTCCCATTTATCAGGCTCGCCCGGGCCCGACACCTTTTTCGCATCGATCGCCACGACGATGCACTGCGCCCCGAACTTTTCCGCGGCTTCCGCGACGAAGGCCCGGCGATTGACCGCCGCCGTGTTGATCGAAACCTTGTCGGCGCCGGCTTCCAGCAGTTTGCGGACATCCTCGACCGTACGCACGCCACCGCCCACCGTCAGCGGCATGAAGCAGCGTTCCGCCGTTTCCTCGACGATATGGAAGATCGTGTCGCGGTCCTCGTGGCTCGCCGTGATGTCGAGGAAGCAAAGTTCGTCGGCGCCGGCCGCATCATAGGCGGCCGCGGCTTCAACCGGATCGCCGGCATCGATGAGATCGACGAAATTGACGCCTTTCACGACGCGGCCGTCCTTGACGTCGAGGCATGGGATGATGCGGACCTTGAGCGACATGTGGCAACCCTTACGGCATTTCCTGATTGCAGCATCTTGGCAACCATGCCCGAGCTACTATCATTGTGACCTATCCTGCAAAGTATTCGACATCAAGATGGCACGTGCCCGCCGCGGCGACCTAAGCGTATTGGGCTTTCGAAACTGCCCCATTGCGATTGATCGCCAACCCCGCCGAACCCGATGGCCGCAAAACCGGCCAACTCGTGAGCCACACATCCGGCTCACGAAAACAAGGGCTTATGATCATGGGCAGGATTATCGGACGGCGGCGCGCTGGCGTTGGCGGAGGCGGGCATTGCGCTAGTTTGGCGATTTGCTGCGCGGGCATGGCAGCTGTTGCGATTGCACCGCTTGCGCATGCCGCCGATGCACAACCACCCGTCGGCATCGCCCCGCTGACGGTCAAGCCGAACGGCGATGATGCGACGATCCAGACGAGCGTCGGCCAATGGGAATCATATTTCAAGAACCTCGACCAGCAGAAGATCGAAGATGCAAAGCGGCTCGCCCCCGTCGGCCTTACGCTTCCCAAGCCACCGCCGGCTTCAACCGATCCGCTCGAGAT
This sequence comes from Alphaproteobacteria bacterium, assembly GCA_018819265.1. Lineage (GTDB taxonomy): Bacteria > Pseudomonadota > Alphaproteobacteria > Rhizobiales > Hyphomicrobiaceae > Filomicrobium. The sequence goes on from JAHJQI010000099.1 coordinate 10,763, forward strand.
CTGGAGCAAGGCCGACGTCAAAGGTTTGGGCGACGAGACTGCCGTGCAGGGGATCAATAGCGCCGTCGGTGCCGCCGTCAGGCTCGGCGATGGGCTGAAGTTCGGCATCGGCACCGAACTTGACAATCACGACCAGCACAAACGCGAGATCAATCGCGCCGAACTGCAAGTTCGCCTGGCGATCAGCAAATGGACGCTTCTGCCGCAAGCCGCCATTGTCGCGGAAACGACGACCACCGATTCGATAGAGGACAGCCAGCCCGCCATCGGCCAGTACGGATACGGCATCGAGGGCGAAGCCACCCAGTCCGAATCGACGCGGCTGGAATTCCGCCAGGAGCTTCGCCGACCCTTCCGGCTTGAGGACGGCGAAGTCCTTGAACCGTTCGTGAACTTCTCGACGTCGATCGGACTGGACCGGCAGGAGGCTGCGCAAACGACACCGGTTCCCGTCGACACGGTCGGCGTCGGTGTCAGCCTGTCGCGTGACAGCGACTACAAGCTGCAGGCAACGACCGATGTCGACGGGCTAGGCAAGACCGAGCCTCCCGGCATCAAGAGCCGTTTGCAGTTGAACGTCCCTCTCAATTGAGCCGCTGGGCGGCAAGCCAGTCGAGCGCGCCGCGACCCGCAGCCGCACCGGTCGCAAAAGATGCCTGCAAAAGATAACCGCCGGTCGGCGCGTCCCAGTCGAGCATCTCGCCGGCAACGAACACGCCAGGCCGTTTGGCAATCATGAGGTCCCGACCGACCTCGTCGAAAGCGACGCCGCCAGCCGTCGAAATCGCGCGCTCGATCGGCGCCATTCCGCTCACCGCAACCGGCACATCCTTGATCAGGGATGCGAGTTCCGCGGCCGTGAGATCGCCGGGTCGCTGCCGCATCCTCAATGCCGCCTCCTGCAGCAGGCCGATCGCAACGGGGGACAATTGTGCCGCCTTGCGCAGGAACGTCGACAACGACTTCTTTGCACGCGGCACGTCCAGTCGCTGAAGGAGTGCATCGCGTTCGATATCGGGCCGCAGATCGATGGATAGATGGCCAGCGCCCGCCGCGTCCGTTGCATCGCGCAATTGTGCAGACAAAGCATAAACCGCTCCGCCTTCTAGACCGCCCGCTGTGACCAGCGCTTCTCCGCGCACGCCGGCTTCCCCGACGCGCAATGCGATCCGCTTCAACGGCTGCCCCTGGAAACGGTCCCGGAAACGCTGCGACCAGTTGACCAGCACGCCGCAGTTGGCAGCTCTCAGCGGCGCCACCCCGACATCGGCCACGCGCAGGATTTCAACCCAGCGTCCATCCGAGCCAAGACGGCCCCAGCTGCCGCCGCCCAGCGCCAGGATGGTTGCATCGGCACGAACGGCCATATTGCCTTCCGGCGTCTCGAACCGAAGCCGCCGCTCGTCGTCCCACCCGAGCCAGCGATGCCGCACCTTGAACGCGACGTCCTGCGAGCCGAGCCGGTTCAACCACGCCCTGAGCAGCGGCGACGCCTTCATCGAACGTGGAAACACCCGCCCGCTCGTGCCGATGAAAGTTTCCTGCCCAAGCTCCTCGCACCACGCGCGCGCCGCATTGGGCGCAAACGCTTCGATGATTGGCGCCAGCACCCCTTGGCGGCAACCGTACCGCCCCATGAACGTCGCGAGGTCTTCGCCATGCGTAAGATTGAGCCCGCCCCGCCCGGCCATCAGGAACTTGCGCCCGACCGAGGGCATCCGCTCGTAGACAGTGACTCGCAGGCCCGCTTCGCTGCGCGAAACAACTTCCGCGGCCATCAGCCCGGCCGGTCCGCCGCCGATGACGGCGACATCGAATTTGGAAGCATCTGTCACAGGGCACCGATGGCCAGTTCGTCGTTGAGGGCCGCCAGATTCGAGATGGGGGCTCGGGACCGCGTGCCTTAACACCAATCAGCGGCAATTGACAGCCGGCCCCCTTCTCCCCCCGGCCGCCTGCAAGCCGCCGTTGCGGGCGTGTCACCGGCAGGATGGTCGTATTCTAATGTCTTGAAAGAGCCGGCACACCGACCTTCAGCGACTTGCTGCCGCTGATCGAATGGAACAGATCGAATTCGCTGCCAGACCTTGTGTAGCAGCGCTTGGGCTGCTCTGATGCCCCTGGAGCAACATCCGATCTGACGGAATCGCCGAAGGCGATTCGTGGATCGGATAAAGTTGCTCTAGAATCATAATGCTAGAGCATCTTTATCCGACCATCCGATCGCGAAAAGCGATCGCGTATGGTCGGATGATGCTCAAGCCTCGCCACGACCGGAAACCCCGCAACGGAGCCGACGCCAAATGGACATGCCACTCGCCATCGATCTGGCCCGCATCCAGTTCGCGTTCACGGTCTCCTTCCACATCATCTTCCCCGCTTTCACCATCGGTCTTGCTTCTTACCTCGCCGTTCTCGAGGGACTTTGGCTGATCACCGGCCGGCAGGTCTACATCGACACCTTCCGCTACTGGATCAAGATCTTCGCGGTGACCTTCGCCATGGGCGTCGTCTCCGGCATCGTCATGAGCTACCAGTTCGGCACCAACTGGTCCGTCTTCTCCGACAAGACCGGTCCCATCCTCGGCCCCTTGATGGGCTACGAAGTCCTATCGGCGTTTTTCCTGGAAGCGGGCTTTCTCGGCGTCATGCTGTTCGGCATGGATCGCGTCGGCAAGGGGCTGCACTTCCTGGCGACGCTGCTCGTGGCGTTCGGCACGTTCTTTTCCGCCTTCTGGATCCTGTCGGTGAACAGCTGGATGCAGACACCCGCCGGCTACGCCATCAACGAGGTCGGCCAGTTCGTACCCGCCAACTGGTTCGAGATCGTCTTCAATCCGTCGTTCCCCTACCGTCTCGTCCACATGGTGCTTGCCGCCTACCTGACGACCGCCTTCGTCGTTGGCGCCGTCGGCGCCTGGCACATCCTGCGCGATTCCCGCAACGACAGTGCCCATCTGATGTTCTCGATGGCCATGTGGATGGCCGTTATCGTCGCCCCGATCCAGGTCATCGCCGGCGACATGCACGGTCTCAACACCCTCGAACACCAGCCAGCCAAGATCGCCGCCATGGAAGGCCATTTCGAAACGCAGAAAGGCGCGCCACTCATCCTCTTCGGGATGCCCAACATGGAAACTGAAAGGACCGACTACGCCATCGAGATTCCCGGCCTCGGCAGCTATATCCTGACCCACCACTGGGACGGCGAAGTCAAGGGCTTGAAAGCCTGGCCGAAGGACGAACGGCCCTACGCGCCGGCCATCTTCTGGAGCTTCCGCGTCATGGTCGGCATCGGCCTGGCGATGGTCGCGCTCGGCGCATGGTCGCTCGTCGCACGCTTCAGGGGCCGGCTCTACGATCCAGGGCTCCTGCATCGCGCCGCAATCGTAATGGGACCGATGGGATTCGTCGCCGTCATTGCAGGCTGGATCACCACCGAGATGGGCCGCCAGCCCTATACTGTTTACGGCCTCTTGAAGACGATCGATTCGGCGTCCCCGATCGATGTGCCCGCCGTCACGATCTCGCTTCTGGCATTCATCGTCGTCTACTTCGTCGTCTTCGGCGCCGGCGTCTATTACCTGTTCCGCCTGATGGGCAAGCCCCCTGAAGCAGGCGAGCCTGGCATGCCGGAGCACCAGCCGACACGGTCGGCCGGCATCACGCCGACGCCACCGCTGCGCTATCCAGGCGAAGCCCGCCAGTCCGGCGAATAAGGAGCCCGCGAAAAATGGAACTCGATCTCGCTTTCATCTGGGCCGGCCTCATCGCTTTCGCCGTGCTCGCCTATGTCATCCTCGACGGCTTCGACCTCGGTCTCGGCATCCTTTTCCCGTTCATGCGCACGAGCGGACAGCGCGACGTCGCCATGAACACCGTCGCCCCCGTGTGGGACGGCAACGAGACCTGGCTGGTTCCCGGCGGAGGCGGTCTGTTCGCCGTCTTCCCCCTCGCCTATGCCGTCATCATGCCGGCGCTATACGCCCCGATCATCGCCATGCTGCTCGGCCTGATCTTCCGCGGCGTCGCCTTCGAGTTCCGCTGGAAATCGAAACATCGCCAATGGGTCTGGGACTGGTCGTTCGCACTCGGCTCTCTGACGGCCGCCTTCGCCCAGGGCATCACCCTTGGCGCACTCGTCCAGGGTATCGAGGTCGCCAATCGCGGCTATGCCGGCGGCTGGTGGGACTGGCTGACGCCGTTCAGCATCGTCACGGGATTTGCCGTCGTCATCGGCTACGCGCTGCTCGGCGCAACATGGCTGATCTACAAGACCGAAGGCGGATTGCAGCAGCAGGCCTACGGCTGGGCCTGGACGACAGCTTTCGGCACGGTGGTCATGATCGGCATCGTCAGCCTGTGGACGCCGTTCCTCGATGAAGTCTTCATGCAGCGCTGGTTTGCCTTCCCGGCAATCATCTATTCGGCGCCGGTCCCGCTCCTCGTCGCGGCCTCCGCCTATTCACTCTACAGCGGCCTCAAGCACCGCCACGAACTGCAGCCATTCCTCTCGGCACTGGCGCTGTTCGTGTTGTGCTTCGTCGGGCTCGGCATCGGCTTCTATCCCTACATCGTTCCCCACTCGATCACCATCTGGGATGCAGCCGCCCCCGACTCGAGCCTGATGTTCCTGCTTTACGGCGCTTCAGTCCTGATCCCCTTGATCCTCGCCTACACGGCCTATTCCTATTGGGTATTCCGCGGCAAAGTCCGCGAAGGCGACGGCTATCACTGATGCCCGACACAGCGCCCGCCGGAAATCGCAGGCAGGCGAACGCCGGCAACACTCCGCGACCGGTTCTCCGTCGGCTCGCATGGTTCGTCGCCATTTGGGCCGCAAGCGTTTCCGCCCTGGCCGTCGTCGCCTTCCTGATCAAGCTTGCACTATAGCGCCGCCGTCTCGATGACGAGGCAACCCGCAGACCTCACGCCTGCCGGAACGCCCTTCCACGACCAACCCCTTTGGCAGGCCAAAATCTCTACGATGGCGCAGTTACACAAAAAAAATTCAACAATACACGGCAATTAGAAAATTATTCTACTTATAAACTTCTGCAATCTAGAATATGGAAGATTATTTCGCTATCTATGACTCCACAAGAGTTCACGGATGCCGGCGGACGCAGTGTCCGCGCATGGAGCCACCACCCGAGATGACGACCATCGAAATCCACGTCGAATTGCCCGACGGCACGCGCCATACCCTCGAGGCCCCCGAGGGCTACCGCGTCATGGAGGTGATCCGCGATTACGGGCTGCCGATCAAGGCCGAGTGCGGCGGCGCCTGTGCCTGCGCCACCTGCCACGTTCGCTTGCCCGACGATTGGACCGATCGGGTCATTCCCGCCCGCGACGAGGAGATGGACAAGCTCGACGAGATTCCCGGCGCCGACGACTCTTCCCGCCTGTCCTGCCAGCTTTTGACCGACCGCGCCATCGACGGCCTCGTGGTCCGGCTCGAAGCCGACTCGATCCTGGTTGCCGGCAACGACAGCCGCACCGAACTCCAAGCCGCGAGCTGACGCGATGACCATCGAACCTCACTTTCACGATGAGCCCGAAGTCGAAGAGCCCCGCTTCGCGACGCCCCCCGCCCGCGTAATTCTGGTCGGTGCAGGCCCAGGCGATCCCGAACTGCTGACCTTGAAGGGCCTTCGCGCCATCCAGACCGCCGACGTCATTCTTTATGACGATCTCGTCGATCCGGCCGTTCTCGAACTCGCCCTTCCCCGCGTGCGCCGCATCCATGTCGGCAAGCGCGGCGGCCGGCCGGGCTGGAAGCAACGCGACATCCACGAACTGATCCTGGCCCATGCCTTCGGCGGCAGGACCATCGTCCGCTTGAAGGGCGGCGACCCCTTCGTCTTCGGCCGCGGCGGCGAGGAACTCGCAGCCCTGCGCGATGCCGGCCTGGCTGTCGAAGTCATCCCCGGCATCACTGCAGCCATTGCCGCCGCAGCCTCGACCCAGGTGCCGCTGACCCACCGCCTGTTGTCCCGGACGGTGACGTTCCTGTCCGGCGCCGGACCGGGTAGCGGCCTGCCCGAGTTTACGCACATCGACCTCGAAGCCTTGAACGACGGCCAGCACACCATCGCCGTCTACATGGGAGTCAAGTCGTCGGGCGCCCTCGGAACGACGCTCATCGGTGCCGGATGGGATGCGCGCACTCCCGTGCTCGCCATCGAGAATGTTTCCCGCAGCGCCGAGCGCCGCGTGCGCGCCACTATCCGCGACCTCGCCGAACGCCCCGAAGCGCTAGCGCTCAAGAGCCCGGCAATTATCCTGGTCGGCCGCGTCGCCGGCCTGCCGGTCGCGGGCCGGCTCGACGTCCTGGATCAAGCTGTCACCGAAATCCGCGAACGGGAGTTGGCCTATGCCTAACGTCATCACCGCCAACCGTCTCGAGGACGGCATCGTTGTCTATCTGGGTCAATCCGGGAACTGGACGAGCGACCTGACTGCTGCCCGCGTCGCAAACTCCGGGCACGACCTCGAGGCGTTGGAGAAAATCGCCGGGACGGCAGTTGCGGCAAGCCACGTCGTCGCCGTCTACGCCATGGACGTCGATCTCTCGGGCGGCAAGCCCGCGCCGAAATCGGTCCGCGAAAAGATCCGCGCCGCGCACCGCCAGACATTCAAAGACCTCACTGAGATCGAGATTCGCTGATGTACCGCTACGATGAATTCGACCGTGCCTTCCTGCAGGACCGCAACCGTGAATTCCGCGCCCAGGTCTCGCGTCGTCTTGCCGGTGAATTGACCGAGGACGAATTCAAGCCGTTGCGCCTGATGAACGGGTTGTACCTCCAGCTCCACGCCTACATGCTGCGCATTGCCGTCCCCTATGGCGCGATGACGAGCCGCCAGCTGCGCCAGCTCGGTTATATCGCACGCCGCTGGGACAAGGGCTTCGGCCACTGGACGACGCGCCAGAACATCCAGTTCAACTGGATCAAGCTGATCGACGTCCCCGACATCCTCGAAGCCCTCGCCGAAGTCGACATGCACGCCATCCAGACCAGCGGCAACTGCATTCGCAACGTCACCTCCGACCCGTTCGCCGGCGCTGCCGCCGACGAGATCGAGGATCCGCGCATCTGGGCGGAGGTCCTGCGGCAGTGGTCGACGAACCATCCTGAATTCACCTACCTGCCGCGCAAGTTCAAGTTCGCCGTTACCGGTGCGCTGCAAGACCGCGCGGCGATCGCCTTCCACGATATCGGCATCCGCATCCTCGGCGGGCCGAATGCCACGAAAGGCTTCCGGATCTTCGTCGGCGGCGGCCAGGGCCGCACGCCCTACGTCGCCCAGGAAATGAAAGCCTTCCTGCCGCAAGAGAACCTGCTCTCCTATCTGGAGGCCATGCTGCGCGTGTATAATCTGCATGGCCGCCGCGACAACATCTATAAGGCCCGCATCAAGATTCTCGTCAACGCCATCGGCGTCGATGAGTACCGCCGCCAGGTCGAAGAGGAGTGGCAGCGCATCCGCGCGGAAGGCGCCGACCTCCCCGCCGAAGAGATTGACCGCATCCGCGCTCACTTCCTCGCCCCGGATCTCGCCGCCCGCCCGCTCGACGCCGCCGCGTTTGCCAAAGCCCGCAGCGAAGACGCCGACTTCGACCGCTGGGTCCGCCGCAACGTCGTCGCGCACAAGAATCCCGACTACGCCATCGTCTCGATCGCGTTCAAGGAACCGGGCCGCCCGCCGGGAGACGCAACCGCCGACGAGATGGAAAGTGTCGCCGATGCCGCCGACCGCTACAGTCGCGGTGAAGTTCGCGTCACCTACACGCAGAACCTGATCCTGCCGCACGTCGCCCGCGCCGACCTCATCGACCTCTACGAGGACTTGAAGTCAGCCGGTCTCGCCGGCGGCAACACCGATCTCATCACCGACATCATCGCCTGCCCCGGCCTTGACTACTGCAACCTCGCCAACGCCCGCTCGATCCCCATCGCGCAGGCCATCACCGAACGTTTCGCCGATCCGCAGCGGGCCGAAGACATCGGCGAGTTGCGCCTCAACATCTCCGGCTGCATCAATGCCTGCGGGCATCACCACGCCGGCCACATCGGCATCCTCGGCGTCGATAAGAAGGGCACCGAGCACTACCAGATTACGCTAGGCGGATCGGCTGCCGACAACGCGTCGGTCGGCACCATCCTCGGCCCGAGCTTTCCGGCCGAAGAACTGCCTGCGGCAATCGAAAACATCGTCGACACATATCTGGCGCGGCGCACCGGCGGCGAAACATTTCTCGCGACCTACGCCCGCGTTGGCGCCAATCCCTTCAAGGAGGCCCTCTATGGCACGCGTTGATCTGAAATCTGCTTCGCCCGCCGCCCCGCCGATGCACGGCATCCTTGAACTGGCCGTGACGGCCACGCGCGAGGAACGCGCTGCTGCCGTCGAGGCGGCGCGTGAGAGCGGCAAGTCGATCGCGATCCACTTTGCCAAATTCAATGACGGCCGCGGGTTTTCGGTCGCCCGCGTGTTGCGGAGCGAACACGGGTTCACCGGCGAAATTCTGGCCACCGGTCACACCATCCCCGATCAGGCGCTGCATCTTTTGCGCTGCGGTTTCGACGTCGTCGAAATGAGCGATCCGACGCGCCTGCCGCAGTGGAAGAAATCGCTGGAAAGCTGTTGGCGCGCCTATCAGACCGCCGCGCGCAACCCGCTTGCGATGCGCCGCGAGGCCGCGCGGAAAAAAATTCGAAATCCGCGGGAACTCGAAGAAGCGGCGTGAGTTTAGATTTCACTGGCGCTCCCCCACCACCCCCTGTGCGCCAAGTGCAGCGGATCGGGTCCTCCCTCCCGGTTCGCTGCTTTTCTTTTGCCGGCCGGGCAACAACATTAACGACCCGCTAACCGCTCCCGGCTGAATATCGCCAGGAAAAGCCGCCGAGCGGGAGTCGGTTTAAAAAATATTCAAGAAAACCCATGCCCTGTGCCCCCTGTTACAGCGGCGTCCGATCCCATCCCGCAAAGTGAGTTCAACAGCCCAACACGACTTCAGGAAGTGTTGGCAGAGAGAACAGCCCAACACGACTTCAGGAAGTGTTGGCAGAGAGAACAGCCCAACACGACTTCAGGAAGTGTTGGCAG
>JAHJQI010000001.1 GCA_018819265.1 Alphaproteobacteria bacterium
GGTCCCCACTTGCGGCTTGGTTCGCTGCCAAACGTCAGGTGCAAAAGCTACACTAGAATCATAGAGTTGCTAGTGTTCCTCATGGTTCTGACATTTGCTCGCAACCCAGCCGCGCCGGGAAGCAAATGTCAGAACCGGAACGCTAGCGGTCACAGGGAAAGGAGAGGGCAACGAACGGCGCCAGGACCTTGCAGGTCTTCTGGCGCGCGGCCACACGGCGGGGTGGGGTTTGAAGGGCGATTACGCTGACATCGGCGCGGGCGTCGGCGGGCATGCTCATCACCTCCATCGCCTCCCGCGCTCCTTCTGAAAGGTGCTGCCCGGCAACCTGGTAGCGTTGCGGCCGGATTGCGGGGACAGGGGCCGGCGGTTCGATTTCAGCAACCGCAAAGCGATCCTCGATCGGGTTCCGCTCCGGGTTCGGCGCCGTCTGCGGCCCAATCGATACCGGCTGCTCGGGCCGCGCTGCGATGATCGTTTCTTTCTTTTCGTCGATCCGGTCGCAGCGTTCGAGATTGGCCGGCGCTCGCTTCCACATCAGGTCCTGGCTGAACATTTTCGAACCCATGTAGCCGGTGACCTTCAGCTTCGTCCGGCTGACCCGCTCAAGGGCAACGTCATACTTGCGGCGATCGTCAGGGTCGATGATCCAGCCGTGATCCCAGGTGCCACCGCCGACGCTGCGCACATCGCCCAGCAACTGCTGGCCGCAACCGTGCTGTTCGCGTTCGTTGCTGACCCAGACGATATGCCCGCACAGCATGTTGCGGCCGCATTCCTTGATCTCGACGGCGCCGCGCCCCTTCTGGTCGATCCAGACACCGACCGGAGAACTCTCGGCGCGGGCCGGCGACAGCCCGGAAGTCAGGCTCGCCAGCGTCAGCGCCATGGAGATGTAGATGTGCTTCATGGGTGAAACGAACCGTCCCATGTCATTTGGAGCCGCCCCTTTGGTGGCTCCCGTCTTCAACGCGTCGCAGCCCGTTCGAGGTGCCGTCCCTACAGCCCTGCATGCAGTGAATGGCGACTTTGCGGCCAAAGCTGCGGAGGCCTTCGAACTTCGCGACAAGGTTAAACATCACTTAAAAGTCTTAAAAAAGCACTGTGGCAGCCCTGCGTCGAAATAGCGACGAATTACAAACACTTACTCCTTGGAAAGAGCAATGCCGAGCAGAAGCCCTGGCCGGAACTGCGCGATCAGGGCCACTTCACCATTGGCGGCATGGAAGACAAAATTGAATCGACATTGCCGCCTGTCTTCAGGCCGAAGATCGTGCCGCGATCGTAGAGAAGGTTGAACTCCACGTACTGGCCGCGCCGAACGAGTTGTTCGTCGCGAGTGGCTTCTGTCCATTCGGTCGAGAAATTGCGCCGCACGATCTGCGGATAGACCCTGTGGAAGGCGCGGCCGACGTCCTTCGTGAAGGCGAGCGCGGCCTCAAAGCCGCCCTGTTCCTGGTCTGGGGTCAGGTAATCGTAGAAGATCCCGCCGATGCCGCGCATTTCGCCGCGATGCGGCAGGTAGAAGTACTCGTCGCACCACTGCTTGTAGCGGTCATAGTCGGCAACCGCGTGCCCCTCGCAGGCATCCTTCAGGGCAGCATGGAAGGCGATTGAATCCGGGTCGTCCTGGGTGCGTCGTTTCGACAGTACCGGCGTCAGATCGGCTCCGCCGCCGAGCCACCATTTCGATGTCACCACCATTCGCGTGTTCATGTGGACGGCTGGAACGTAAGGATTTTGGGGATGGCAGATGAGCGAAATCCCCGACGCCCAGAAACGCGGATCGTCTTCCGCCCCCGGGATCTGCTTGCGGAATTCCGGCGCGAACTCACCGTGCACCGTCGAGGTATGCACCCCCACCTTTTCGAAGACACGCCCGTGCATGAGGCTGATGACGCCACCGCCACCGGGTTCGCCGGATACCTTGTCGGTCCGCTCCCATGGCGTACGCACGAACCTCGCCGCTGGTCTCAGCGACATCGGCATCCCGCGTGGCAGTTCGTCTTCGACATCTTCCAAAGCCGCGCAGATCTGGTCCCTGATGTCTTCGAACCAGTTGCGCGCGGCGGCTTTTGCCGCATCGAGGTCGAAATGGTCGGTTGCCATGGTATCGAGCTTATCCCTTGCCGAAGCCGCTCTCGCGACCCATCTAATGTGGCTTAGCACAAATGCGCCGCCCGCCATAAGCCCGCGGCCATGACCGCCAGGCCGCCACTTAACAGTAGGCGAAATCACAAAATTCGTCGCGAAGGCGTCGCCATTGTTTCGTGCGTCACCGAACAGGTCGACGCATGGACATAAGGCTATTTCCCGCGGGCTTGCCCCGCGGCGACACCGCCCCAATCGACGCACGATGGCCGCCGTGCCGGAGAGACTTGACATGTTGAGCACGCTTGCCGACCGCATTTTTACAGCATTGGAGACGAGCCGCGATCCCTTCCCCGAGGCGCGCGCCGGCATGCCGCCGCGTGAATTCATTGCCTTCGTCGTCTATTACGTCCGTCCCTTCTGGAAGCTGCTGCTCGCCTCGTCACTGCTGGCGGCGACCGTCGCACTCATCGAGGTATCGTTGTTTGCGGTGCTGGGCGCACTTGTCGACTGGCTCTCGAAGGCCGACCGGGCGACGTTCTGGGATGAGCACGGCAACTTCCTGATCGGCATGCTCGTCGTCATACTGGTCATCCTGCCGATCCTGAAGTTCCTCTACGAAGCCGTCATCCACCAGGCGTTGATGGGCAACATTGCCATGCGCACCCGCTGGCAGGCGCACCGCTACGTGCTGCGCCAGTCGCTCGGATTTTTCCAGGACGATTTCGCCGGCCGCGTCGCCACCAAGGTGATGCAGACCTCGCTGTCGGTGCGCCAGTTCGTGCTGACGCTCGCCGAGGTGATCCTCTATGTCAGCGTCTACTTCACCGGCGCGCTGATCGCCTTTGCCGCTGCCGACCTGCGCCTCGCCGTGCCGATGCTGATCTGGCTTGCCGGCTACTTCGTGGTCGGGCGCTACTTCATTCCGCGCCTGCGCGCCATTTCCGAAGAGCAGTCGGATGCCCGCTCCATCATGACCGGGCGCATCGTCGACAGCTACACCAACATCCAGACGGTGAAAATGTTCGCCCATGCCGAACGCGAGGACGCCTACGCCCGCGACAGCATGCAGGGCTTCCTCGATACCGTGAACAAGCAGATGCGTCTCGTCACGCTGATGACGGTCGCCCTCAACGCCCTCAACGCCCTGCTGCTCGTCTCCATTGCCGGGCTCGGTATCTGGCTGTGGACGGGCAGCGCCGTGACGGCCGGGGCTCTCGCCTTCACCGTCGGGCTCGTCATGCGCATGCAGGGCATGTCGCACTGGATCATGTGGGAAGTCGCCCACCTGTTCGAGCACATCGGCGTCATCCAGGACGGCATCGGCACACTGACGCGCGAGCAAACCGTCGTCGACGTGCCGGCGGCCAAGCCGCTCGTCGTCACCAAGGGCGCCATCGACTTCGAGGCCGTCAAGTTCCACTACGGCAAGCAGGGTGGGGTCATCGATAACCTGTCGCTGTCAATCAGGCCCGGCCAGAAGGTCGGACTGGTCGGCCGCTCGGGCGCCGGCAAGTCGACGCTCGTCAACCTGTTGTTGCGGTTCTACGACCTGGAAAGCGGGCGGATCAAGATCGACCGCCACGACATCGCCTACGTTGACCAGCAGAGCCTGCGCGGCGAGATCGGCATGGTGACGCAGGATACCTCGCTCTTGCACCGCTCGGTCTACGACAACATCGTCTACGGCCGTCCCGGCGCCACCCGCGACGAAGCCATTGCCGCTGCCAAGCGCGCGCATGCCCATGACTTCGTCCTTGGCCTCATCGATCCCAGCGGACGCACCGGCTATGACGCCCACGTCGGCGAGCGCGGCGTCAAGCTGTCGGGCGGCCAGCGCCAGCGCATCGCCATCGCTCGCGTGCTGTTGAAGAACGCGCCGATCCTGATCCTCGATGAAGCCACCAGCGCGCTCGACTCGGAAGTGGAAGCGGCCATCCAGGAGAGCCTCAACGAACTGATGGCCGGCAAGACGGTGATCGCCATCGCTCACCGCCTATCGACGATCGCGGCGATGGACCGGCTCATCATCATGGACCAGGGCGCCGTCGTCGAGGACGGCGCGCACGCTGAGTTGATCGCCCGCGGCGGCCTCTACGCCGACCTCTGGGCCCGTCAGTCGGGCGGCTTCCTGGCACGGGAAGCGGCGGAGTAGGCCGGTTGTCAGCTGTTCCTCGATGCACGCGGGGTGGATATCACAGCCACTCGGTCATTCGCCCGCCCCCAACTGTCTCAACCCTTCCCCGACGATCATCGCCGCGGCCAGCGCTACGTTGAGGGATCGCATGCCTTCCCGCATCGGAATCTTGACCGCTGCGTCGGCGAGTGCGGCGACCTCGTCAGGAACGCCGGCGCTCTCACGGCCCATCATGACGATGTCGCCGCCGCGGTATGCAATCTCCGTATAGGCTTGTTCCGCCTTGGTCGTCGCCAGGACGAGGCGAAAGCCGCGATGCCTTCGCCATTCGTCAAAGGCCGAAAAGCTGACATGTTGCTGCAACTCGACATCGCCGAGATAGTCGAGTCCCGCCCGCTTCAAGGCGCGACCGCTCATGTCGAAGCCCGCCGGCCCGATGATATCGATGGCGACGCCGAGACAGGCACCGAGCCGCAGCAGCGTGCCGGTGTTTTGCGCGATGTCAGGCTGGTAGAGAGCGATGCGCATTGATCGAGAACAACCTTTCGCGGAATCCCGTATTCGTCCTTCGGTGTGCGCCAAATTGCCCTGTGAGGGAAGCCAAACGCAGGCTTGAGAGCCAAGGCAAACGGTGGCAAACCTGTGGCAATTCGCGCCGCTTAAGTTTAGCACCCGCCTGCACGCCTTTTTGCGTAACCTGGGTCTGAAAGCCGCCGTGTTGCTTGCAACGGGCAACATGGCGTGTGGCACGCTTTTATTTGACGATGACCCGCTCGAAGGAGGTCGCTCGATGACCGCAGACGTCGAAGATCCAAACCGCCGCGATATTCTTGTGGTCGCTGCTTCAGCCTTCTCGGCTGTTGGCGCGGCCTCCCTCATCTGGCCGTTTGTCCACCAGATGAATCCGGACGCGGGCGCCCAGGCGCTTGCCTCTGCCGAGTTCGATCTCGCGCCAGTACAAGTAGGCCAGGCCATCACCGTCATGTGGCGCGGCAAGCCGGTCTTCATCCGCCACCGCACGGCCGAGGAAATCGAAGCGGCCAAAAAGGTTCCGGTCGAAGACCTCCCCGACCCTCTGTCGCGCAACGACAACGAGCCGGGCACTCCGGCAACGGACGCCAACCGCACCCTTGAAGGCCATGAGAAGTGGCTCGTCATGGTCGGCATCTGTACCCACCTCGGCTGCATCCCGAAAGGCCAGACGCTGGCCGACTCGAAGGGTGATTTCGGCGGCTGGTTCTGCCCTTGTCACGGTTCGCACTACGATACGGCCGGCCGAATCCGCAAAGGGCCGGCGCCGCGCAACCTCGATATTCCGCCCTACACCTTCCTTTCGGACACCAAGATCCGCATCGGCTGAGGAAAGATAAAGCGCACCATGTCTAATCACGCATCAACTTATGAGCCGAAGTCAGCAACGGCGAAGTGGTGGGACGAACGCCTGCCTGTGCCGCGCATGATGCACGACCAGTTCGTTGATTTCCCGACGCCGCGAAATCTCAACTACCTGTGGACGTTCGGCGGCATTCTGACGTTCTGCCTCGTGGCGCAGCTGGTGACCGGCATCGTGCTTGCCATGCACTATGTTCCAACCGCTGACGACGCTTTCAATTCCGTCGATCACATCCGCCGCGACGTCAACTACGGCTGGCTGCTGCAGGCCATGCACGCAACCGGCAGTTCGATGTTCTTCCTCGCGGTCTACGTTCACATCTTCCGCGGCCTCTATTACGGCTCCTACCGCGCCCCGCGCGAAATCCTCTGGATCCTCGGTGTCTTCATCCTGCTGGCGATGATGGCGACGGCTTTCCTCGGATACTCGCTGCCATGGGGGCAGATGAGTTTCTGGGCGGTGACCGTTATCACCAACCTGTTCTCTTCGCTCGACTCGGTGATCCCGGGTCTGGGCACGGGAATCGTCGAGTGGCTGTGGGGTGGCTATGCCGTCTCGGGAGCGACGCTGAACCGCTTCTTCTCGCTGCATTACCTGCTGCCGTTCGTGATCTTCGGGCTCGTCATCCTGCATATCTGGGCGCTGCACGTCGCCGGCCAGAACAACCCGACGGGCCTCAACATCAAGACGAAATCCGACTCCCTGCCGATGTATCCCTATGCCGTTGCCAAGGACGCCGTCGCGCTGTTCGCCTTCGTCATCGTGTTCGCCTGGTTCGTTTTGTTCCTGCCTGATTACCTCGGACACGCCGACAACTTCATCGAGGCAAACCCGCTCGTCACACCGCCGCACATCGTGCCCGAATGGTACTTCCTGCCGTTCTACGCCATCCTGCGCGCGATCCCCGACAAGCTCGGCGGCGTCATTGCGATGTTCGCATCGATCGCGATCCTGGCCTTCATCCCCTGGCTCGACCGCTCGCCTGTGCGCTCCACCAAGTACAGACCGATCTACAAATGGTTCTTCTGGCTGTTCTTGTTCGCGTGCCTGGCGCTCGGCTACCTCGGTTCGAAGCCGGCCGAAGGCGTGTACGTGTTCTGGGCGCGCATCTTTACCGCCTACTACTTCGCGCACTTCCTGCTGGTGATGCCGATCGTCGGCAGCATCGAGACCCCGACGAAGCTGCCAGGATCGATTACCGATGCGGTGCTCGGAAAATCGCCGGGTAAATCGGGTGCAACCGGCGGCGGCGGCGTTCCCGCCGGCGCGACTGCCGCCCCTGAAGACCGCTGAGCGAGAGGGACAACACCATGACTGCATATCGAACCGTTGCCCCCCTCCGCTCTGTTTTGGCGGTCCTTGGCGCGCTCATCTGCACTGGGGCGCCTGCCATGGCCGCTGGAGGAGAAGCCGCCCATTTCGAGCGCCACGAGTGGAGCTTCGCTGGCGTTGGCGGCCAGTACGACCGCAACCAGTTGCGCCGCGGCTTCCAGGTCTACAAGGAAGTCTGCGCGTCATGTCATGCCCTGGAGCGGGTCAAGTTCCGCAACCTCGTGCAGAAGGGCGGACCTGAGTTCGACGAGGAAGCCGTCAAGGCGCTCGCGGCCGAATGGCCCAACAAGATCACCGACGGCCCCAACGACGAAGGCGCGATGTTCGAGCGCGAACCGAAGCTCTCCGACAAGATCAAGGGACCCTACAAGAACGAACAGGAAGCCCGCTCCATCCAGAACGGCGCCTATCCCCCCGATCTTTCCTTGATCACGCGGGCCCGCAGTGTCCACAACGAAGCGTCCTGGTACATCCACGTACCGATGATGCTTCGGGACGTCCTGACTGGCTATGCCGAAGGCGGTTCGGATTACCTGTACGCGCTTCTGACGGGCTACAAGGAGGCTCCCCAGGGTTTCAATCTGGCCGAGGGTATGAACTACAACGCCTATTTCCCCGGCAACCAGATCGCCATGGCCCAGCCGATCCCCGAGGGTGGGGCGGTCGAATACCAGGAGAATGCCGGCGCGAAATCGTCGCTCGAGCAGAACGCCAAGGACGTGACCGCATTCCTCGCCTGGGCCGCCGATCCATCGCTGAACGAGCGCAAGCAGCTCGGCTGGACCGTGATGCTCTACCTCATCATCACCACCCTGCTGCTCTATTTTGCCAAGAAGCGGATCTGGTCGCGGGTCAAGCACTGATCGCGGCAGCCTGGCACACGCAGTCCGCTTTACCAGAAGGCCTCGCAAGCGGGGCCTTTTGTGTGCCGGCCACCCAAGAAGCGCACGAGCGGACTTGACCCGGTCAGCTGCGGGCGGCAATCGGTAGGGACGGGGGGGAGGCGGGCCTCTCCGCTGGGCGTCAGGCAAACAGATCCTAGGGAGACAGACGCATGACCAAAACGGTCCTCGGCATCGTCGGCGGCAGCGGTTTTTATGATCTGCCGGGCATGACCAACGCCGAATGGCGCCATATCGCGAGCCCGTGGGGCAAGCCCTCCGACGAAGTCCTGTTTGCCGAGATCGACGGCCTTCCCGTTCGCTTCCTGCCGCGCCACGGCCGCGGCCACAAGGTGCCGCCGTCGGCGATCAATTTCCGCGCCAACATCGACGCCCTGAAGCGTGCCGGCGTCACCGACCTGCTGTCGATCTCGGCGTGCGGTTCTCTGAAAGAGGAATTGCCGCCCGGCCACTTCGTCGTCGTCGACCAGTTCATCGACCGCACCGTCGCACGCGAAAAGAGCTTCTTCGGCGCCGGCTGCGTTGCCCATGTCTCGGTTGCCGATCCGATCAGCCCGCTGCTCGCCGATGCGCTTGAGAATGCGGCGAAGGCCGAGAACGTTTCGGTTTCGCGCGGCGGCACCTACCTCGTCATGGAGGGTCCGCAATTTTCGACGCGTGCCGAAAGCGAACTGTACCGCTCATGGGGCTGTTCGGTGATCGGCATGACCAACATGCCCGAAGCCAAGCTCGCCCGCGAGGCCGAGATCTGTTACGCGACGCTGGCGATGGTCACCGATTACGACTGCTGGCACAGCGAGCACGAGGCCGTCGATGTCGCCTCCGTCATCGCCATCATGCGCGGCAATACCGAGAAGGCCCAGCGCCTCGTCGCCAATCTCGCGCGCAATTTCCCCAAGGTTCACCCGGACTGCCCGATCGGCTCGGACAGGGCCCTCGACGTCGCGATCATCACGCCAGCCGAAGCGCGCGATCCCGCGCTCCTGGCCAAGCTCGACGCCGTGGCCGGGCGCGTTCTGGGATAAGTCCGGACGTCGAACTGCATCACGAAGAGCGGTTCGCCACCGGCCATCATTGCGCTGGCTGGTGCTTCGCGCGCAAAGCCTGGCAGCTAACCGGCGCCATTGGGATCACAAATGCCACTAACCAGACAGCCGCCCCTCCGGTCGGTCGTAAGGCGCGCTACAGTGGTGAACTGCAGCCCAGAGCCGGAACCAGGCGATTTCGACTTGCGGATCGGGTAATCTCTCGGCGCAATCAGCTGTTGACTGTGATTCAATAATACTTGAAATAATGGATTCATGGATCAGCACAACGCCGTCCAAGCCCTCGCCGCACTGGCGCACGAGAATCGACTGTCCATCTTCCGTTTGCTCGTCAGATGCGGGCCATCTGGGATGGCGGCAGGGGATATCGCGCGGATCGTTGGCATCGGGGCGACGGCTCTTTCGTTCCACCTCAAGGAACTGGCGCACGCCGGCCTGCTGCGCTCCTGGCGCGACGGACGCTACGTCCGCTACAGCGTGGAAGTGGATGGCATGCGCGCGCTCCTAGGGTTTCTGACCGAGGATTGCTGTGACGGCAATCCCGAACTCTGTTCGGCGGTCGTCGCCGGCATTCCCGATCTGTGTTCCGGACGGGCCGTGGAGGACGAAATGACCAAGGACGCCCCCTACAACGTACTTTTCCTGTGCACCCACAATTCGGCACGCTCGGTGATCGCCGAATGCCTGATGAATTCGCTTGGCCAGGGCGCCTTCGTCGCCCACAGCGCCGGCAGCACCCCGCGCGGGGAAATCAATCCCTTCGCGATCCGCATCCTGCAGAACCACGGACATAAGACGGAAGGTTTACGCTCCAAGTCCTGGGACGCATTTGCCGGCCCGGGCAATGACGAGATCGATTTCGTTTACACGCTGTGCGACGACGCAGCCGCCGAAAGCTGTCCGGTCTGGCCCGGTAACCCGATCACCGAACATTGGGGAATGCGCGATCCCTCGAAACAGGAAGGCAGCGATCTAAAGAAGCTCGGCGCTTTCGCCGATACCTATTCGCTCCTGTACCACCACATCGACAAATTCGTCCAAATGGCCAAGCACGACCTTGACGCGAGGAGCATGCGCCGCAAGGTCAAGGACTTCTCCGAAAACGTTCGCCGACAGAACGTGATGGGCGCCGACGGCGTCGAAACGGAGACCTGAACTCGATGCAGACCTACTCGCTTCCCCAGCGGCTCGGTGCCGAGTTTCTCGGCACCGCATTCCTTCTCGCGACGGTCGTCGGCTCCGGCATCATGTCCGAGAGCCTTGCTGGGGGGAACATCGCAATCGCCCTTCTGGGCAATACGATTCCGACTGGGGCCATCCTTGTCGTACTCATAACGATGCTGGGTCCGGTATCGGGCGCCCATTTCAACCCGGCGGTGACATTCGCGTTTTATCTTCGTGGTGATATCGCCGCCAGCGGCGCGGTGGCTTTCGTTGCCGTGCAGATCGTCGCCGGGTTCATTGGTGTGCTCGCCGCTCACGCAATGTTCGATCTGGCCGTCATCCAGGTTTCGGAAAAATTGCGCACCGGTCCGGCTCAGTGGTTCTCCGAATGGGTCGCAACCTTTGGCCTTGTCGTGACGATACTGCTGACGCTGCGTGCCCGTTCTTCCTCAGTTCCGATGGCCGTTGGACTCTACATCACATCGGCCTATTGGTTCACGGCCTCGACTTCGTTCGCAAATCCAGCGGTCACGATCGCGCGGGGCTTCTCCAACACGTTTGCAGGCATCAGTCCCGAGCATGTGCCGGCCTTCATCGCAGCGCAGTTGGTCGGGGCGGCAGCAGCCGTTATTGTAGCCGCGCTACTTACAGCCGGACATCACCAGCGGGCCGCCGCCGAACCGGCCGAATAGTGCCATTCTTGCTGGAGCAACCGCTAAATCACTAAGGCACCCGGATGCACGCCACCATCTACCACAACCCGAACTGCGGCACGTCCCGAAACACCCTTGCGATGTTGCGCGAGGCTGGGTTCGAACCCGAAGTCATCGAGTATCTCAAGGATCCGCCGACGCGCGAGCGCCTCGTCCAGCTGATCGGCTTGATGGGGATTGAGGTCCGCGATCTGCTCCGTCAGAAAGGTACGCCCTATGACGAGCTCGGTCTCGGCGATCCGAAGTGGAGCGACGCAGAACTGATCGATTTCATGATGCAGCATCCCATCCTGATCAACCGACCGATCGTCGCTGTCGACGGCAAGGCCCGGCTTTGTCGACCTTCGGAAGCGGTCCTCGAACTGATTCCTGAGGCGGCATTCGAGACCTTTGCGAAGGAAGACGGCGAGATCGTCAGCGTCAAGAAAAGTCGGTCGCCCCGCTCCCGATAGATGCACCACCTCAACACCCCTCGATAAATCAACCGCCTGAATGATGTCCGGTCCAGTATTTTGCTGGACACCTTCGCCGCTGCTGCTAGCCCGGGGTGCATCGGACGCTGGGCGCAGGCCAAATCGACGTGGCAACAAGTGCGTTACGCCGGATTGTACTGGAGGGGGACGGGATGCTCGGGTACATCGTACTCATTGCATTGCAGATCATCATCGGCTGGTTCGGCAAGGACGTCATAGCCGCGCAGATCCCGAACCAGGGCGCTTTGATCGACGGGATCGTGGATGCGATTTGTTTTGCCGTCATCGTCTGGCTGGTCGGATTGATCGGATCGCTGGTCTTGAAGTCGGTGGGCCGGCCAGGCACCTCAACACTCGTCTCCGCGCTGGTTGGAGCCCTGATCGGTGCGGCCGTCGTTATTTTCGTGCCGGCGGTGCTGAAAACCTTGCCAGCGCAAGTCGACGCTGACTTCATCCCACTTGCCGGCGCTATCCTCGGCTATCTCGTACGCCGCTGAGACGACTTGAAATCCATCGAAGACCCCGAAACACGAACAGCGTGAGATTGATCTCACGCTGTTGTGGCCGGCTTGGGGGGTATATGGCAGGCACTTAGGGGGTAGTCTGATCCGGCGCAAACGCTCCTAGAGAGCGCCAAGTACGATCGCTGCGAGAAAACCGAACGACACTATCGCCGCGAGGGTGGTCATTTGCGTCTGTAAGGTCATAGTCGCCTCCTGGATCGGCCTTATGGCTTGTTATGTCGCTGTCGATGCAGCTTGGCGTGGAGCCTAGATGCGACCTTCGTTGCATGCCAAGCGAAAAAGTTTTTGCGTTGCACGCGGATCGAGGCCAGCGGGTGTGTCGATCATGCACCACTTTGCCAGGCAACGCCCTCGGATCAAAGCCGCCATGGATCGTCAATAAGGCTGCGTCTATAACCGCTGGCGCATGCGAGCCTGCCGGCCTAAGTTGTTGCACTGGCGTCCTGAGATGGGATTGTCGTCGGTAAGGATAAATCAGCCTGCGGCGAAGTCCGAGGCCAGCCGAGCGCTGTTGCACTAAAGTTCATATCCACGTCATCCACAGGATTTCGCAAGCGCGAGACTACCCTTGTATAAACTCAGAGCCAAAGCGCCTGGAAAGGGCTCTTGCGCAGCAGGATCAGCCGCGCGACGGTGCCGGCAAGGCAAATCAAGCACACCAGCGAGGAAGATATGGAACGTTTCAAAGCCCTTCGCGTGTCGAAAGCGGACGGCGGGCAGGCGGCCGCATGGGAAGAGATCACCTTGAACGACCTGTCGGCAGGCGACGTCGTTGTGCGCGTCACCCATACGACGATCAACTACAAGGATGGGCTCGCACTCACCGGCAAAGCCCCGATCGTGCGCAAGTGGCCGCTCGTGCCCGGAATCGACTTCTCCGGCACCGTCGAGACCTCATCCCACCCCGCCTACGCCTATGGCGACAAGGTCATCCTGAGCGGCTGGGGCGTCGGGGAAGGTCATGACGGCGGCTATGCGCAGTACGCCCGCGTCAACGGCGACTGGCTGATCCCGCTTCCCGCCGCCTTCGAACCCGCGCAGGCGATGGCCATCGGTACGGCGGGCTATACAGCGATGCTTTGCGTCCTGGCGCTCGAAGCCCACGACGTGACCCCCGACAAGGGGCCGGTCCTGGTCACAGGGGCCGCCGGCGGCGTCGGCAGCGTCGCGGTATCCGTTCTGGCGAAACTCGGCCACCACGTGATTGCGTCCACGGGACGCGCCGCCGAAGCCGATTTCCTCAAGCACCTCGGCGCCGCCGAAATCATCGATCGCGCCGAACTCTCCGAAAGGGGCCGCCCACTCGGGAAGGAACGCTGGGCAGGCGCCGTCGACGTCGCCGGCAGCCATACGCTCGCCAATGCCATCGCCATGACGAAATACGGCGGCTGCGTCGCCGCCTGCGGCCTCGCGCAGGGCTTCGACCTGCCTGCGACCGTGATGCCGTTCATCCTGCGCGGTGTAACGCTTACTGGCGTCGACAGCGTCATGGTCCCGCGCGACAAGCGCCTTGCCGCCTGGAGCCGCCTTGCAACCGACCTCGACCGGACGAAGCTCGCCGGGTTGACCGTTACGCGGCCCTGGAGCGATGTCATCGAACTTGCTCCGCAGATCATCGCAGGAAAAGTGCGTGGGCGCATCGTCCTCGAGGTCGAGTAGATCACTGTTCAAACCGAGCTCGGACAAAGGTCGCACGCCGCCACCTGCCCGGTCCACGGGACCCCGTTTTCAAAGTCCACCCTTTTGACCGGGAGCCAAACGGACTACATTCATGGCTAAAGTATCCGCCTGGCTGGCGCGCCCTTCCAATCGGGCACGTTGTCTCCGGCGAGCCGAATTCCCTAAAGGTGTCTCCCATGGCCCAGAAGATCCACAAGCTGCCGACCGATGAAGCCTCAAACCAGGATCCGGTCTGGCGGTCCGTGCGCGAGGAAGCCGAAGCGGTGA
>JAHJQI010000100.1 GCA_018819265.1 Alphaproteobacteria bacterium
GTCCCTGTTTCGTATCAGTCAACCGCTTTCAGGGACTTCTGATCGAAAAGCGGTACTAGATTCAATATTCTACTGGTACCCTCTGCTTTCAGAAGTTCGTCAAGGTGGTTGCCGCGAATGACACACGAACTTCTGAAAGCGGGTACTAGTGTAGCGCAAGCGGGGATTTCTCATGACCTATGCGGCAGGCCAGCTCTGGACCTATAGGACGCCTGCGGGATTTGAACATTCGCGCATCGTTATCGGAGCGGTTGCCACCTGCGGCGATGGCCAGCACATCATTTGCTTTTCGGTAACCGATGCCCCGCGGACCGGACCGTCAGGTCAAATCGACACGGTCACCATTCCCTTCATTCCGATGAGTGAAGATGCGTTTCAGGCGACCGTCCGCGAACTCGCCGGTCAGGCCGACCCGCCCGACAGCTTTTCGCAAGGCTTGATGGTATGGAGCGAAGACGCCCGCGGGCTCAGCATTTTCACGGTACCATTTGAAGGTTTCATTGACCGCATGATCGCACTGCAGATGGCGGCGATCGTCGGCCGGCCGGCAGCCTGACCCAGCTCATTCTTCAACCGACTTCAAAATCCCCGTCCCGCTCGGATCAATCGGCATGCCTTTAGCCCTTTAATTGCCATTCCACACGCCAGTCGCCAGCATTAAAATGCTACGCCCCGTGCATCTGTTAACGAAATTAAGAGATTGCGACCGCCGAACCTACTCGGAACACAAATTATTTTCTCTAATCGACGCTCGATTTCAAGCGTTGTTAACCCGCGATGGCCATCATGACCTTAGTCAAACTGTCCCAGGGGTGGGGCTCATGTGAGGCGGGGTAGTCAAGATGTCTTCGAAATCGAGTCGCCGAACTGGGTGGCTTTCGTCATTCCTGGCGTTGTTCACAGTCGGCCGCGCAATGCCAGCCAATACGATTGAAAGGCCGACCGTAATCGCAACCGGTCCTGGACCCGCAACCGCCGAACCTGCCGGAACGGCGGCACAAGAAACCGGCACGCAAACCGTCATGAATCTCGAACGAGTGGCAAAAACGATCGATTGGGACAAGGCGCGGGAGTTCCAGCTCTCAGCCCGCCTCTCGGTCAATACGCAACTTAACAGGCCGAAATTCATTCGCCCGGAACCGCGCAAGGTCAAACCCACGCGGGCCGCGGAAATGCGCTGGAAAATCACCGGCAAGACCGCGTCGCCGGTGACGCAAGCAGGTCTGCAAAGCGCCGTCGTCATCGCCTTCCCTATGAAGGGCGGCGACGGCAAGTTGGCACGAGCAGCCTGACGGCTTCACCTTCGCGACCGGGCAGAAAGACAAGGATCAGGCTGCGGATTTTCGCCGCCGCTCCGCGCTCCAGGCTGCTGGTGCGGGGGCTATTGTGCCCGGCCCGCCGACATCGCTTAAAGCCTCGATCCCTGTCGGATCGAGGCTCCAGCCCCTGGCGACCTGCAGGACCTGATCCTCGGTGGGATACAGCACGAGTTCGCCGCCGGCATCGCCTTGGCGCTCGCGAACCCCGCGCAGCTCGAATAGCCGCAAGCCGAGCGCACGCTCCTCTTTCGTGATCCGGCCCTTGTTCCAGACGACGCCTTCGTCGTTGACGGCGAACGCCCGCACCAGCTTTCCATCCTTCACGCGGACCCAGGCGAAAAAATCGATCAGCGGGTAAGTGAAGTAGTACTGCACATCGCGATATTGCCGGCTGAGAGACAGTAGCAACGGCGTCAGCTTGTCGACGAACGCTGCCCCGACAGGATGCGGCAGACCGAGCCCGACGACGAACGTCCAGCCATCGACCGGAGGCGTCACATAGATATGCGACCCGCCGAGCCGGTCGTCGTACACCGTTCCAATTCCCGAGTTCCAGTTGGCCGGCATCCGGATGTCGAGGCCAAGCGACCTCGCAAGTCCGGCGCTATCCTCTGTGCGCACGGCAAGCCAAGCCATCTTGTAACCGAACGACTTCGGTGAATCGGGCTCATGCTCGACGCGGAAATGATTAGTACGCTGGCCCCGTTCGGTCTGCACCGACGCCGCGTAAATGATCAAAAGAATTCCCGCGGCCAAACCGATTAGGATCGTCATCCCGGCCCTCATCACCACCACTTTCCGCTCTTAATTGAGTCATGCGGACTTGGGAACACCGTTGTCGGGCCGGCTGGGGATAAATGCTCTAATCGCTCAAGAATGAGGCCACGCCATCGGCTACGGACCCGGCCGCCGGTCGGCACCGTCATCAGCGAAGAAAACGAGGCCAGCCAGGCCCAACGGCTCGGCAGCGGGGAAGCGCCGGTCTCGGCAACCTGGCTGGCCTCTGGTCGAGCGGCGCCAAAGAGAGGGCTGACAGGCGGATACGCTCGAACGGAAATGGACCGCGCAACACAATTCGTCCAACGCTTGCGGTCTCTTTCGCCGCAAGATCTATCGCGAGGATGTGTAGGCATTGCGACAATTGCGGATTCGGCATTTTTCAAGGCTTATTTGGCTGGCGGCTGTGGATAACTCTACCCGATGGCGAACTGGCAGATTAACTCGGACATCGTCTTACCGATGTTCGTAATTAGTGCCGCGCAAACGTCGAACGATTAGAATTCGTGTTGGCCGGTCAGGGCGTTACCGGCCTATCCCATCACTTCGAGGAGATCACTGGATGTCCAATTCCGTCCCTTCCGTCGGCCCAGCTGTCCATCATCGCAGGCCCGGCATCGCCGACGACGTCGATTTCGAAATCAAGGGCCAGGAGATGCAATTCGTCGAAATCGAACTCGATCCGGGTGAAAGCGCGATCGCTGAAGCGGGCGCCATGATGTTCAAGGACGTGAGCGTCCACATGGACACCATCTTCGGCGACGGCTCGAAGCCGCAAACCGGCATATTCGGTTCGATCATGGGCGCTGGAAAGCGGCTGCTGACGGGCGAAAGCTTGTTCATGACGGTTTTCACCCACCAGGGCCAGGGCAAGGCGCGCGTCGCATTTGCAGCGCCCTACCCGGGAACGGTGCTGCCGTTTCATCTGACCGACCTCGGCGGCACCCTGATCTGCCAGAAGGATGCATTCTTGTGCGCCGCCCGCGGCGTCTCCGTCGGAATGCATTTCCAGAAGCGCATAATGACCGGCCTTTTCGGCGGCGAGGGCTTCATCATGCAGAAACTTGAAGGCGACGGCTTCGCTTTCATTCACGTCGGCGGCGCTGTGATCGAACGCGAGCTGGGTCCAGGCGAAGAACTTCACGTCGACACTGGATGTCTGGCCGCCATGACCTCGACGGTCGATTTCGACATCGTCCGCGCCGGTTCGGTAAAATCGATGATTTTCGGCGGCGAAGGCGTCTTCTTCGCCCACCTTCGCGGACCTGGAAAGGTGTGGCTGCAGTCGCTGCCCTTCTCGCGGCTGGCTGGACGCGTCCTCGCCAACATGGGACCGACAGGCGGCACCGGGGAAGGGTCGGTTCTCGGACCACTCGGCGGCATGTTCGATGGCGACAACTCATAAGGATCGATGACCCCATTAAGACCGCGCCCCATAAATAAAAAACCGGAGCCTCGCGGCTCCGGTTCAGTTCAGACGGGATGTGGGGGACCACAACAACCGCACTGGCGGTCAGTCTGGGGAATAAAGTCGAGAGGCGCTGGGCAGCCGACATGAGAACCGTCGGCTGCTCATTCTGGTGATCAGGGAAGCGCAACCTTCGCACTGAACACAAACCGCTCATCACAAAGCCCGCGGTCTGCACAGAAATCGGCGCCATTCGAGTCTGTGTCGTGGTACCTGAAGTCAAGCGTAAGCTTCTCGACAGCTACACTGAGACCAACATTCCAATACGTATAATCAAGCGCATCAGCATCGAAGTAATACGAACCAATGGTACCACTGATGCTAGGCGAGAAAATACCCACGCTCGGAAGTTCATAAGCAGCAATCAACTCGGGGGTCCAAGCTTCCCCGGACTCAGCAAACTGATCGGGAGAATAGTAGACCGCACCGGTCAAGCTCAGTTTACCGATGGAGTAGCTCGCACCCGCTTTGATTTCCAAGTAATCCAGGTCTGCACCTGCAAGGTGCTCAGCTCCCGGATAGAGATAGCCGATGACCCCGAGATCAAAGCCGACAGGACCAAGTTTGGGCTTTATGCCGCCGTAAACATCCACTTCGACAGTCGCATCACCGCTCCCAGTCCCACCGTCACCCCGAACGAAATCTACTCCGGAAGCCCATACGCCTGCGTAAAAAATTCCGTAGGAAGCATCGATGCCACCCTGTACTGTTGGATCTTCTAGGGTCTGCGATATGCCGCGGAAAACGTAATCCGACGTGCCGCCGATATTGAATGCCAACTCGAACGATCGGCCGCTATCGGCCATCGGTGCATCCTTGATGCTTCCGGCTGCTTCGCGGTTGAACCAGTCGCCCGCGTTGGCAGGCGTTGCAGCGACTGCCCCGGCGAGAGCCAAGGCAACTGCAGAACTTATGAGCCCCAGTTTCGTATTCATTTGTCGAGTAACCCCCATTCAGGACATGCGTGTTTGGTCAAAGTCACCGCTGCACGGATGCCCCGCTGCGATGTCGCCGATCATTTGACGAAGCGTCGTTGAATGTAGAGAACGGGATCGCACCGAGATTCACAACTGGAATTGGCCGGAAGGTCGCTCTACTCGGCCCGCTTGTAGTCGAACAGCAACAAAACGAAGATTTTGAACAAATCGCGCGCAATCTGCTCTGAAATGACGCCTGTTGATTACTTGCGGAATGACTCAAAAATAGGCGGAATGCTCAAAGCATAGGCAGTGGTTGCGTCTGCCAGCAAAGGCCGGGAAATTCGCGCCCCTGGTCCTTCTGCCAGCCATGTGCGTTATGGCTGTCTGTAACCCCAACTACGCGAGATCAGCCGCCCCGATGACCGCCCCGCACGAGAACGAAACGCTTCCCTCGATCGCGCTCATCACGGGAGCGGCGCGCCGCATCGGCCGCGCAATTTCCCTCGCGCTTGCAGCCGACGGCTGGCAGATCCTCATCCATCACAATGCGTCGTCTGCCGAAGCCCATGAACTCGCTGAATCAATCGAGCGAAGCGGCGGCCGCGCCGTGCCGCTGCAATGCGATCTGACGCAGCAGGACAAGGTCGAATTGCTGCTCGAAAAATGCGATCGCGTGCTGGGCCGCCCGACCTGCCTGATCAACAATGCTTCAGCGTTTTTCGACGATACCGCAGCGTCGCTCGACGCTGAAATCTGGGATGCGCACATGCACGCAAACCTGCGCGCACCCGTTTTTCTTTCGATGGCGTTCGCCCGCCAGCTTCCCGCAGGCGAAAACGGAAACATCATCAACATCATAGACCAGCGCGTTCTCCGCCCCACGCCCGAGTACTTCTCCTACACGATTTCCAAGGCCGCCCTGTGGACGGCCACCCAGACGCTGGCCCAGGCTTTTGCGCCGATGATTCGCGTCAACGCCATAGGCCCAGGCCCCGTCCTCCAGAGCGTTCACCAGAGCGACACCGATTTTGCCGCAGAGATTGCCGGGACGCTCCTGAAGCGAGCCTGCCCTCCAGACGAGATCGCCAATTCGGTTCGTTTCATTCTCGCTTCGCCATCGATGACCGGCCAGCTGATCACGCTCGACAGCGGCCAGCACCTCACTTGATGGGCTTCAGGAGCGAAGGGTCGCAACGCTGCTCAGGTATCGGGTTTGCCGGACTTGCGGCGCAATATTGGCTTGATCCCGCCCTCTAATCATCCTTTGGAAGGCCATTCGCCACATTTCGTCCCCGGCCTGCCCGCACTAGCGCCCCATTGATCCTGCAAGAACCCCTCGTTGGCGGGGGAATCAGCAGTGAAACGCCGGGTTTAAACCGTCCGTTAATCTTAACAAATTATGACATGTGCCAAGCGTTGTATCGCCGTCTTGTCACGACTGTCAGCCACCCTTCTGAAGGTGCCCCATGCTGAGCCGAACCCGAGTCTACGCCCTCGCCACCGCGATCGTCGTAATCTCCTCGCCTGCGATGGCGGCTTCGCTACCCGAGATCGAAACCTCGGCAAAAAACCAGGTTCCAGCCTGCGTCACACCGGGCCGCATCGGCGCGTTCCTGAAATCGCGCAACCCATCTCTGCACCAGCGCTATGAGGATCTCGGCGTCTACTACATGCGCCACGGGGATAATCTCAAGATCCGCTGGGACATGGCCCTCTATCAAATGGTCGTCGAAACCAACACGCTACGCTACACCGGTGATGTGCGCCCCGAGCAGTTCAACTTCGCCGGATTGGGAGCGACCGGCGGCGGCGTCAAGGGCGAGCGCTTCAAGACGATCTCCGATGGCGTCCAGGCCCACCTTGAGCACGTCGCCATGTATGCCGGCAAGCGCATCGACAACCCTGTCGCAGAACGCACCCGCAAGGTTCAGGAATGGGAAGTCCTGGTTCCCTACCAGCGCTCGCTGTCCGGCCCGATGACCTTCTCCCAGCTCGGCAGCAAATGGGCGCCGAGCGACCGCGGTTATTCCGAGGACATCCAGTCGATCGCCGACGAATTCAGTTCTTCCTTCTGCAACGCCCCCGACCCCCGTCCCGAGCAGGTCGCCCTCGCACGCGGCACCACATCGACCGCGAGCAAGTCCGCGCCCCCGGCGGCAAAGAAGATCGAAACGGTCGCCACCGCCGCAGTATTGGCTCCGGAAACGTCCGACACGCGTTCCGCCCTCGGCGCCGGATCGCTGGTCGGTCTCTCCAAATCCGCTCAGACCGCGCGTGACGCCGCCGCCCAGACGCCACCCGCGCTCATCAATGACAAGGCCGGCGACAGTCCGCGCGACGCCGCTGAAGTCGACCAGCCCGATCCCATCAAGACCGCAATGGCCGCCGGACAGGCGAAGTCGGTCGACGCCAAGCCCGTCCCTGGCAAATGCCGTGTCTGGACCGCGAGCTACGGCGGCGCAAAGGCCATCATCATCAAGGCCCCCGGCGATGGCATGATCAATTACACCGTGCTCGACGTCCACACCGGCAAGGAACAGCGCCAGGCCGATGCCTATATCGCCGCCTACGCCAAGGGTGGAGAATCGATCGGCGAGTTCGCCAGCCCGAATGCCGCCCTCGACAAGGCTTTCGAGCTCTGTCCGGACAAGTAGCGGCGTCGGTTCGGCGACGGACTTCGGCATCGAGCCGCCGCAGTAGGGGATGTTGCAATGCCGAGCGGAGAATGCGGACGCGACCGACAATGCACTCCTATGGAGTTCTATCCGGCCCAAGGTAGTTGACCGCCGCCGTCGACAACGCCCCGCCGACGACGCACGGAATACCGAACTGAACCTGCCCGAGCACGCTCGCGACAACGCAGCCCAGCGCCAAGGCCGTCGTGCCGTAGTTGCCCCACTTGCTCCAATCGCGCGCATTTTGCGGACCGCCAGCCCGCAAGGTATCGATGCGCTTCAGGGCATCTTCGCGCAAGCGCCCGATTTCGTAGAGTTCTGCGGCCTCGATGACGTCGCGCAATTGCCGCCGCACCGCTTCGTCCTGATGGTTCATCTGCACCTTGGCGAGGTCGAGCAGGTTCTTGTCGCGCGCCGCGTTGCTGGCAAACGTCCACTTCGCCATGGAACCGATCGTCAGTTTCTCGATGTCGTTCTTATCCTCCGCCCACGCCAGCGCGGAGATGATGCGGATGCCCGGCTCCCACGCCCCCGTCGCGAAGTAATAGCCCCAGTGCGCATCGATCACGAACGGGTCGTCCATCGACAGTTCGCCGAGCGTCTTGCCGTCGCCATAGAGGTATTTGCCAACGAGAACCTTGCGCGCCGGCATTCTCTCGACGAACTGCTCCAACAGCTCCTTCCAGTCCGGCAGGCCCGAAAACGCGATCGCCTTGATCAGGACGACCTGCTGCACCGGCGGCATCGGAAACATCTCGGCGATGAGTTCGGGCGCCTTCACCTGGTTCTCGCCGATCACACCGGCAATGAAGCCGGTATAGACGCCGGCCTTCTCCGGGTCGCTGAGAGCGCCAAGCCGCACCATCGCCGTGACGAGGCCGGGCACCTGCGCCGGTGTCTTGTTCTCGCGGTAGTCGTTGATGAAGCGCAGGACGTCGTCTTCCTTGCCGAACCTGTCCGCGCCCTTGGTTCCGGAGCGAGCGGCATGGTCCGCCGCCGCCGTCGGCGCCAGGCTGTAGCTCTGCGCACGCGCTTCGCCGGCTGTAACAAGACCGGCCGCCACGACGGCGAGCAGAACGGCAAACTCATTCATTGCAGGTCGCACGTGGGTCATTGAACCCTGCCAGTGTTCTGGATTTAGACGCTTGATTGCCGGGCGAATGCCGTCAAGCGGCTGTGACTCCGGATCGGAAGCCGAAGCTTGCTGTTTTCCGGGGAAGACGCCTTGGGATCGAAGCCTCGGAGTTGGAAAACCATTTCCAAGCGGTAGTTTTCCCCCACAAGAACCCGCAATCCGGCCCTTTTACGGCCAATCCGGTCGCACGGCGTCACGATCGCTTGACTGAGCCTCGGCCCCGACCAATGTTCCCCCCATGCCGAAACAGAATGACCGCGAAGTCGTGCCCCTCGACACCGGCCAGCCACCCGCTGGCGACGCGCCCGAGGAGCGGCGCAGCGGCCCCGAAATCATCGCCGGCTATCTCAAGTCGCTGCCCGCCGCCCCCGGTGTCTACCGGATGCTGAACGCGGACGGCGACGTGATCTATGTCGGCAAGGCCCACTCACTCAAAGCCCGCGTCTCGAACTATGCCCGTCTCGGCGGCCACACGAGCCGCATCGCGCGCATGATCGCCTCGACCGCGTCGATGGAATTCGTCACGGTCCGCACCGAGGCCGAGGCGTTGCTCCTCGAAGCCAACCTCATCAAGCGCTTCCGCCCGCGCTTCAACGTGGTGATGCGCGACGACAAGTCGTTCCCCTACATCCTGATTGCGCGCGATCACGACGCCCCCCGCATCCTCAAGCACCGCGGCGCCCGCAACAAGAAGGGCGATTACTTTGGCCCATTCGCATCCGCCGGGGCCGTCAACCGCACCATCGCCATGCTGCAGCGGGTCTTTCTTCTGCGCACCTGCTCGGACAGCGAATACGAGAGCCGCACGCGCCCCTGCATGCTGTGGCAGATCAAACGCTGCTCGGGCCCGTGTACCGGCGAGATCGGTCCGGAGGAGTACGACAGGCTCGTCGACGAGGCCAGCCGCTTCCTGCGCGGAGAGAGCCAGAGCGTGCGCGAGAAGTATCAGCAGCTGATGAGCGAAGCCGCCGAAAAGCTCGAATTCGAACGCGCCGCCGATTACCGCAACCGTCTTTGGGCACTGGCCCACGTCACCGCCGACCAATCGATCAACGCCACCGGCATCGAGGAGGCCGACGTGTTCGCCGCCCACCAGGACGGCGGCCAGACCTGCATCCAGGTCTTCTTCTTCCGCACCGGTCAGAACTGGGGCAATCGCGCCTACTTCCCCAAGGCCGACCGTTCGCTCGATGCCGACGAAATCCTCGCTTCGTTCATAGCCCAGTTCTACGACGACAAGCCGGTGCCGCGCCTGATCCTCACTTCGCATGATCTGACCGAGCGCGAACTGATGGCCGAGGCCTTGTCGACCAAGGCCGACCGCAAGGTCGAGATCGCCACTCCAAGACGCGGTCCCAAAACCGACCTCGTTGCCCACGCCACCGCCAACGCCCGCGAAGCCCTGCTGCGCCGCATGGCCGAAACCGCTTCGCAAACCGAGCTTATGCACGCGGTCGCCGAACGCTTCGGGCTGGCGCGCCCGCCGCGCCGCATCGAGGTCTACGACAACTCCCACATCTCCGGCACCGATGCCGTCGGCGCCATGATCGTCGCCGGCCCCGAAGGCTACGCCAAGAACCAGTACCGCAAGTTCAACATCAAGTCCGACAAGCTGACCCCGGGGGACGATTACGCAATGATGCGCGAAGTGCTGACCCGGCGCTTCAAACGCCTCGCTGCCGAAACCGGCGCCGCCGCAGTCGACGCCGATCTCCCCCTCGCTGCCTCACTTCCGCTTGACGCGGAACACAGGTTAGCGCCCGGTGACGAAATCTCCAGCGCCGACATCGACGACGCCGTTGACCTTGCATCGGTCCCCGACCGGCCCGACCTCGTCCTCGTCGACGGAGGCGCCGGCCAACTCGCCGTCGCACGCGAAGTCATGGCGCAAATCGGCATTGAAGGCATCACCTTGATCGGCGTCGCCAAGGGCCCCGACCGCGACGCCGGCCGCGAGCATTTCCATATCCCCGGCGAGGCCCGCCCGCGCATGCTGGAGCCCCGCGATCCGGTCCTCTACTTCATTCAGCGCCTGCGCGACGAAGCCCACCGCTTCGCCATCGGCACGCATCGCGCCAAGCGCGCCAAGGGGCTGACCGCAAACCCCCTCGACGAGATCGCAGGCATCGGCCCGACACGCCGCCGCGCGCTGCTCCGTCATTTCGGCTCGGCCAAGGCGGTCTCGCGCGCCGGCATCGAGGACCTCAAGGCCGTTGCCGGAATCTCCGCCGAAATGGCCCAGAAGATCTACGACCACTTCCACGAGAAACCGGACTGAATGAGTGCCGGCATCTCGTAGCCTCGCCACACCACCCTCGATTCATCGAAAACGAGACGCCTTGGGCAACCAATCCGAAACGATGCTGCAAGGTTGTTCATCCCACGTTCAAGGTCCGTTATGGCATGATCGCGTTTCGTTAAGTCTCGGATCGCACTGCATATTGCTCATTGCCCAATATCTGGGTACGGAACAACACCACAGCCTGGAGACCACTTGATGAAGAAATTCGCTCTGCTTTTCGCGGCAGTCATCGTGTCGTTCACGTTCGCCGCCAACAACCCCGCGCAAGCCGGAGCGATTTCGGCTCCTGGCCTGCTTACCGGCGACATCGTTGGCAGCGCCGCTGCCGGATTAGTCCACCAGACGCATGGTTGGCACTGCAGCGTGCAACGCGGTTACGTTCCGAGCCTCGGCTACCGCGCTCTTCACCGTCATCCAAAAGCCTGCGGCCGTTATCGTCACGGCAGCCGTCACTACCGTTGCCGTGGCAAATACGGCTACGGCTGGCGTTATCGCCGCTGCATGCGCCGCGGCTGGTAACTGGTCCCGACGAAATTCGACACCCCGGATTGCTCGTGCAGTCCGGGGCGTTTGCGTTCGGCCGGCTCATTCGCTTCGGGCTGCCGGCGCCTGCAGGCTCTCGCCGTCGTGCTTAGAGCAACTTTATCCGATCCACGCATCGCCTTCGGCGATTCAGTCGGATCGGATGTGTTGCTCTAGAATCATAATGCCAAGGCCAACCGCCGCAATTGCGCCGGTGCGTAGCCCGTCACCAATCCCAGTTTTTCGAAACGCGACCAGAGTTGCGGCACCTGAAACAAGTCCTGGCCCGCCGTTTCGACATCTCCAGCGATGTCATTGAACGCCCGCCAGCAGGGCAACCGACCGCCGTTCCTTCGGTAAACCGCCGAAGGCGCGTTCACGATGCGACATGACGTTTTGCTCCCGCGATGCGCTTTTCTGATGTCCAGACGGCTGACAAGCCTGACGCCGTGCCCCATCTGTGGCATTGACCCCAAGCAAACCCCCACCGACCCGAGCCGAAAGCCACGATCTCAATGTTGACCGCCCCGCAGCGACCTCGCTCCGATATCAATCTGCCGAACGCCCTGACGCTCGGCCGCATTGCCGCCGTTCCGGTCTTCGTTCTGGTCCTTTACTTCCTCGATGGAGCGGTTGCCCGCTGGGCGGCCTTTGCGATTTTCCTCTTCGCCTCCTTTACAGACTGGCTTGACGGTCATCTCGCCCGCACCTGGCAACAGCAGTCTCGCTTTGGCGCCATGCTCGACCCCATCGCCGACAAGCTTCTGGTTGCCGCCGCTCTGTTGATGCTCGTCGCCGACCGCACCATCGCTGGACCGCACGTCTTTGCCGCCCTTATCATCCTGTCGCGCGAAATTCTGGTGTCAGGTCTGCGCGAGTTCCTGGCGACCCTCAACGTCAGGGTCACCGTCACCACGCTTGCAAAATGGAAAACCGCAATCCAGATGCTGGCAATCGGCCTTCTGATCGCCGGGCCGGCCGCCGCAACGCAACTGCCGCTGCTCACCGAAGTCGGCGTCGGCTTGCTCTGGATCGCGGCCTTGCTTACGCTCTGGACCGGCAGCGATTATTTCCGTGCCGCCATACATCACGCCTCGAATGACAACGGGAGTTGAAGACGCCAACATGATACCGGCACCGGACACCCAATCGCATGACGCAGGCACCAGCCCTGCCGCCACCCTCACGCTGCGCTATTTCGCCTGGGTCCGCGAGAAGGTCGGCCATGCCGAGGAACGGGTGACGCTACCGGCCGATGTCGCAACGGTTGCAGATCTCATGACCTGGCTCGGCCAACGCGGCGAAACCTACGCCTCGGCCTTCGCCAGGCCGGATGTCATCCGCACCGCCATCGACCACAACCACGTCCGCCCCGATGCGGCGATCGCCGGCGCCCGCGAAATAGCGTTTTTCCCACCCGTCACCGGGGGCTGAACCAATGGCTGTCCGCATTGAACCCCAGGACTTCGACATCGGCGCTGAAATCGCGGCCCTGACGGGCGGGCGCACCGACATCGGTGCCGTCGTCACCTTTACCGGTACGGTCCGTGGCAGCGCCGGCGAAATGCCGATTACCTCGATGACCCTCGAACACTATCCCGGCATGACGGAAGCCGAACTGGCGCGCGTCGAAGCCGAAGCCAACGCGCGCTGGCCGCTGTCGGCCACCCTCATCGTCCATCGCATCGGCGAATTGCACCCCGGCGACAACATTGTCCTGGTCATTACCGCCTCGGCGCATCGCCACGCCGCATTCGAAGCTGCCGAGTTCCTGATGGACTACCTCAAGTCCCGCGCCCCGTTCTGGAAGAAGGAAACCCGCCCCGACGGCAGCGCCAGCTGGATCGACGCCCGCGAAACCGACACCGAAGCCATGCAGCGCTGGAAGTCGGCGGCGTTCGAAAAAGACTGATCCGGCCCATTTGCTGCGTTAGGAACCGGTTAAGTTTAACGAATCCTTTACCCTTGCCCGTCAAAATCACACACATGCCCGATGGCGTCCTGGAAATCGCCATCTTGTGAGTTGACTGTGGTTACCCAGAGACAGTGCAACCTATCGCGTAGACGGGGGTCAACCGAATGGGTCTTATGACAGAGCGTGTGCTTCGGCGCGCGCTCGCCAGCCTATTGTGCGCAGCCGTCCTCGCCGGTTCCGGCGTGATAACCGGCAACCGAACAGCCCTCGCGGCTGAGAACCCAACCGCCCTTGCGGCTGATGGCGCAACAGCTCCCGCGGCTGATTCAACAGCCGTTCCCGCCGCATACCCGGCAAGCAGGTTGACGCGATTCATCGTTGGCATCGACCGTCACGCCGATTTCAATATTATTTCGCTGACCAACCCGAACCGCGTGGTCGTGGAGTTGGACGACGTCCAGTTGCAGCTCCCGCCGCATCCCGAAAACGGCCCCGTGGGTCTCGTCAGCGGCTTCCACGGCGGCAAATCGGGTGCCGGCAAGTCGCGCATCGTCATCAACGTCACCGAACCCGTCGTCGTGACGGCGACGAAGATCGAACCGGTCGGCAAGACCTATCACCTCAACGTCGAGATTGCTCCGATCGCCGGACCTGAACCCGATCGCAAACTCGCCAACGCACCGTTCGACCCGCCGAGCGGCCTCGGCGCTTCGGGCCTGCAGCCGCCGATGCCGCAACATGCAGAATCACGTCAGGCCCTTGCCAAGCGCCGGGCCAAGCCGGTTATCGTTCTCGATCCCGGTCACGGCGGACACGACAGCGGCGCCATGAAGAATGGCGCGGTCGAAAAGGATGTGGTGCTTGAATTCGCGCAGACGCTGCGCAAGAAGTTGGAAGCATCCGGCCGCTACACCGTTTTGATGACGCGCGACAAGGACGAGTTCATCGAACTCACCGAACGCCGCGACTTCGCCGAACGCCACAACGCCAGCCTGTTCATCGCCATCCACGCCGACTACGCCCAGTCCTCAGCCAGCGGCGCCACGATTTATTCGCTGCGCCCGTCTGTTGCCAGCAAGCTGAAGCAGTCGGCGATCAAGACGGCAGGCAATGTCGACCTCACCGAGAAAAACGTCGCCACCGTCGACAAGGCCGATCGCAACGTCGTCGAGAACTGGCTTTCCGACCTCGCCCAGCAGGACGCCGAAGTGACGACCGTTCGCTCCGACCTGTTTTCACGTTCGGTCATCCGGTTCATGGGCAGCAAGACGAGCTTCCGCGCCAAGCCGCACCGTACCGCCGCATTCAAGGTTTTGAAGACGCACCTCGTCCCTTCGGTGCTGATCGAATTGGCCTATGTCACCAACAAGGCCGACGCGGCCCGCCTCAAATCCGAAAGCTGGCGCAACGAGGTTTCCGGCGGCATTGCCAACGCGATCGACAGTTACTTCAGCAACAACGCCGCGCGCCTACCGATTTTCGCCGGGCTGGAGTAAGATCCAATCCCAATCCGGCGAACACAGTCAAAACAGAAGAGGCCGCTCCCTCGATCGAAGGAGCGGCCATTTTTTTTGTGGCCGGCGTCGCTGTCGCACGCAGCCGCTGGCTCAAGCCGGGTTAGGCGGGACTTGGGGGGTGGTGAAGTCTGAGGCGCCAGAGCAGGAGAAACCTTCGATCCGGATCTTGCGCATTGGCGGAATACTCGACCAACTTTCGCGACAACTGGACCGAAACCGTTCTAGGAAGGAGGCGCTTCAGCATGGGCCGCTCCATCTTCTTCAAAGGTACGCGGCACCGCCGCAGACGCGACGTCGTTCAGGACCCGGCGCATTGAACCGGACTGTCCACAATGAGTGGCCAGCGCTCCATGTTGCGATCGAATCGAGAATCGGGCGATGCCAGGATTGTCCGGGATGGCTCTTGCGTAAGTGGACCGTCTTCCCCGCTGGAGGAGCATTGGCCGAGCGGTCCCATCCAAAACCGTTCGAATTCCATCCCGCGTGCGCCGGCGCTATGTCGGCCTGGCTTAAAAGACGGTAAGGGCATCATGCCCCTTTCGGTCCTACGCGCACCAGCAGGGTTTCGGTCGTTCACGCAAGTAGCGCGAGATTGCCGCAACCCTGGAGAGGACCAAACCTCTCACAACGCAAACGTTAAGTGATTCGCACGATGCGATCGTGACACTCGGGGCGGCCACCCCCCCGAACGCCTCCACACGTTGCATGTTTGCAATACCGGCACCCGCCTGCCCGCACTCCGGGCACGATGGTGGCTCGGCTGCCGGTTTCTTCACCAGCAATCCTCGACAAACCAATCCCGGGAAGACCAATCTCCCCGGGATCAACTCAGCTTCGCATGAAGAAGTTCGGCTTACGGCTGCGCGTGGACCGGGGTTTCACTGCGACGGGCTTCGGACTGTACCGCCTTTTGCACCTTCTCGAACGCGCGCACCTCGATCTGCCGGATACGTTCCCGGCTGACCCCGAACTCCGCCGACAGATCCTCGAGCGTCAGCGGTTCGTCCGCCAGCCGCCGCGCTTCGAAGATGCGCCGCTCGCGTTCGTTCAGCGTCCCAAGTGCGGCAGCGAGATATTCGCGACGACGCACAAGTTCCTCGCTCTCGACGAGTCGCTCTTCCTGGTCGGGTGTATCGTCGACCAGCCAGTCCTGCCATTCGCCGCCCGATTCGGCATCCGCCCGCAGCGGCGCGTTGAGCGATGAATCCCCGCCGAGCCGGCGGTTCATCGACACGACATCGGCTTCCGGAACGCCAAGCTTCGTTGCAATCGCCTTGACCTGATCGGGCCGCAAGTCGCCTTCTTCGAGCGCCTGCATTTGCGATTTCGCACGGCGCAGGTTGAAGAACAGCTTCTTTTGGGCAGCCGTCGTGCCCATTTTCACAAGCGACCACGAGCGCAGGATGTACTCCTGGATCGAGGCGCGGATCCACCACATGGCATATGTCGCGAGCCTGAACCCCTTGTCGGGATCGAAACGCTTGACCGCCTGCATCAAGCCGACGTTGCCCTCGGAAATGACTTCGCCGATCGGCAGGCCGTAGCCGCGATACCCCATGGCGATGCGCGCCACGAGCCGCAGATGTGACGTCACGAGCTGGTGGGCCGCTTCGCTGTCGCCGTGCTCCTGCCAACTCTTGGCGAGCATGAATTCCTGATTGGGTTCCAGCATCGGAAACTTGCGGATCTCGTCGAGATACCGCGACAGCCCGACTGAGCCGGATCCAACGGAAGGTAGCGATTTCGATGCCATCTTTAACCTCGCTTGCGCTGCAACCCGACGGGGCCAAACGCGCAATTGCCGGCCTGCATTCCTTGCCCGGCAAGGGTTCAGTGCCGAAGTCAGCCGGGCATATGGCCACTTAATTGTGGCAATACGATCACGACTTGTTGCAGCACCTTACCGCCGGTGAGCCACGCGTTCAAAGCACAGCTGATCACCTTTCAGCGATTTCGCACTGCCGGCTCGTAGAGCAACATCCGATCTGACGGAATCGCCGAAGGCGATTCCCGGATCGGATGAAGTTGCTCTAGAATCATAATGCTAGAGCATCCTTATCCGACCATCCGATCGCGAGAAGCGATCGCGTATGGTCGGATGATGCTCTAGTGTTGAACGGAACAAATTCAAGTTGGTTCCCCACGCCGGACAGTACGCCATTCGGCCGGCCGCACCGTTTCGGCCGATATTGCCTGCGCCATCAGGCTTGATGAGCCTCCAGCGCCGCGATCAACCGCGCCATGTCCGCCGGCAGATGGCTTTCGAACGCCATTTCGCGTCCGCTGACCGGATGCTCGAAGCCCAGTTCGACTGCGTGCAGCGCCTGGCGGCGCAGGTGATGCAACGCTTCGCGGGCCCCCTCGCCGAGCCGCCGCGCACTGGCCTTGAACCCGGTTCCATAGACGGGATCGCCGAGCACCGGATGGCGAAGATGGGCCATATGTACGCGGATCTGATGCGTCCGGCCGGTTTCTAGCTCCAGCCGCATCATGGCAACGAAATCATGCCCCTCGACGTCGGCGAACACCTTCTCCACGTGATAATGCGTCCTCGCAGATCGCCCGAACGCTTCCGATACGACGGCCATCTTTTTGCGGTTGGCCTGGCTACGCCCCAGCGGCGCATCGACGACCCCGCTCGGCCTGTCGGGCACGCCCCAGCACAACGCCAGATAAGCCCGGTGCAGGCGCCCGTCCCGGCCGTGATCGGCGAACTGTTCCGACAGCGACTTGTGCGCGGCATCGTTCTTGGCAACAACCAGGAGCCCCGACGTATCCTTGTCGAGGCGGTGGACGATGCCGGGCCGCTTGACGCCGCCGATCCCCGACAGGCTGTCTCCGCAATGCCCGATCAGCGCGTTGACGAGCGTCCCCGTCGCATGACCTGGAGCAGGGTGCACGACGAGTCCGGCCGGCTTGTCGATGACGATCAGGTCGCCGTCCTCATAGACCACGTCGAGCGCGATCTCCTCGGCCCGCGGCGTCGGCTCCTCGGCTTCGGGAACCGTTATGGAATAGCTGCGGCCGGGTTTGACCCGCCAGCCCGCCTCCCCTATCGTCCCGCCGCCGGACGTCACCGCGCCTGCCTTGATCAGGGCCTGGATGCGCGACCGGCTGAGTTCCGGGATTTTCGCGGCAAGCCAGCGGTCGATACGCTCTCCGGCCTCGTCCTCGCTGGCGACGAGTTCGCGTGACGTCTGCTGCAACCGCGGCATCCTTTCCATGAATCAACTACGGCAAGAACGACAGGCCATCCACACGATGATGAAGCACGGCGCAGAGACTCATGCCAAGATCGACAATGAGGCGTCGGCTTCAGCGCCGGGAGACCCCGGTTTCAAGTCCTGGATCAATCATCCCAGAACGGTGGCTCGGCTGCAAATCCTCGTCATCGTGCTTGGCATCGTGGTGATCGCCGGTTTCGCAACCGTCATCGGCAGAATCGCCTATCTGACGCTCTACCAGTCAAATAGCGACAGCTCTGCCTCGGTTGCAACCGATACGCGAACGATGAGGATTGCGGTCCCGCCCGCCACCGCGGCGCTCGAGCAACGAATCGAGCTGCCGCCGGGCGCCATCGTCGAAGACCTCCGGCCCATGAGCGACGGCTCGCTGATGGTGCGCTTCAGGGACGCACGCGGAACCGGCATGATGGTCTTTGACGCCGACAGCGGAGCATTGCGCAGGCACTGGCGTTTCGTTCCCGCCGCCAACTGACGGGGTGGCCACGCGGTGACATCGATGGCGCGCAACATAGCTCCGCTCCACCGCGAAGCCCCCAGCCCGGCAACCTCGACTTTCAAAAATTCACGTTCTGGATGACCCAGCCCCCGCCCGCCGCGATCGCGCCGGCAATGACGATGTAGGGCAGGATGCTGACGAGAACCCCGAGCAGCGCAATGAAGGCTTTCAGGATAGCTTCGGCAGCCCCCCACAGCTGCATGACCACCCTGTAGAGCACATAGACGATCGCCGCGCACACCGCGACGAGCACCACGATCTTCCACACCGGCAGCGATTGCCAGTCCGACTGGAACACCGACACGATCTGACCGAACGACCACGTCCAAACGAGCTGGAAAAACTTCACCAGAGCCGTGATGACCTGCTGCAGGACCTGCCCGAGCTGATTGATGGCCTGTTGCATTCCGTCCCCCCCCCTCAATCGTGCGCCGTGCGAAACCTGTCCGACGATCAGCGCACAGCTAGAGCATTATCCGAGCACACGGAAACGCACCCGCGTTTTAGTGGTCGGATGAAAATGCTCTACATCCATGATTCTAGAGCAACTTTATCCGACCTGTGAATCGCTGAAAGCGATTCCGTCAGGTCGGATATTGCTCTAGTTCCGCCACCAGGAATTTACTCCCGACCGATAAACACTTTCCGCTGGAAAGTATTGCAGGAAAAGAGGGAAAACGCGTTTATTCCGCGTTGTCTGCGCGGATGATGCGCTCAAGCAACCCACCACGTCGCGGCGCTTTTTTCGCCGTTTCGCTGCCAACCTCGCCCGCCGCGGTTGCCGGCGCCGGGATCGCTGCGGCTGCAGCGCCGCCAATGCTGTTGTCCGCCGGCGTCTCGTTGCGGACCGTCGCCGGCGCGCCTTCCCCGCCGGCAGCTGCCGGTTCGCTCGCAGTCGACGCTCCGTTTCCGCCGCCCAGCGCCCTCAGGAAGCCTGTGGCCCTGTGCTTGACCCGGAACTCGGAAACCCCGGCCTCTTCGGCGCGCGAATCGGAGCGGCCGGCCGAATTGTCGGCGGACGTGGGTTCGCTGATGCGCTCGCTCAACGGCTTGCGTTCCGGCGGCTCGTTGCGGCCGCGCCGCGGCGATGCGGTCGTCTGGTAGGAGCCTGCCCCGAGCCTGCGAAGCTCATCGGTGAAGTGCGCCGCCTGCCGCGCCGTCCGTTCGTTGGCCGCAGCGATTTCGGCGCGCAGCCGCTGGATCGTCTCGGTCTGTTCCTTGGTCTGCGACTCGAGCGAAGCGATCCTTGCGCGCATCGCCGTTTTACCTTCGCGTAAGCCCTTGTTGTCGCGCTCGGCGTCCTTGTAGGCGGACAGTTCGGCGCGCAGTTGCCGCAACTCGGTTTCCTTGTCCTCGTTGCCGGACTTGAGGCTTGCGATTTGTTGGTCGAGCCGCGCCACCGTCTCGTGTTCATTTTCGGCCGAATTCTGCAGCGAGCGCAGCCTTGCCTCGGCCTCCGACAACTCGTTGCGCAACCGCGCGATTTCCTCGTCGGGATTATAGGCGGCAAGCGGCTCGTTACCGGCTTCGTTCAACAACGATTGCGCCAGCCCCTCGCCGCTCCGGCCCGTCCCGCCGATGCCGACGCGGCTGCCGGTGCGTCCAAGCAGCCCTTGCAGCCGCGCGATCATCGAAGCCTGCTCGCGTGATTTTGCCCGCAACGCCTCCAACTCGGTGCGCAATGCGATCTCGCCGTCCTGCCGGTCATCGCCATAACTGTCGCGCCCGCGTGCCGCCCGTGTCGCCAGAGCCGCGTTGAGCCGCAACACCTCGTCGCGGCCCTTGGTGTTGATCTGGTTTGCCTCTTCCAGCGCCCGGCCCTGCCGCTCGGCGGTCTGCGAAAGCTGCGCGATCTCCCGGTCGCGCTGAAGCACGAGTCGGCGCGCTTCGGCAAGGCGCGCTTCCACGCGCGGCAGCCTGTCCATGATCGTTTGTTCGAGGACCCGGTGAGCGTTCTCATGCTCTTCCAGCGATGAGCGCATCCGCTCGATATCTTCTTCCAGCGCCACGATCGCCGCATCCCGCCGGTTGATATCGACGCGCTGGCGGGCATGCGCCAGGTTGGCTTTCTCGAGCTTGCTTTCCAGTTCGTGCAGCGCCAGTACGTATTCGGCTCGCAACCGGTCC
Organism: Alphaproteobacteria bacterium; assembly: GCA_018819265.1. Lineage (GTDB taxonomy): Bacteria > Pseudomonadota > Alphaproteobacteria > Rhizobiales > Hyphomicrobiaceae > Filomicrobium. The sequence goes on from JAHJQI010000100.1 coordinate 20,419, forward strand.
TTGTCGGCGCGGATCTCGGCTTCGGTCAGCGGCATCGAGCGCTTGATGGCGTCCGTCGTCAGGCGCACGGTGCGGCGCTTGTAGGCGGGCAGGATCAGCAGCCCGGCGAGAGCGGCGATCAACAGACCGAGCATCGTATGCATGATCGCTTCGATGCTCATCGCGCACCCGTCCCCGCCATCTTCTCACACCGATAAAGCAACAGGTGTTCTCCACGCGTTTGATGTGGCAGCCGGGCATTCGACCTTCGCCTGTCCCCCTCGGGTCTCCTTCCCGCCCGCAACTTTGATCACGCATCCGGCGATCGACAATCGGGCATGGAACCAGGACCGTAACCCGGCGCTCGGCTCAGAACGGATTCCACGTCGGTGACCGGGTATACTTCAAATATCCGATGTTGGCACCCAGCCGAAGTCCCAAGCCCGAACGAATCGGCGCCAACGTCAGATCATCGCGCTTCATCACCTGCAATCCGACCCCGCCGACGATGTAGGCCGAACCCTGCACGCCGCCGAAGCGCTGGTAGATATCCTCCGGCGATCTCATATTGTAGATCAGCACCATCGTCTTCGATCCTTCGGCACCGAAGTCATACCCGATCGTCGGTCCCTGCCAATAGACTTTGTACGTACCCGCATCACGCGTGTAGAGCGTTCCTTCGCCGTAGCGCAATCCGGCGACGAACGCCCCCCCGGCATCTTCGCCGAGGATATAACCGTTCGGGCGCCCCTGTTCACGGAAGGCCTTCTCGACGACCTTGGCCAGCCCCTGGCTGACTGAGCCGAAGAACTGGTGGCCGGTCTGGACGATCTCATCCTGCGAAAACGCACTGGGCGGAGCGCCGCGCTGCGAGCCATAATCGTCCCCCACGACCGGATCGCGCGGCAACCCGCCACGATCGTAATAAGGCTCCCCCACGCCGCCGTCGGGCGGCCCGCCACGATCGTAATCGGCCCGGTCGTAGGCGCGCTCGTCGTAGGTGCGCGGGTCTTGGCCCCGCGGCGGAGCGTATGATCTCTGGGCGTCGTCGCGGTAGGCTGGAGCGGCGCCCTGCTGCGGCGCGGCGGAATCCGTGCGCCCTCCGACATCGGGACCGCGATTATAGGCGCTGCCTGTGCCATAGCCGCTCTCGTTGTCGTATTGGACGCGCGGCGGCACATAGCTTGGCGGTGTGTCCCGGTCGTTTTCGTAGCGGCCCTCGCCGGGCGCCGGTTCCGGCACCTCACGATAGACGTCGTAATCGCCCCGCGCTGGCTCCTTCCAGGGCAGATTGTCCTGCGCCCCGGCAGGCCACACCCCGCCAAGGCCGGCAAAAACAATCAAGGCGGTGCTGAGCAGCCCCAGGACCGGCAGGCGCGTCGTTATGGTTTTCGTCATGATGTTGATCGTTGCTCACCGTTTTCCGGCGGCGGCCGGCAGACGGGCTGCCCGCGCGTCGGCGGACGCGAATCGTGATCCTTAACGACTACCTTTGCTTTGAAGTTGTTACGAAAGTGTGGCCGCTACACCCGTCCTGAACCATACAGAGGTGCCGGCGCTCTATTTTGATTTTTTACGCGGATATAGCGATTTAGCGTGCCTCTTAACGAAAGATACGGGCTCAGTCGGTAGCATCGCTCGTCCTGGCGAAAGGATCGCAATTGCGCCGACTCAGCCAAAAGTCACGTGAATCAGCTACAACAACCATAAATCCAAAGCAAAACCGGTTGCCACAACGCCGGGCGATGAGGCAAAGACGATGAAACTCGAAGCACCCTCCGATCTCGAATTCGCCGCGCTCGTATCGAGCAAGATCTGCCACGACGTCATCGGTCCGGTAGGTGCCATCTACAACGGGCTTGAAATTCTCGACGAGGACGACGATCCCGAAGCCAAGAGCTACGCCCTCGACGTCATCCGCAACGTCACCGAACAGGCCTCCGCCCGTCTGCAGTTTGCCCGTTTCGCCTTTGGCGCCGCAGGGTCGGCAGGCGCCCAGATCGACCTCACCATGGCCGAGCAGATTTCCCGCGGCTATCTCGGATCGGGCAAGCACACCCTGGTGTGGAACGGTCCCGCCGGCCACATGGGGAAAGACTACGTCAAACTATTGCTGAACCTGCTTTCCGCTGCCGTCACCGCCCTGCCGCGCGGCGGCACGCTGACGGTCTCCATCCTCGGCACTCTTGAAAAGCCGACCTTCGAGATCCGCTGTTCAGGCAAGACCGCCCGCCCGCCCCAATACCTGACCGACATCGTCGGCGGCACCACCGATGGCGAACTCAACGCCATGAACATCCAGGCCTACTACACTTGGCGCCTGGCGGCTTCGACGGGCATGCGCATCGAGATCCTGCAGGATGACGACGATATCGTCCTCGCTGTCCAACCTTGACATCACCGCTCGCTGATTGACGCACTGCCGGTCGGAAAGCCACGTCCGGCCGGACAAATTTCCAGCTTTCAGCGCATTTCAGGTCACTCCTACACGCCCTCTTAACGGTTCACGCGGCACATTATAGCATGTTCAGCAAAAAGCCTGCCCCCACGAAGGCGGGGGTGTACGCGGTTTTGCGGTTCGAACATGCGACAAAACAAAGACTTAGAGCGCGGCCGCGAGTCCATGAAAGTGAACGCGCTCTAGCAGCGTCCGAGGCTTCGGCCATCGGTGGGATTATCGTTGTCCGGGAGCCCAGACCCATGAAATTCTGCCTCATCGTCGATGATTCAGACGTCATCCGCAAAGTCGCATGCAAAATCGTCGAAGGCATGGGTCACATTGCCGTCGAGGCTGAAACGGCGGAGGCGGGCCTGCGCCTGTGTCAGGCATCGATGCCCGATATGATCCTGCTCGACTGGCAACTGCCAGGCATGAGTTCGATGGATTTTCTGGCCGAATTGGGCCGGGTGAATTCCGACAGATCCCCGCAGATCCTCTATGCCGTCACAGAGGCAGATCCGCACGATCTGGCGCGCGCATACCGCTGCGGCATCGCCGGCCACATCCTGAAACCGTACGATCGCCAGACCCTTGGACCGGCGCTTGCAGCACTCGATAAAGCCACTTCGGTACTCGTCTGACGCCACCGCGATTTCGATTGGGCAGCTTCCTGCAGCCGTGCGCGCTCACGATTCCCTGAGTAGCGCAGGCGATTTAAGGTATTGCTGCCCGTACCGGATCGGCCGCCGGGCGAATCCGATGGAGTGTAAGCAGCCGTGCTGCGCGTCGAAAAACTCAACATCGCCAGCCTGCCCCCACTCAGCTTTCAAGTCGCCGATGGCGAATGCATGGGGATCGAAGGGCCATCGGGAAGCGGCAAGACACGTCTCGCGCGCGCACTGGCCGATCTTGAGCCGGCGCACGGCCATATCTTCGTCAACGGTGCCGAACGCCTGGAGACGCCGCCTCCCGAATGGCGCCGTCTGGTTCGCTATCTCTCCGCCGAGCCCGGCTGGTGGAGCGATACAGCGCGCGAAGCGTTCCCCGTCGATGCCGCGTCGCAAAAGGCCCGGGAGCGGCTTCTGGCGAGCCTCGACATCGCCCCCGACCTTCTTGACAGGCCGGTTTCTTTGCTCTCGACCGGCGAACGCCAGCGCCTTGCCCTCGCCCGCGCGCTGATCGACGATCCCCCCGTCCTCGTTCTCGACGAACCGACTTCCGCACTCGATCCAGGAAACACCGCCCTTGTCGAGGAACTGCTGCGCTACCGCCTGCTGTCCGGCTGCAGCATCCTCCTCATCAGCCACGACCGCGCCCAGATCGACCGGCTGAGCGACCTGCGCCTGCAACTGGCGCCGTTGCATGAAGCTGCAACAGGCAGGGCCGGCGCGTCATGACCTACGTTCCGCTCGATGTCGCCCATGTCGCACTTGCCGCCACGCTGATCCTGATCAACGGTGCCGTATCCTGGGCATTCGCACTCGGACTCGGGCGCACGCTCTTCATCAACGCGACACGCATGACGATTCAACTGGCGCTCATCGGTTTCGTATTGAAATGGATCTTCGAGCAGACTTCACCGCTTTGGACCGTGGCGCTGGCGCTCGTGATGGTGCTGGTGGCGGGCTACGAGATCGTTTCGCGCCTTTCGCGCCGCCCCAGGGGAATCGAGGCCTATCTGCTCGGTTCCGGCACGCTTCTCGTCGTTGGAACATTTGCAACGGTCTTTGCCGTAGCCGGTTTGATCGGTCCCGATCCGTGGTACCAGCCACGCTATGTCCTGCCGATCCTCGGCATGGTTCTGGGCAACGCCATGACGGGTATAGCGCTCACCGTCAGCACGCTCCTCGAATCCGCCGCGCGCGAGCGTCCTGCGATCGAAGCGCGTCTGTCGCTTGGCGCCGACCGCTTCACGGCGATGGCCGTAACGCTGCGGCTTGCTCTCAAAACCGGCTTGATGCCGATCCTGAACGCCATGGCGGCCTCGGGCGTGGTGTCGCTGCCCGGCATGATGTCAGGCCAGATACTCGCCGGCATCGATCCGATAGGGGCGACCAAATATCAGATCATGATCATGTTCGTGATCGCCGGTTCCACCGCCCTTGGTGTCGTCATCGCCGGTTATGCAACCGTTCTGCTGATCACCGACGCGCGCCACCGCCTGCGGCTCGACCTCCTCCACCCGCCGATTTAGGTGGAACCACTCCAAGGCCACGACTGTGGCCCGGCTGCTCAACAGCAGCTTGCTGGCCCGCTCCGGACACCCGCCATAAAAGCGGTCGGAGGGCGGACAAATCCGCTTACCAGCAGACGTTGGCTTCGGCGCGGCAGGTATGTTCATCGAACACGATGAAGTCGAGGAACAGCTCGCACGTCACGTCTTTCTTGCCGGTCGTGTAGCTGGTGATGCCGCGCTCGGCGGTCCACTCGGCAATGTACTTGTCGAGAAGCTCCTTGGCATCCTTGGTGGGGCCGTCCTTACCGTAATCGTTTACCGAAAACGCCAGCCGGGTGCATTTGGCCTCGGCCGGCTGAACGGCAGCAATCGAGGAGATGGCGAGAACGAGAGCGGCGGCGATCATGTGTGCAAAGCGCATTGGACTACCCGACAATGATTGATGGACGTTAACCATGCCGGACCATAACCGCCGGTTTCCAGCCTGCCTAGAGCCGAACACCCGTTTTCCGCTGCCGCCGTGCGGCGAGATCACACCTGCTGGAAGTTGGGCTTCGCCATGAACGAAAGGCCGCCCGAAGGGGCGGCCTTTGCAATGTCAATGCGCATGCGCCGGAAGTCTACAGCCAGAGTTCAGTGCATGTATGGCGAGCTACCGCCCTGCGGGCCGGTCGGGGTGCTGAAGAAGTACCCGTTGTCGAATGGACCCGATGTGGTCTGACGATCCAGATATGGATTGCTGTAGGCGCTCGTGCCTCCATACAGGCTGTTTGAGTCTCCGTACGTGTTGATCGAATCTTCGTAGGTGTAAGAATAGCCGCCACGCCTCTTGACGTATCCTTTGACCTTCGGGCCACCGCGATAATACGGCGAACTTTGGTGCGCGCCTTCGCCCTTGTAGCCGCGACCGCCCGCATTCGCTTCAATACCGAAAGCAAATACGCCGGCGAGAACCGCAACGCCGACCAACAAACGCTTCATGACCTGACTCCTGACCCAAAACCGGATGAGTCTCATAAACTAGCGGACCCTGAGGAAAGTTCACATCGAACTTTCCCCATGGTGAACCGAAAGTAAATGCACAACCGAGTGTGGCAGCGTGATCGGCCTACTTGCAGGCCTTCTGATGCGCGACACAGTGCGTCCCAATGGTCGCTGCCTCGCACTTCATGGTGACCTGGCCAGAAGCCGTCCAGCCGTTGGCCTTGATTTGGTTATTGAGCGCGGCGTTGGCCATGAACTGTGCCAGATCTTCGGTCAGCATGGTGGCTTCGCCGCCTGCCTTGACGCAAGATCCGGCCTGGGCGCCCGTCGAGATGGCGGCTGCGCCGAGGATTGCGGCAGTAAGTACGAGAGATCTCATATCAACAAACTCCAATAGTGCCGGGCTGCCCCGGCGTTACCTGAAAAGCCGACCCGGGCCGCACCCCACCGGACCGTCCGCCCTTTCCGGTTCGCCCGCTACGCGGCCGGTGCGGGAGACGCCGCTGCGCGAGAGGCCGGTTTGCTTATCTCATTTCTTGCAGATCTTTGCCTGGCCCGTGCATTCGTAGCCGAGCCCGCCTTCCTTGCACTTGTACTGGCGCTTGCCGAAGTCGTAGCCCGACGTCTTGCCGCTCGCCATCCATTCCGCCCAGGCCCCCCAATCGGTCGATTGCAACAGGACTTCGTCGACCTGGAATTTCGCCCCGTCAAGCGTACCGGCCGTACCCTGGCCCGCCTTGACGAAGCATTCCCCGGCGCTTGCGGCAAACCCCGACCCGATCAACAGACCGGCAGCAACGACGGTCATCGCCGAACGACGAATATTGGTTCGCATGCTCTCTTCTCCTCGATCTAACACCTGCCCCGCGAGGCAACGTCCTCGTGGCAGGTACCCTGCCGCATCGCAGTGAACTTTCCTATCGGCCTTCAATGTCATTTAACAGCAACAAGCGTTTTTCACGCTCAGCCGTTGCCGCCGCGCTACGACCCGGCGCTGTATGCTTTTTCTCGATTCGATTTGATCCGTCCGACTATAAGGCCGTGATTTCGAAGCCCGCACCGTCCCCTGCACCGAGAATGCTCACCAGTGCCGGGAGCACGCGTTTGAGATCGTCGCCAAGAGTGAACGGGGGATTGAGTATAACGAGCCCATGCCCGTTGAGGCGCTCGACGTCGTCTGGCGCCTGCACATGGAATTCGACCGCCATCAGCTTGCCGAGACCGAGCCCGGCCAGTTCACGCTTGAACCCGCTGATCGCCCGCGGGTCCTTGATCGGATGCCACATGACGAAGGTGCCGGTCTGGAAACGTTTGACGCCCTCGCGCAGGCCCGCGAGCAGCCGGCCCAGTTCACCCGGTTCCTCGAACGGCGGATCGATAAGCACGACGCCGCGCCGTTCCTTCGGCGGCAGCACGGCTTTCAACGCTACATACCCGTCAATCCCCATCACCTTGGTATTCCCGAAACGCCCCAGCGCGTGTTGCAAGGCCCGGCAGTCGTCCGGATGCAATTCGTTCGCGATGAGAAAATCCTGCGCGCGCAGCAGCCGGGCTGCAATCAGCGGACTACCGGGATAGTGCAGCAGCTCACCCCGGCGTTTTTCCCCGGGGCCGGTACCACCGAAGTCCTCGTCGATGCCACGAATAATGTCGAGATAAGGCGCGAGCACCGCTGCGGCATCTCCCGGCAGTTCCGCCGACAACACACGTCCGATGCCGGACCGCCACTCGCCGGTCTTTTCCGCTTCGATGCAACCGAGATGATAGAGCCCCGCCCCGGCATGTGTATCGATCACCCGGAAAGGTGTCGGCTTGCGCTTCAGGTAGGTAATCACGAGCGTCAGGACGAGATGCTTGAGGACGTCGGCGAAATTGCCGGCATGATAGACGTGGCGGTAGTTCATCGATCGGCCCGCACGTCATGCCGCAAACATCTCCCGGCTCGGATGCAACCGGCTCCGCCAGCAGCGCTCATGCCTTCTTTTCCCACCGGCCTTGCGCGTTCTGCTGCCAGTAGGTCACCGCGCAGCCGGCCTCCCTCGCCGCCTTCCACTGCCTTCGCGCCAACTCCAGGGCATCCGTGTCGTGCCCGTCGAACAAATGCACGACGCGCTCGAAGCCCTCGAAAATTTCGAGTTCCGCACCATCCACGAGAAACACCACGCCCGCCCCGTTCGGCGTTTCATCTCCCGTCGTCAGATAGACCGGCTGCATCTCGCCCGAACCGTCTTTTTTCGTTCCGTGCGGGAGAAAGCTGTCGTCGCGGTAGGTCCACAACGCCGTATCGAGCGCCTCGAGGCGTTCTTCGTTGCCGGAACGCACGACCGCTTTCCAGCCGCGCTCGAGCGTCTTTTCAAGGAGGTTTGGAAGCACGCGGTCAAGCGGCTGCTGTTCAAGATGATAGAACAGGACTTCAGTCACGCTGGCCCGCCTGTGCGCCGCGGCCGTGGCGCGGCGATGCAATTGAGTATGGTTTCAGAATGCGAACTTCAGAACCGGCGCACTGGCACCGATCAGCGCCGCCGGGCCTTGCTCAACAGGCTGCGCGGCACCATGCCTTTATCGACCAGTTCGCGCACGCATACGTTTGACAGCCGCTTGCCGTTCGAGCGCATGCAACGGTCGAGTTTCGACGAACCGACCTCGTAACCTGGGCAGAACCTTTTGTAGTCGCCGCTGCAAGCAACCTTGACCGAATCCGGCACACCTCGCTTCGCGGCCGCCTCGCTGGCGGAGATCAAGTTGACGAGCACAAGCGTGACGACGAACGCGACACTCAGTGCCGCATGACTCACGCCCGCATGAATAAGACCGGTTGTTGAGAATAGTCTCATGGGCTGCAAGACCTCTTGCAAATATAATGCACACCATGGCGCACCTGCGGTCAGGAACCGTGCGCGCCCTACCTCCCGCCTGCAAAATGACCCCGCGGAGCATTTCGTGGCGAATTGGACTGCTCCCGATGCTCACCGATTGCGACGCTTCGATGACGCGAAGGGATTTTCGCCCTTCCGTAGATTGAGACGAATCGGCACACCCGGCAAGTCGAATGCTTCGCGCAAGCTGTTCGTCAGATAGCGAAGATAGCTCCGCGGCACTTCTTCAGGTCGCGAACAGAACGCAACGAAGGTTGGCGGACGCGCTGACGGCTGCGTGATGTAGCGGATCTTGATGCGCCGGCCGCCGACAGCCGGCGGCGCGTGCTTCGCCACCGCCTCCTGCAGCCAGCGGTTCAATTCCGGTGTCGAAACGCGCCGGTTCCAAAGATCATAGGTCTCAAAGATCGCATTCGTCAGTTGATCGAGGCCCTTTTCAGCCAGCGCCGAGATCGTCACGAGCTTGACGCCCGGGACCTGCGACAGCCGGATTTTCAAGCTTTCCCGCATTGCTTTCAGGCGTTCCTGCTTGTCGGTGACGAGATCCCACTTGTTGACGGCGATGACGAGCGCGCGGCCTTCGCTTTCCACCAGATCGCCGATCGTCAGGTCCTGGTTCTCGAAAGGGTATTCGGCGTCGACCATCAGGACCACGACCTCTGAAAAGCGGATCGCGCGGATAGTGTCGCTGGCCGACAACTTCTCGGCCTTTTCACTAATCCGCGCCTTGCGCCGTAGCCCGGCGGTATCGAACAGCCGTATCTCGCGCCCGCCGATGGTGACGTCGGTCGACACGGAGTCCCGCGTCAAACCGGGTTCGGGCCCGGTGATCATGCGGTCTTCGCCGATCAGGGCATTGACCAGCGTCGACTTTCCCGCATTCGGCCGCCCGACCACGGCGACCCGCAGCGGCCGGTCGAGCACCTGCTGGCGCTGCGCCTCTTCGAGCTTGCGCTGCGCGTCCTTGTCGCCGCCGCCGCGCCGCCCGCGCTCTCGTTTCGGATACGTCTCCTGGAGGCCCAGCGCCGCCAGCATGTCCGAGATCAGTTCGCCGATGCCTTCGCCATGCTCTGCCGACGTCGCGATCGGCGTCCCCAGGCCCAGTTCGAATGCTTCGTAGAAGCCATCCTGCCCGGCCCGGCCTTCCGACTTGTTGGCGACCAGGATCGAGGGCTTGCCCGAGCTGCGCACGATGCGCGCGAACACGTCGTCGGCCGGCGTCACCCCGTCGCGCGCGTCGATGACGAACAAGACGAGGTCGGCCTCGCGAATAGCGAGTTCGCTCTGGTGGCGCATCCGCGCCTGTATCGAACCGGCCGCCGCCTCTTCAAGCCCCGCCGTATCAACCAGCACGACCTGATGCTGACCAAGCTCCGCCACGCCCTCGCGCCGGTCGCGCGTCAGCCCCGGCAGGTCTGAGACGAGCGCCGTCTGCTTTCCGGTCAGCCTGTTGAACAGGGTCGACTTGCCGACATTGGGCCGGCCGATGATCGCAATCATCGCCATCCTGTCGCCGCTCGCCGAGCCCTCGGGCTCGAATTCATCGTCGATTGAAGAAGAGGACATGGCTGTCTATGGCACGGCACGCCCCGGCCGCACAATCGTTCCAGTGGGGCAGGGTCAACAGGCTCCAAGCGGATTTTCACGCCACCGGGTAGCCGCAAGCCGTCCGCGGCACTCCTGAAACCGCCATCGTCAGGCAAATTCGCGATTAGTTGAGCGTGACCAGCGTCGCATCGTCACGCAAAACGTACATGCGGCCCTGCGCCACCACCGGCGGAATGAAGACTTCCCCGCCGAGGTCGCTTTGGGTTACGACCCGCCCTGTCGCCGCATCGACGCCGATCAACTGACCCTTTCCGGACGCCAGCCACAACAGCCCGCCCGCCAGCGTCGGTCCCGACCAGACCTTGCCGCCCGAAAGGTTCATCGTCCAGCGGGTATTGCCGGTGGCCCGGTCGACAGCCATCAGCTGGCCACCCGTATCGACGACGAAAACCGAATCTCCAGCCACCCAGGGCCGCTGCGTGCCCGGCACGTTGAGCTGCCAGATCCGCTCCCCGGTCGCCGCCTTCGTCGCCACCATCCGGCCGGAATGGCCAACCGCGAACACCACGCCGTCCTTGATCGCCGGCGTTGCCGCATCGCTCAAAGAAGCCATCTGCGACATGGCGCGGCTGCGCGACAGGTTTTCCGACCAGCGCGCGGCGCCGTCGGCAACGCCCAGCGCCAGGAGGTCGCCGGATGGATAGGGCACCGCGACGATATCGCCATCGACCGCCGGGCTGACATTCATCACCAGGCTTGAATTCTGTGGCAGCCCGCGCACGACCCAGAGTTCGCTGCCGTCGAGTCCGTTGAGACAGTAGAACCGCCCCTCCATGCTGATGATGAAGACGCGGTCACCCGAAACCGTCGGTGCAGCCCGAACCGGTGTGCCGAGGTTCTTTTCCCAAAGCGGCTTGCCCGTCGCCGGATCGAGTGCGGCGACACGCCCAAAACCGCTGACGGCGTAAAGCCGACCGTTCTCGGCCGCCACTCCACCGCCGAACCCGCCGCGCGCGCTCGACGAGAACGTCATCGAGGACATGAACCCGGTGCCGGCATTGGCTTCCGATTCAGGTACCAGCGACTTGCGCCAGACCGCCGAACCGCCGGCAGCCGAGAAAGCCGAGACCTGGCCGGCCGCGTCAAGCGTGAACACCCGGCCGCCGTAGACGATCGGCGTCGCTGTCACCCGGCCGTCTTTGCTCGAACCGGTTCCCGCATCCGCTGTCCATGATTTCTTCAGGCTGGTGTTCAGCACCAGATGGACCGGCGCGTTACCGGCGGTGCCGCCCGGTTGCGACCAGTCGTCGTTGACAATCGGCGCAGGCAGAAGGATTGGCGTATCCGCGGCCGCCAGTTCCTGCGGCTGCGTCTCGTTGATCTGCAGCACCGGCAAACGGCGCCCGGGCAGCGGGGCCTGTTTTTCGGCGAACGGGTTGAGATCGCCGATCTTGGGCAGGCTTGGCAGGCTGTCGGCGCAGCCTGTGAGGGTGAGCGATAGAGCAACGCCGGTGAACAGAGCGGCACCGAGCCGTCTTCGCACCGGGTATCTTGTTCTCGTCATCACCGTTTCCCCTCGGTCATATCCGGCGCGTTGCCGGCCCCGTCTGGTTTTATTTCGGCGGCGCTTGAGCGCCCGCCGCATCGCCTCCCGCGGCCGTCTCGTCTTTCTCGGCTTCGCCGCCAGCTGCGTTTTGAGGCGTGACCGCTCCGCTCGAAGCTGCACTCTCGCCGCTTGCGAGCTGCAGCATCCTCAGGTTTGCGCGCTGCCGCATCGCCGGCGGCACGTTCGGCTCAGCCAGAATCTTCTCGAAGGCCGCCTTCGCTTCGTCCACTTGCCCCGCCTCAATCGCGGCGACTGCTAAAAGCTCCAATGCATTGAAACGCCATGGCTCGCCGTCCTTGATAAAAGGTTCAAGGCGATTCTGCATCTCTTTAAAGTCGGCTTCCCCAACCCGCAGCGCGGCGGCCTGCAGCGCCGCGAAGCCACCGATCAGCTCATCGGCGCCATCGCGCTTCGAGACCTTCTCGAATTCGGCGACAGCTTCCTGCGGCTTGCCCTGTTCCTTGAGCGTCGCGGCGTACTGCATTTCAGCCAGCGTCGCATAACCGGTCGGACCCGACTTCGCGATCTCGGAAAATTTCACGGCGGCTTCGTCGAGCTTCTTTTCGAAGACCGCGTCGAGCGCCTGTTCGTAGGACGCGCCGGCTTCCTGGGCGGCGCGTGTCTGCATCGTATTCCAGATCTGGAACCCGGCCACCGCAATGACGACCAATGCGCCGGCGCCGACAATCAGCGTGCCGTAACGCTTCCAGATGTTCTCCATCCGCTCGCGGTCGAGTTCTTGCTTGATTTCCCGCAGAAAACTGTCGTTGCTGTCGACCATGTCGCTTGATTTTCTCGTTCTTGATTTTTTTCCAACGGACGCCGTCTGCCAGACGCAGGCGGCTACTCCTCGCCGGCCGGCCGCTCTGGCGTCCAGCTAACCGCGTGATTGATAACGCTTTATGCCCTCAAAGCAATGCCCGATCGAGCCCGCCGCTGCAATCCCTGACGGTCCGCCCTGCCATGGTAGTCGCGACCATGCCCCATCGCCGTCAGTCTCAACTGATCAGGTGCTGCCGGTTTTCGGCTTTTTCGTGTCCCGCGCACTCTTGTTGGCGCGCGCCCCTTCGCCGCCGCCGGCCACGGTTTTCATGGCATAGGTATGCTGCGAGGCCGGAAAACTGCGCTTGCGGACCTCTTCTGCGTACCAGCCGATTGCCTTGTCGATCGATTCGCCGATGCGGCCGAATTCCTTGACGAACTTCGGTACCCGCGGCGACAAGCCGAGCATGTCTTCCATGACGAGGATCTGGCCGTCGCATTCGGCTGAAGCTCCGATCCCGATGGTGGGAATGGCAATCGCCTGCGTGATGCGTCGCGCCAACGGCTCGGCAATGGCTTCGAGCACCACGGCGAACGCACCCGCATCGGCGACGATCCTGGCATCCTCCTCGATCGCCCCCCACTGGACTTCTTCGCGTCCCTGCGCCTTGAACCCGCCGATCACGTTGATCGACTGCGGTGTCAGGCCAATATGGGCCATCACCGGGATCCCGCGGTCGACCAGATACCTGATCGTCTCGCCCATCCGCCGTCCGCCTTCGAGTTTGACCGCCCCGCAATCGGTTTCCTTCATCACCCGCGCGGCGTTGCGGAAGGCGACTTCCGGGCTTTCTTCGTAAGACCCGAACGGCATGTCGACGACGACGAGCGCCCGCCGCGCCCCACGCACCACCGCCTTGCCGTGCATGATCATCAAGTCGAGCGTCACCGGCACGGTCGTCTCGAAACCGTGCATGACCATCCCGAGACTGTCTCCGACCAGCAGGAAATCGCAATATTTGTCGGCAATCGCTGCGGTGTGGGCGTGATATGAGGTCAGCGAAACGATCGGCTCGACGCCTTTCTTGGCAGCTATGTCGGGCGCCATCAGGCGTTTTTGCCCAGCCGCGCCGGGAGTGGATTGGGACGACATGGACCGAAACATTCTCCTGGATTTTGTATCGCCGGACAGAACTGCTCTTCCGCCGCGGGCGCCAACACTACACATTCGGCGGTCACTTCGCCATGCCGGCCGGACGTGCGCCGTTGACCTCTTGCAACAATAGGAAACCGAACTGTTCCGATGACGCTCGGATCGGTTGCAACCAACCAATCGGGTCTGGTAACCAATAGATGGTTACAGCCTAAGTGCTGGTTAGGTGTTTCGCGCTAGTCTGATGTGACCGCGGTAGATAGAACGGGTGTATAGGTTGCATGATAAAGTTATTGAATGATTTTCGCGGTTTGGCCGCCACTTCAGCAAAATTCGCCGTTTCGGCTCTGGCCTGTTTTGCCATAGTCGCGGGCACGGTCCCAGCCGATGCGGCCAAACGCCGGACCAAAACCAGCGCGCCCGCCCCGACGGCCGAGGGTCCACTGACCCTGATGGTATCGCTGCAGCGCCAGCGCGTCGTCGTCTACGATAAGAACGGCCAGGTCACTTCCGCTCCCATTTCGTCCGGGACGAAGAGCCACCGAACGCCGACCGGTGTCTTCTCCATCCTTCAGAAACGTCGCCGCCATTATTCGAACCTCTATGGCGGCGCACCGATGCCAAACATGCAGCGCATCACCTGGTCGGGCGTCGCCCTTCACGCCGGCCACCTTCCTGGCTATCCAGCTTCGCATGGCTGCATCAGGCTGCCACACAGCTTTTCGAATTCGCTCTTCGGGCTGACCAGTGTGGGAAACCGCGTCATCGTCACGAATGCCGAAGCCGTGCCGCAGTCGTTCGCTCATGCGAAACTGTTGCGCCCGCTGCCTCCAGGTGATCCCGCCGCCGTCACGGACGACAAGTCGAAAACCGAAGGCAAGGCCTCCGGTGCCGCCAACCTGCTGCTCGGCGTTTCTCCTGCGCACGCCAGCGAACATGAAGGGCTGCCTGACGGTCTCGAGCGCACGCGAGCCGCCGTCGAGGCCTACCGTGAGCGCGAAATCGCGATGCTTGAAGCGGCGATCGCCAAGGCCGAAACGGAGCACAACGATCTGGCCGGCGAATTGAAGGTCGCAAACGAAGACCTGCAGGAAACGATCAAGGCGGAAAATCTGCTGCAGCCGGAGGCCGGCAGGATCACGAAGCGCCTCAGCGACGCCGAGGACGGCATGGCGGCTTCGAAGCGAAAGTTCCGCGATTTCATCTTGCGCGCTGCAACGCTCCAGTCCCCCGTTGAGCGGTCCGAGGCTCATTACGAAGAACAAGCGCTCGAAGCCGAAGCGCTTGGCCATATGAACGAATTCGATCTTGCTCGCGCCGACCTCGAAGCGCTTGACAAGATCCGCGCCGAGCGACGTGAGGCCGTCGTGGCGGCGACCGCTCGACGCGACACCTTGAAAAGCCGCTACGTGACGGCACAGTCGGCGCTGCTCAACACCCGCGAGCGCCTCGATAGCGCCAAGAAAGCCTTCGAGCGCCGCAAGCTGCCGATCACGGTGCTGTTGTCCAAGCACTCCAACAAGATGTACGTCCGTCAGGGTTATGACCCGGTCCTGGAAGCCGACATCAGCTTTGCGGATCCGCAAGCGCCTGTCGGCACGCACGTCTATCACGCCGTTGATTATTCGGCCGATGGCAAGGATCTCAGGTGGCAGGCCGTCACCGCAGCCCGCAAGAACTTGAACGTGACCAAAGCCAGAAACACGGGCAAATCCCGCCAGACGGACTCCACTCCCGCTTTCGATCCCGCCTGGCCGGCGCAAACTCCAGGCAATGCCCTCGACCGCGTCAACATGCCCGACGACGTCCGCGATAGACTCGCTGAATTGCTGAAGCCCGGCTCAGCAATCATCGTCACGGACGAACGCAAAAGCTACGAAACCGGCAAGTACACCGACCTGATCGTTCTCACCAACTGAGGGCGGTGGGTCGCTATCCGAGTTCGATCGCAGAGAAGGTCGCGGTTCAACTTGGCAGCCGAATCAACCGGCTCCTGTCGGAGCGGTTGAACCGCGCAGCTATTGCCGGTTTCTCCGCCATGCGGCCGTCATCCGATGATCGGCACGCCGATCAGGTAGGGATGCCCGTAATAGGCCATCAGCAGGTAAAGCGTCAGGCCGACGCCGACCACGATAGCGTCGTTGAAGACCGGGACCCCCTCGGCACTCCGTCCCATGTCGCCGCGCCGCTTCAGCGAGATCCGGTCGAACACCGCATAGGCCAGGAACGAGCCGAACAGCACGAGGGAGGCGGCATCCCCATTCGCTAGCAGGTGTGCAAGTGCCCAGATTTTGACCGCCACCAGCATCGGATGCTTCAGCGCAGCCCCGATCCGCGAAGGAATGTAGGCGGCCGCGAGGAAAATGAACGAAACCAGCATCAACGCCAGCGCCAGATGCTTGCTCCACACCGGAGCTTCGAACAGCACCGGATTCTTCGAGCCTAGATAGTGCTGCATCCTCGCGTAGCCCATCACGATTACGACGAACGCCGCCAGAGAAGCCGCCGCGAAGACGCCCTTGTAGGCCCCCTCGCCGAGCCGCGCGATCAGCCCTTCGCGAAGTTCCCGATTGGCGGGAATGAGATGGATGGTGAAGAACACGACCAACCCGACGATCAAAAGCACCATAACGTAACCCCCCATTTCGGTTCGGCATGGGTATGTCCCATGACGGCCGCGAACTTGACGCCCACTTCATGCCATGCCGGCCACTGTCAGGCTACACACACCGATGCCGCCGGCCGGTCGAAATTCGAGCAGACGCCCACGGAACATATTGCCTCGGGGCAGCAGGCAATATACTGTGGATAACTGACCGGGCGGGTTCGGTCGAAAGCGTCATAAGTGCGCGCGGAAACGGGGAAGAGAGCCTGAGTAGCGGCGGGCTTGGGGTCGATGGAGGGTGTATGAGTGCTCCAGTGACCCATAATCGGCAGGTCAGCCTGCCGACATGGACGAACGTGACCTGCCTTGCCGGCGGGGAGCGTAAGCAATGATGTTCCAGATTTTTGCCACCGGCACGAGAAGCGCGGGGCGTCACGAGAATTCGACTCGCGCGATCGAATTGGTTCCGATCGACGCCGAAGCAGACGACGACGACGCTTCCTTGCGCATTGAGAAGGAATTGGCTGTCCTCCTTGCCCGCAAGCCCAAGCATCGCACGAAGCCAGCCGCCGCCGACTCGCGCCACGACGATGAAGCTCCGTTGGCGCTCATGGACGAGGAAGTCGCCAGCACGCCGGGCGAATCCGACGAAGCTGCAACACCGGAAAGAATTCGCAAAACAGCTGCTGAGAAGGTCAGCGGCGTCGAACCGGCTTCGAAGGTTCAAACACACCAGCCAGGCGAATCCACGACGCGCGACAGGTGGATGAAATCGACCCGTCGCAGCCGCCGCTCGAATCTTTTCCGCAAGACCGCATCCGTCGTCATCACGCTCGTCGTCACCGCGTTCATAATCTCGATCGTGGCTGCAATCCTGTTCGGCCTGCCCGACGGCTTCAAGGACCTGCTTGCCTCGAATGCGCGCACCGCGGCAATCGCCGGCACAATCGATGCGGCAGTCGCACTCGAGCCCGTGTCGCCACGCCTGAGATGGGTGTCGAATTAGAGCAACTTTATCCGATCCAGGAACCGCCGAAGGTGGTTCCGTCAGATCGGATGTTGCACTACGGCAGATAGCCCTTGTCGAGGTCCATCTCCTGGCGCGCGGCAATCGTCCCGTCGGCGCCGCGCAACTCCGCCGCCCATGCCAGATGCGTCCCGCTTTCTGGAGCGCTGTGCGAGCTGAGTTCGAACAGCAGCCGCTCCCCCGGCTTGATCGACAGTTCGCTCTCGAGTGGAAAGTAAAGCTGCTCCCAGTGCGTCGCCGGCGCATCCGGCCCCGTCGATAGACGCAGATCCTCGCCAAAGTCCGCCACCCACCAGGCGGCAAACCCATAGACCGTCGCGGCATCTGCAATGTCCCAACTCAGCGATCCCGAGCGGCCCGGATCGGCGGCATCGCCGAAATCGACCCGGTCCCATTCCCGCACCGAGTCCGCCAACAGTTCTGCCGCCGGCATCGACCGCACATACGCATTGTTGAGGCTCATCGACTGCGGCAGCGAAAGATCGAGGCCGTAGGCTTCCCCCGTCTCCCCCCAGACCCGCAGTTCGCTATTGAGACGCGGCGCGATCACCGGGGCCGCGAATTGCGCGACCGAACGCGGCAGGATCACCCCGCCCGGTTTGAGGAAGCGTTTCCGCGCATCGTTCAGCGTCGTGATGATGTCTTCTTCGAACGCGTAGTTGCCAAGCGTCTCCGAGATGATGACGTCGACCGGCGGCGGCTCCTCCATCTCGGTCGAATGACACGGCATGACAAAGCAGTTCTCGAATCCGCTCGCCGCAATCACTTCTTCGGCGACGCCTGCGACCTCGGCGGCTTCATAAAGAAAAACATCCCTTGCCCCGAGCCGCGCCGCCATCAAACCGAGGAGCCCGGTCCCGGCACCGATGTCGGCAACGACCGTTTCTCCGGGGACGATGACCCGCTTCAAGGCCTCGAACAGAACGCGGTTGCGCACATGGTCGGCAATCAGCGTCCGGTGATATTCGATGCGCATCGCTGGGGTGCCTTCACATGGTCAGGTAACGGCCGCGGATCTGGTACAGCGTCAGAGCCGTCGCGACCGCAAGATTGAGGGAATCGAGCCGTCCCGCCATCGGGATTTTCACGCGCCGCGAACACGCAGCCGTCAGCTCCGCCGACAGGCCCGGCCCCTCGCTACCCATGACGACCAGCACCGGCTCGCGATACTTCGCGGTTCGGAAATCCTCCGCCCCGCTCAAGTGCAGCCCGACGACATCGCCGGGCCAATCCGCCCGCCACGCGAGGAATGCTTCGCGCGTCATCTGCACGATTGGCACCGCGAACACCGACCCCATTGTTGCCCGGATGCATTCGCGCGAATACGGATCGCAGCAATTGCCAGCGAGGATCACCCCTCGCGCACCGACCGCATCGAGCGTGCGAATGATTGTCCCGAGATTTCCCGGATCGCGCACCTCCTCGAGAACGAGCCAGAGATCGTTCTTGCCGACTGTGTTGCCTGGAGGGGCCTCCGCCCAGCGCTGCTGAAAGACGCCGAGCACCGCCTGCGGGTTGTCTTTAGAGGCCAGCTTTGTCAGGATCGCCGGCGTGACTTCGAGCACCTCGACGCCGTCCCGGAGCGCGTCGGAAATGAGAGAACGCACCGCAGCGCTTGACGCGCCGCCCGGTTCGAAGACGAGCGTTTCAGGTCGCCATCCCGCCTCCCGCGCACTGATTAGCACCGACGCCCCCTCGGCCACGAACAGCCCGGTTTCGCGGCGCACCTTGCGCATCTCGAGCGCGCGGATCGACTTGACGCGATCGTTCTGCAGACTGGAGATCGCCTTCGCCTGTGAAGCGGCAGCCGGTTTTTCCCGCGAGCTATGGCGGCGCAGATCACGCATGCGCCGACCACCGCACGAAAAGCGATGTCGGCACCAACGCCTTGCCGTCTTTCGAGCGGATCGCCAGTTCGCCGACCTCCATCGATCCGCCAGCCTGCGCCATCTTCTCCGCGACCAGTTCGGCGAACGCCAATGCGGATGCGCGAATGGCGTAGACGGTCAGCACTATCGCGGCATGCTTGTCGGCGGCAAGCGCCGCGCAGTCGTCCATCAGAGCCGGCAGGTCGGCGAAAAGCTCCCACGTCTCGTTCTTGGGCCCGCGCCCGAACTTCGGCGGATCGACGAGCAGTACGTGATAGTCGCGACCACGGCGAACTTCGCGCGCGGTGAATTTTCGAGCGTCATCGAGCATCCAGCGGATCGGCGCGGCGTTGAGCTTCGAGGCCGCCTGATTGTCTTTTCCCCATTGGATGGCTTTCTTGGACGCATCGACGTGCACGACTTCCGCGCCTGCCGCCGCCGCGAGAAGCGAAGCTGCGCCCGTATAGCCGAACAGGTTCAGAACTCGGGGCCGTTCGACACCGGCAGCCTTGGCCGCTGCTATTTTTTCCAGCATCCATTGCCAGTGCGGCATCTGCTCGGGAAACAGCCCCAGGTGCCATAGCCCCTGCAGCCGGCACAGCATGGTGATGTCGTCGACCCGCCCAACACCGGCTTGCCGAGTGTTGGGAGTCAAAGAGCCACCGGCTTGCACCCCAACACCAGCCTGCTGAGTGTTGGGAGTCAAAGAGACACCAGCCTGCTGAGTGTTGGCCAAAAGAGCTACAGGCCAGCTCTCGGGCACAGCACGCTCGATGCGCCACTTGCCCTTGTCCTCGTCGTCGCCCGATGCTGAGAAGACGGCGTGCGCCTGCGCCCAGCGATCCGCGGAAAGCCGCCGCCGCCATAAGGCCTGCGGTTCCGGCCTGTCGACGACGATATCGCCGAACCGCTCGAGCTTCCGCCCGCCCCCGGAATCGAGAAGCTCGTAGCCCGGAAAGCCTCGGGTTTCGATCAGGTCGTAGGTTTTGGGAACGCTCAGCGACATGCCGGTCGGGATGCTCGGTGAAATGGAAGCTGCCAGCTAGCACGAGGCGACACCGGCGTCGAGCGGCCCTTGCATCGCCTAAAGGCTCTCGTTCGTCCGCCGGATGCGCTGCGCCATGAGCTGCATCACCGTCAGCGCGAACTTCGGGCTCTGCTGGATGAGCCCGAGAAACCCCGGCTGCTCCACCACAGCGATTTCGCAAGGCTCCAGCGCCACCGCCGTCGCCGAACGCGGGCTGCCGTCGATCAGCGCCATCTCGCCGAAAAGCCCGCCCGGGCCGACGTTTTCGAGGATAATTCCGCCGGTCTTGATCGCGACCTTGCCCGTGCGGACAATGAACATCGCCGAACCGGTATCGCCTGCAAGGAAGATCTTCTCGTCGGCCGCGAACTTCTTGACCGGAATATTGCCTTGCGCCAGCAGGGAGAAATCGAAGTGCGGATTTTCGGTCATAGGCCTCATCCGGGCATTGCTGCGATGAAGAGCTGCTCTCCAAGTCTATGCACTAAACCCATCAAATCTCAACACGCTCAAAAAACGCAACATGTAGGGCGCATTAGCGTAAGCGTAATGCGCCGCCACGCGGACTCAAAAAAACAGAACATGCAGGGCGCATTAGCTCCCCAACATGGGCTTGCCCAATGTTGGAAAGGAGCGTAATGCGGCGCCAGCGGTGGATTACGCTTCGCTAATCCACCCTACACTGACGACTTGCCGTCACCCGATCGGAACAAGTAGGGCGCATTAGCGCAGCGTAATGCGCCGCCAAGCGGACTAAAAAACAGAACATGCAGGGCGCATTAGCTCCCCAACATGGGCTTGCCCAATGTTGGAAAGGAGCGTAATGCGCCGCCAGCGGTGGATTACGCTTCGCTAATCCACCCTACAGCCTGCTCCAGCGGCACCCTAACCACATCCGTCACCCCGTCGAAGGACGGGGCCCAGACAAATATCAGGAAACTGTTGCATTCACACCTCCACGCTGATTGCACCGGCAGGGACCAGATAGCCTCAAGAGCATACGGTTTCGGGGTTCACGTCCCGTATCACGGATCGTGGCCGGATCCCGGCCTTCGCCGGGAGGACGTATCAGTTGGAAGGCATCGCAAACCGAGCCGACTCCCTACTCCTTACTCCACGTCCTCGACCTCGACGCTCGCGCCCGTCACGCGCTGCGCTAGCGCGGCTTCGACGAACTGGTCGATGTCGCCGTCGAGTACGCCCTGCGGATCGGTGCTCTGCGCGCCGGTCCTCAGATCCTTGACCATCTGATAGGGCTGCAACACGTAGGAGCGGATCTGGTGGCCCCAGCCGATTTCGGTCTTGGAAGCGGCTTCCGCGTTGGCCTTCTCCTCGCGTTTTTTCAGCTCCAGTTCGTAGAGCCGCGATTTCAGCATCGCCCAGGCGATCGCGCGGTTCTTGATCTGCGAGCGTTCCTGTTGGCTCGCCACCGCGATTCCGGTCGGGATATGCGTGATGCGAACCGCTGAATCGGTGGTGTTGACGTGCTGGCCGCCGGCTCCCGAGGCACGGTAGGTATCGATCCTGCACTCGCTTTCGTTGATGTCGATCTCGATGTTGTCGTCGATCACCGGATAGACCCACACGGACGCAAAGCTCGTGTGCCGGCGCGCGTTGGAATCGTAGGGCGAGATGCGCACCAGCCTGTGCACGCCCGATTCCGTCTTCAGCCAGCCATAGGCGTCTTCACCCTTGATTTCGAGGGTCGCCGATTTGATGCCGGCTTCTTCCCCGGCGCTCTCTTCGATGAGGTTGACGCGGTAGCCTGCCTTCTCCGCCCAGCGCGAATACATCCGCGCCAGCATCTGCGCCCAGTCCTGGCTTTCCGTGCCGCCCGCTCCAGCGTGAACTTCGACGAATGCATCCATGCCATCGGCTTCGCCCGACAGCAAGGCCTGCACCGAGCGGCGCTGCGCATCCTGTTCGAGCCTCGCAAGCTGCTCTTCGCCTTCAGCAACGCTTGCCGCGTCGTTTTCGGCTTCGCCAAGTTCGATCAGCGTGACGCAATCGTCGAGATCGCGCTCCAGGCTTTCGTAGCTGTTGATCGCGCGGTCCAGCGATTGGCGCTCGCGCATGACTTTCTGCGCCTTCTTCTGGTCGCTCCAGAACGAAGGGTCCTCGGCTTGCGCGTTCAGTTCTTCAAGGCGGGCTTTGGCTGTATCCCAGTCAAAGATGCCTCCTCAGGAGGGCCATCGCCTCCTTGATGGAATCGACGTGTTTTTGTGGCTCGGCGCGCATGCGCGGCTCCTTGGCAAGGCAGTTGGGGGGAGCGCACGATCGCTTCTGATCGAAAGAGCGCACCAGGAGAGCGCCGATCGTGACTGGTACAGTCCCCGGTTATGGTGATCAGTCCGTCGATATAGGTTCGAAGCCCTGGCTTGTAAACGAAGGGAAGACCATTACGGCTGTGCCGGGGCAGCGGATTTCAATTGAATACCGTTTGAAAACCCTGCTGGCGGCGCTCCAGGCCCGCTACCAGAGCCCGCCGCCGCCACCGCCATATCCGCGCGGAGGCGGCCGCGGGTCGGCACTGCTGACCGAAGCTGAGTCCGGCGAATACGCGTCGCCGCTGCTATCGGCCCCCACACCGACCATCGAATAGGCATCATCGGGCTCTTCGTAGGGCTTGAAGGCTTCCATGATGGCCTGGTCGTCGCCGGGCTGAGCCCTGAGCCCCGTCATCAGGCTGACTCGCGCAAGTACGATGCCGGGCGGCTGGCGGAACGGCGTGATCGGCTTGCCTTCGAGCGCCATTTTCATGAATTCACCGAAGATCGGCGCAGCGAGCTGACCGCCGGTCATGCCCTTGCCCATCGGCTTGGGCGTGTCGTAGCCGACGAAGACACCGACCACGAGGTCGGGCGAGTAGCCAACGAACCAGGCATCCTTCTCTTCGTTCGTCGTACCCGTCTTCCCGGCCAGCGGAATGCCGAGCTTCTTCAGGCTGCGCGCGGTTCCCCGTTCGACGACACCCTGCAGGATCGAGGTCATCTGGTAGGCCGAATGGGGATCGATGATCTGCTTGCGGTCGTCGGGAATTTCTGGCTCCGGCTGGTCGTTCCAATCGGTCGTCTTGCAGCCTTCGCAGGGGCGCTGGTCGTGGCGCCAGATGGTTTGCCCCCAGCGGTCCTGGATACGGTCGATCAGCGTCGGAAAGACACGCTTCCCCCCATTGGCCAGGATGGCGTAGGCGGTCGCCATGCGCAGGAGTGTCGTTTCACCGGCCCCAAGCGACATCGACAAGACCGGCAGCAGATCGTCGTAGATCCCGAACCGCTTGGCGTATTCGGTGATCAGCGGCATGCCCATGTCCTGTGCGAGCCGCACCGTCATCTGGTTGCGCGACTTCTCGATGCCGATACGCAGCGTCGTTGGACCGTAGGATTTCTCCTTGTCGTAATTTTCCGGCTTCCAGACATCCTGCCCGCCCCCCTGCTCGATTTCGATCGGCGCATCGAGCACGATCGACGTCGGCTTGTAGCCGTTGTCGAGGGCGGCCGTGTAGACGAACGGCTTGAATGACGAGCCAGGCTGTCGTTTGGCCTGGATCGCCCGGTCGAACTGACTGATATCGAACGAGAATCCGCCGACGCTCGCGAGGACGCGGCCGGTGTGGGGGTCCATCGCGACGATACCGCCGCCGACCTCGGGGATCTGCATCAGCGACCAAATACCGGTCGGATCGAGTGGCTCGTCAGGGGCAACGAAAATCACGTCGCCCTCCGCCAGCACTTCGCTCACCGCCTTCGGCTTTGCTCCGCCGTCGACCCGCTTTGCCCACTCCACCTGCGCCAGCGCGAGGCGCACCGCTTCGCGCTTTTCTTCGAGCTGGCCGTCTGGCGAGTTGCGCGGTTTCAGACCGACAACCGCCTGCTGCGCATCCGCGCTGAGAACAACCCCCAGCCGCCAAGGCTGCAAATCGCCAGGAGCCTCCACGCCGGCAAGCGTCGTGCCCCAGTCGCCGGTTATGTCGATCTTGCTGAGCGCACCGCGCCAGCCCTTGCGGCGGTCGAAGCTGACGAGCCCTTCGATCAGGGACTTGCGAGCAAAACGCTGGAATTTCGGGTGTAGCGTCGTTCTGACCGACATGCCACCGCCGTAGAGATCGCCCTCGCCATATTGCGCCAGGAGAGCGCGACGCACTTCCTCGGCGAAGAAATCCGCCGCGAACGTCTGCGCGCCGAACTTGCGCAAATTGACATCCAGCGGCTTGGCGCGCGCTTCCTCGGCCTTTTCCTTCGAAATATAGCCGTTCTCGTACATCTGCCCGATGATCCAGTTGCGCCGGGCTAATGCCTTCTCGGTATGCTTGATGGGGTGGTAGTTGTTGGGCGCTTTCGGCAGCGTTGCCAGATAGGCAGCCTGTTCGATCGTCAGGTCCTTCAGCTCTTTGTCGAAGTAGTTGAGGCTCGCTGCCGCAACACCGTAAGAGCCGATGCCCAGATAGATTTCGTTGAGATAGAGTTCGAGGATCTTGTCTTTCGAGAAGGTGCGCTCGATACGGATCGCCAGGATCGCTTCCTTGAGCTTTCGATCGATCGTCCGGTCGCTGGTGAGCAGGAAGTTCTTCGCCACCTGCTGCGTGATTGTCGAAGCGCCCTGAACGCGACCGCTGCGGCCTTGCGCCTTGTCGAGCACGACTTTGAAGACCGCGCGCGCGATGCCCTGGAAATCGAGACCGCCGTGTTCGTAGAACCGGCTGTCCTCGGCGGAAAGAAAGGCTTCGATGACCACCTTCGGTACTGTGTTGATCGGCACGAAGATGCGCCGCTCGCGAGCATATTCGGCAATCAGCGAACCGTCGCTGGCATGAATGCGCGTCATCACCGGCGGCTGGTATTCGGCCAGCTTCTCATAGTTCGGCAGGTCTTCGGAGGCCCGCATCAGCATGTAGCCGGCAACCGCCGATCCCACGACGAATACGACGACCGCCGCGGCAAAGCTGAACCCGAGCAGGCTGAGGACCAGGCTGCGCTGTCGGCGCTTCTTGACCTTCTTGGGCGGCTTCGGCGGTGGAATGATCGGCGCTCTCATCAGCCCTCGGCCCGGATTAGGGGTCTCTTTGGATCGTTACGGCGGCAAACGATGCTGCACTGCAGCACACGCCCACATGCCTCCTGCTAACCTAGTGTGGTGCCTCGCAATTGCCGACCAATAGTTCGGCTGGGTTCGTAGTCGGTAATTGCGAGACAAGCACCACACTAAGCTCATGTATTTGCTAGTGTCGTTCAGTACCGCAAATACCGAGACGAGGTCGCGGCAAGGATGTCGGTATTTGCGATACACGACACTAGTCGGCAATGTGGCATCACGTCGTCGCGATACGCTGCCCATGAAATAACAATCGTTTCAGGAGCTTTGGTTAATGCGGAGGGAACTCACCGCCAATCTCGCGGCTGAGATACCGCCATGCAACAGTCGTTTTCCGTACACTTCCGCACAATCCCACCATTCGCCGCTCGAAAATGAGCGGTTATGCGCTGCTTCAGAGACTCGGTCGCGACATGTGGCTACGGCGCCAGTGCAGTCCTGCGGTCGAAGTAGGCGCTGATCGCGGCGGCAAGCGATTCGGCCACTTTGCGGCGCCATGACTCTGAACTGAGCCGCTTTTCGTCGTCCTTGTTGCTGAGATAGCCAAGTTCGACAAGCACCGATGGCGTCCCGGTCTGTCGCAGGACCTTGAATGCCGCCGCCCGCTGCGGTTTGGCTGAAAGCTGGGTCGCCTGCTTGAGTCGCCCCACCAGTGAATTCGATGCATCCATCGAGAAATTCGCGGTTTCGCGCTTGACGAGATCGATGAGGATATCGCGAACACCGCCCTCCTCCTCCTCCTTGAGGACCGGCAAGCCGGCAATGGCGTCGGCGCTGTTCTCTTTTTCGGCCATGCGCCGCGCGGCTTCATCAGAGGCCCGGTCGGACAGAGTGTAGACGGTCGCCCCCCGCACCTGCGAGGTGAAGCGCTTGTCGGCAATTGCGTCCGCATGCAGCGAAACGAATAGATCGGCCGAGCGCGACCGGGAGAATTCAAGCCGGTCGTCGAGCGAAACAAAAACATCCGTTGAGCGCGTCAGGACCACGTCGAACCGGTCGAGTTTCTCGAGTTCTGCGAAGAGCTCCAGGGCGGCCGCCAGCACCACGTCCTTCTCATAGACGTTGCTGGCCCCCAGCGCGCCTGGATCGACCCCGCCATGGCCCGGATCGATCACCACCACCGGCCGCCCGGTCCTCCGTGATGGCCGCGGGCTATCCGCGCCGCGGCCGAGGTCCGCTTGCACCGGCCTGCTCGCCGTTCTGCTGGCACCCGTACCGGCCCCGAAACTCGCCGCATCGCTGGATTTGAGGGACAGCAGCAACTTGACCGCTCCACCTGGCGCTGCGGTCATCTCGGCCTTTTCGATGCTGACGGGCGACACTGTGTCGATCACGACACGCGACTTGCGGGCCGCAAACAAACCGTAGCGATAGGCGCTGATCAAGCCCTGCCCCGACTGCCCGGCATCTTTCGGCAACTCGAAGGTCACATCGGGCATATCGAGGATAACCCTGTAGGGGTTGGCCAGCGTGAAGACTTCGACCGTCACGCCCTGCGACAGCGTCATCGAGAATTCCGTGCGGGTTTTATCGCCCGTTATTGCCGCCCCCGTCACGACGACGCCGGCCTGCGCCGGCAAGGCCAGTATTTGACAGCCGAGCGCCAGCCCCCCGATCAAAGCCAACAATAGTCTCGAAATGCACCCCAAACCTGCCCCCAAGCTGACCTTTCAGCCCCTTCCCGTGGCCTCGTCCCGGAATCCACGCCCCGGAGTCAGCCACACATTGCCGCAACTCCGCGTCCGGTGCGATGCGCACCAACGGCTTCAGCCCACCTCGATTTCCACCTGCCCCACGCGATATTACCCGTTTGGCATGTCGATGTACCAGTCCCGTCCCTGTGTTAACCACTTGTTAATGCCGACACTGGATGATCGTCGAGTCATGCCCGCCAGTAAGCCCTGTTGCCGCAATTGCGTGACACTTGCATGTCTGCCGCGGAGCACTTAAACATTCTGTTGGCTTGATATGTCGATGTGTCCGGAAGCTCCGCAGATTGCTGAAAGCTTCCGAAACCGCCAGACAATCCGCTCGAACGCGTCGTTGTTTTGACAGGGGCCGCCGCGACGTTACAATTTGCGGTCGGTAGGTCTACCTTGTCGACGATCCCACCGTTGCAGTCGTTTTCGACGCTGTATGGGTGGCCGTCCGGTCGTCGCCGAAGCCAGGAGTGAGGCAGTTCTCACCTGTCGCCGAACGCTGAGCCGGAAGTTCGCGGGGAATACTGGGCCGGATACTGGGCCGGATACTGGGCATGACGGCCGTCGCCTCCCTCGCCGGAGGCAAAAAGAATGGGGCGTTGACGCGAAGTTTCGCGTCCATTGCGCCGCACGTGAAAGCTAAAAAGCCAATGCAGAATGCACGCTCATTTCAAAGCTCTGTCCGCCGGTCGCTTTCAGCGACTGGTTTTCGGCGCCACGCATTGCGCCAACAGACGCTGACGAGCGCCGCTACCGCCACAACAATCTTGCAAAACTCAATCGCTAGAGCGCGCGCCCTGTCGCAGCGCACGGTCGCCGAAGGCTTTCCGGCTGGCCCTGCCATGAAGATACGGCGCGCCGAGGACAATCGATGTCAGAAAATAAAATGCTTATCGATGCCGCGCACCCGGAGGAAACCCGGGTTGTGGTATTGCGCGCAGGCCGGGTAGAGGAGTTCGACTACGAATCAGCGGCTCGCAAACAGCTTCGCGGAAATATCTATCTGGCCAAGGTGACCCGGGTCGAACCGGCGTTGCAGGCCGCCTTCATCGACTACGGCGGCAATCGCCACGGCTTCCTTGCCTTCAACGAAGTGCATCCGGACTACTATCAGATTCCGATGGCCGACAGGCTGGCGCTGCTTGAAGAGGAAGCCGCCGCCGAAGCCGAGGAAGAAGAAGAAATCGACCTCGCCGCCGAAGAGGTCGGTTCTTCCGATGGGTCCGGCGACGCCGATGATGATGAGGACGACGACGAGGATGACGACGTCGAGGTGCTCGACGCCGGCCCTTATGACGTGCACGCCGATGCTCACGACGACGAGCCTTACGACAACGATGACGAACCGGACCTCGACGGCGCCGACGACAGCGCCGGGCCCGCCACGACCTACGAAGAAGAAGCCAAAGCCCGCCAAGCCGGCTCCGCAGGTGCGTCCGCAACCGGCCGTGACGATGACACTGAAACCTCCACCGCGCCGGACGCCGAGGCAGAGAACGCTGCGGGCGAGCCCCGCTCGACCGTCCTGAGCGAGGCGATGCCCCGCGATGCCGCGTTGCACGAAGCACCTGCAGGCTTGCACGAGAGCGCAGAAACCGCAGCAGCCGGCTCCAGCGAAGCACCCGGGCCGGCAGCGACCGGACAAGAAGGCGCGCAAGCATCGACCGCAGCCTCCGATAACGAAGACTCCGTCCCGGCGGCCGATGATCACAATCAGCCGGATTACTACACGCCGGTCGCGGCCGGCGCGGACGCTGGCGAAGCCGACGAAGCCGACACCGACGAGGAAACCGGCGACGACCGCGGCGGCGCACGCCGCACCGGGCGCCCCCCGGCGGGTCGCCGCCGGCGCGGCGGCCGATCGCGTCGCGGCAGACCGCGCGATGGTGCAACTTCCGGCGACGACGACACCGATAGCGTCGATCAGGTTGGCAATGAGGATGCGCTGGAAGAACTGCCCTCGCGTCCGCGCCGCTCGCGCCGCAGCTACAAGATCCAGGAAGTCGTCAAGCGCCGCCAGGTGCTGCTGATCCAGGTTGTCAAGGAAGAGCGCGGCAACAAGGGTGCCGCCCTCACCACGTACCTGTCGCTCGCCGGTCGTTATACCGTCTTGATGCCGAACACCGCACGCGGCGGCGGCATCTCGCGCAAGATCACCACCCCCCAGGACCGCAAGCGCCTCAAGGCCATCGCCAACGAACTCGACGTGCCCGAAGGCATGGGCCTGATCATCCGCACGGCCGGTGCCGCCCGCACCAAGCAGGAAATCCGCCGCGATTTCGAATACCTGCTGCGGCTTTGGGAAAGCGTGCGCGAACTGACCCTGCAATCGACCGCCCCGGCACTCGTCTACGAAGAAGGCGACCTCATCAAGCGTTCGATCCGCGACCTCTACAATAAGGATGTCGATCAGGTCGTCGTCGCCGGCGAAGAGGCTTTCCGCGGCGCCAAGAGCTTCATGCGCATGCTCATGCCGAGCCATGCCAAGAACGTCATCCAGTACGAGGACCCCGAACCGCTGTTCACCCGGCATGGCATCGAGCGCCAGCTCAACGCCATGTTCAGCCCCTACGTGCATCTGCCGTCAGGCGGCTATCTCGTCATCAACCAGACCGAAGCGCTCGTTGCCATCGACGTCAACTCGGGACGTTCGACACGCGAATTCTCCATCGAGGAGACTGCGCTCAATACCAACCTCGAAGCCTCCGACGAGATTGCCCGCCAGCTCAAGTTGCGCGACCTCGCAGGCCTGATCGTCATCGACTACATCGACATGGAAGAGCGGCGCAACAACCGCAACGTCGAGCGGCGTATCCGCGAGGCCTTGAAGGACGACCGCGCCCGCATCCAGATCGGCCGCATCAGTCCCTTCGGTCTGCTCGAGATGTCGCGCCAGCGCTTGCGCACCGGCGTCCTGGAAGGTTCCACGACGCAGTGCGCGCACTGTCAGGGCACCGGCATCATTCGTTCCGTCGAATCGGTCGCACTCGGCGTCCTGCGCGGTCTGGAAGACGCGGTGATGGCAGGTGCCCGCACCTCGCTGATCGCCAACACGACCGCCGAGGTTGCACTCTACATCCTGAATAACAAACGCGACTTCGTCGTCGCCATGGAAAAACGACTCGGCATGCCGGTCGTCATCCAGTCCTCCCCGAAGATGGCTGGCGCCAACTTCACGATCGAGAAAGGCGAAGTCGCTCCGCTCATAACCCGGGCCGCGCCCAAGCTCGACGCTGTCAGCGTCGACTGGGGCTTCGACGAGAACGACGGCGAGGTTACCGAGGCCGCAGAGGAGCCTTCCGATGTGATCGAAGCGGTCCGCTCCGACGACGCCGACAAAGGCGAAGGCGAAGGCCGTTCGCGCCGCCGCCGCCGCCGCCGTGGCGGCCGGCGTTCCGAAGAGGGCTCCGCGAGCGACGGATCGGAAAGCGTCGAACACGCCGACGCTTCAGATGAGTCCGACGACGACGACGATAGCGACGAAGTGCGTTCGGCAGGGCCCGAAGACGATGAATCGGGCGACGAAAAGTCCGGCCGCCGCCGCCGCCGTGGCCGCCGCGGCGGTCGCCGCAATCGCGGCCGCAATCGCGACGGCGAGGAAGGCCGCGAGGACGCACACGTTGCCTCTGGCGACAACGGTTACGCGGACGACGAGGACGGCGAGCCTGACGACGCCACCACCGGTTCGAAGGATGGCCCGCCGCGCGGCGCTGCCGGCGAGCACCATGCTGCAAACGACGATGAGCCGGACGCAGACGATCCGGCGGCGGCGGCTTCGCTAGCCCAGCCTTTCGCAACCACGATCGAGAGTGGCACGCCGGAACGCGAGCACAACAGCCACGACGCCTCTTCGCCCATCCCCGAAGCGACCGCAACCGAAGACATCGCCCTCGGGAAACCGCCCCTCGACGAAACCGCCACCCCCGTCACGATCGCCACCCAGCCTCTCGAAGATGAGTCCGGTAGCGAAGCCGCTCTGATTGCAGGGGCCGATGCGGACAGCTCCCGGCGTCCGCGCGGCGAACCCGTCTCCAGCGAGCCGCGCATCGCCCGCATCACCGTGGCACCTGACGGCCCGCCATCGGCTGAAGAATCCTCCACGGACGATGAAGTGGTCGACACCGGCGAGACCGGCGACAAACCGACCCGCCGCGGCTGGTGGCAGAGAAAGCTCCTCGGCGACGCATAACTTTTTTGCCGTCCGCCAAGAGACAAGACTGCCAAGAGACAAGTCCGCAAAGAGACAAGGCGCTCCCTGATTTGGGGGCGCCTTTCGTCTTCGGCGCCGAGGCGACACAGCGAAACAAACCCCTCGACGCGATGCGTCGAGGGGCCTGGCGGGCGGTCCGGATGCCGGGCATGCCAGGGAGGAGCAGCCGGCTTGGGGGAAGGACGGGGGATGAACCCGGATGCCACCCTGACTTTAAGTTACCGGATTACTGGCCTTTGATCAGGGACAGGGGGGTCTAACCCGGCAACACAGTCAACCTAGCCGGTCGCCTTCGACCCGGCTGTTCCGCAGGTAACTCTCCTTCGGATTCTTGCCGGCACTTGCTGGCATTACGCGTCCGGATCGACTTTATCGATCTGCGCCAGGATGTCCTCGTGCGTCGCCTCGGCCGGCAAGCGATAGAAATCGCCTGGAACCTTCAGGGCTTCTTCGAGCCGCACCTGGAATTCGCCCCGGCCCACTTCGATGGTGCCGAACTGGCGCAGATGATCGGTCACGAATTGCGTGTCGAGCAGCACGAACCCGCCGGCAATCAACCGGCCCGCAAGATGCACCAGCGCGATCTTTGAAACGTCGCGTTCCAGCGAAAACATGCTTTCGCCGAAGAACGCACCGCCCAGCGCCACGCCGTAGAGCCCCCCGACGAGCCGCGAGCCGTTCCACACCTCCACCGTATGGCAGTGCCCCAGGTCGAACAGATCGCGGTAGAGCTGGCGGATGCGTGAGTTGATCCAGGTCGAACGCCGTCCGGGCCGCGATGCCGCGCAACCCTCGATGACCGAATCGAAATCGCAGTCGGCGCGGACCTCGAAGGCTGTCGATCTGATGGTCCGCTTCAGTCGCCTTGGCACGTGCACCCGATCAAGCGGCAAAATCCCCCGGTGCTGCGGCTCGATCCAGTAGAGCGCAGGATCGCTCGAGCTCTCGGCCATAGGAAAAATTCCGCAGCTATAGGCCTTGAGCAGAACCTGCGGCGTAATTTCGATCATGATGTCGTCACGTGAGGCCACGAGACGCGTTACTCCCCGGTTGCTCTAACCTTTGAACCCGCGATTGTCCGTCAAGAATTGATGGTTTTCAAGGATTTGGATTACTCTCTGCACCCGATCGCGACTGTACCGCAAATCGATTGCATGGCGTGGCCGGCTGCCCGATCGCTGAACGCCGGTGAAGTCATGCCCAAGATTATGGCGGGTTGACGAATTACGGCTTGCTGAGGAAGTTTTCGAGCCAGTGGATGTCATACATGCCATTGGCGATATCGGGCTGCCGGATCAATTCGTTGAACAGCGGGATCGTCGTCTCGATGCCATCGATCACGAACTCTGACAGCGCCCGTTTCAGCCGCATCAGGCATTCGTTGCGCGTTTTTCCGTGCACGATCAGCTTGCCGATCAGGCTGTCGTAGTAGGGCGGGATCGTATAGCCCTGATAGACGCCGGAATCGACGCGCACACCGAGGCCGCCGGGTGGATGCCAATAGGTAATCCGCCCGGGCGACGGCCGGAAAGTGCGAGGATTCTCCGCATTGATGCGGCATTCGATGGCGTGGCCTGAGAACGTCACGTCCTTCTGGCTCAGCGTCAGCTGCGATCCCGACGCAACCCGGATCTGCTCCAGCACCAGGTCGATGCCGGTAATCATCTCCGTGACCGGATGCTCGACCTGCAGGCGCGTATTCATCTCGATGAAGTAGAAATTGCCGTCCTCGTAGAGGAATTCGACCGTACCCGCCCCACGATAGCGCAGTTCGGCAATAGCCTTTGCGACCGTCTCACCGATCTTCTTGCGCGAATCCGCGTTGAGCGCGGGCGATGGCGCTTCTTCCATCACCTTCTGGTGTCGCCTTTGCAATGAGCAGTCACGCTCACCGAGGTGAATGGCATTGCCCTGGCCGTCGCCGAACACCTGGATTTCGATGTGCCGCGGCCTGGTCAGGTACTTTTCGATATAGATCGTATCGTCGCCGAAGGCGGCTTTCGCCTCCGAGCGCGCAGCCGCCATCGAGGACATCAGATCGCTGGCCTTGTGCACGACCTTCATGCCGCGCCCGCCGCCACCTGAAGCCGCTTTGACAAGCACCGGATAACCGATTTCCTCGGCGATCCTCTTCGCTTCACCCTCTTCGCGCACGCCGCCTGGCGATCCAGGCACCACCGGGATCCCGAGCTTCAGCGCGGTCTCCTTGGCGGCGATCTTGTCGCCCATGATGCGGATATGTTCCGAGCTGGGCCCGATGAACGTGATGTTGTGGTCTTCGAGGATCTCCGCGAAGCGCGCATTTTCAGACAGGAAACCGTAGCCTGGATGCACGGCATCGACGCCGGTGATTTCACAAGCCGCCAGCAGACGCGGGATATTGAGGTAGCTGTCGGACGCCGGCGGCGGCCCGATGCAGACGCTCTCGTCGGCAAGGCGCACGTGCATGGCATCCGCGTCCGCCGTCGAGTGGACCGCGACCGTAGAAATGCCGAGTTCCTTGCAGGCGCGCTGGATACGCAGCGCAATCTCGCCGCGATTGGCTATGAGGACCTTGTCGAACATGGCGCCCGTCATTCGATGATCACGAGCGGCTCGCCGAATTCGACGGGCTGACCGTTCTCGAACAGGATCGCGGCCACCGTACCGGACTTCTGGGCAGGAATCGAGTTCATGGTTTTCATCGCTTCGATGATGAGAACCGTATCGCCCTGGTTGACGCGGCTGCCGACCTCCACGAATGCGGCGGCACCCGGCTCGGGCGAGCGGTATGCGGTCCCGACCATCGGCGATTTGAGCGCGCCGGGATGGCGCGCGGCATCGGCTCCCGAAGCATCGACCGGCGCCGCGCCGGGAACCGTGGCGGCGGCCCGCGAGGCGTCGATTGCAATCGGCGCGGCAGCCATCATCGCGATCTGCCGCACGACGCGCACGCGCAGTCCGCTTTTCTCGATCTCGATTTCGCTGAGACCGGTTTCGTTGAGCAGATCGGCGAGCTCGCGGATCACCTGGCTTTCGGTGATGTTGCTCCCCTTGCCGTCCTTAGCGCTCATGGACCTATGCCCCCTGCTCTTCGGCCGCTTTGAGGGCCGTGCTTTGTCTTCTCTCACGCGTTCTGGCTTTTCACGATTTCGGCGAGCGCTTCGACCGCCAGCTCATAGCCTTTTGCTCCAAGCCCGCAGATCACGCCATGGGCGCCCAACGAAATATACGAGTGTTGTCGGAAAGGGTCGCGGCGAAAAATGTTGGAAAGGTGAACTTCGATGACCGGCAATTCGGCTGCCTGCAGCGCATCGAGCAATGCCACCGAGGTGTGCGTATAGCCCGCCGCGTTGATGATGATGGCGCTCGCCGCCTCTTTCGCTTCCTGGATCCAGTCGACCAGCTGCCCTTCGTGGTTGGATTGCCGGAACTCGATTCTGTAGCCGTGCTGCTGGGCTCGCGATTCGGTCCGCTTGCGCACGTCTTCGAGTGTCGCAGTCCCGTAGACGTCGGGCTGACGCTTGCCGAGCAAATTGAGGTTTGGTCCGTTCAGGACGAAGATGGGCTTTGCCATATCCACGTATTGCAAAACAGGTTGGGCTGGCCGAGTGGTCGAGGATGAATGGACCGCGAGTCCGTCCGAGCCGTCAATTCCAGAAGACTCCGGCTAAAGCGTCTATCAGCTTTCTTGATGAAGTCAAAGGTGGCCGCCTGTCGCGACCGCCTGGGAAGAAGCGGCTGCGCCCGCTCTCGTCGACCTCTTGATACCGCCAGACGGCCCGTTCAGCAGACTTCGCAGCCGTTCTTGCGGAGATCCGTGACATGGGCCTCGATCTGCTCGAAGAGGTTTTCGGGTGCCCCGGCGATCGTGCGGTCGCCCACGAGGAAATGCGGCGTGCCGTTGATCCCCATTTTCTGGGCGAGTTCGCGCACCTTGTCGATCTCACCGGTCACTTCCGCCGAATCCATGTCGGCTTTTAGCTTTTCTGCGTCAAGCCCGATTTTGGCGGCGATTTTCAGGGCGCTTTCGCCGTCGACCGAGCCGCGGTAGGTGAGCAGGGCGCTATGCATTTCCCAGTACTTGCCCTGCTTCTTGGCGGCCAGCGCCACGCGGGCGGCTTCCTCCGAACCCTTCGACAGGATCGGCAGTTCCTTGAAAACGACCCGGACCTTCTTGTCCTTTTCGATCAGCTTGGCGACCTCCGAAAAGCCGCGCTTGCAGAAGCCGCAGTTGTAGTCGAAGAACTCGACGACCGTGATATCGCCCTTTGGATCCCCCGCCGAGGGCGCATCGGCGCGGCGGTAAAGTTCGTCGGCGTTCGACTTGATCGCTGTTTTGAGCCGCTCTTCTTGCTGCTTTTCCATCTTTGCTTCGAGCTTGGACTGGACTTCGAGCAGGATTTCAGGATTGGCGAGCAGATAGTCCTTGATGATGGCTTCGATGCCGGCCTTCTGGTCGGACGAAAACGCCGCCGCGGCAGCGCCCGCCGCCGGTTTTGCCGGATCCTCGGCGGTTGCGCGGTCGAAGACGGCATCTACGGCGATGGCACAGCCAAGCACGCCGACGGCCAAGAGCCCGGCGCTCCGGGTCAGGTCTGCGCCAAGCTTCCAATTCGTCAAGTTCATGGAACGTCCTTTTCAAGTTTCGGATCGCAGGCGCTTTCAGGGCGCGAATTAATTTTCCATCCGGCTCTAGTGGCCCGTCGCACCAAAATCGCATCATAGCCGCAACCTCGTCCGATTTTGGCGCGACATCAGGGCCACTAGCAACATCAATGGCTTAGTGAGGCGTTTATCGCGCCTTAGTTGGCTCAAACCTCGCCGCACCATCGGTCAACTAAGGCGCGAC
>JAHJQI010000101.1 GCA_018819265.1 Alphaproteobacteria bacterium
TCGAGACCGCTGATCTCGACGATGAACTTCTGGCGGATGGCGCGGCCGAAATCCTCGAAGCCATCGGCCGCCAGCACGAACGAACCCGGGCCGCCCTTGACGTTCTTCTCATACCAGCTCTCAAGCGTCGAAGCTTCCGAGCCTTCGAGTATCGGCAGGCCGTTGATGATGGTGCCATATCCGACAATCTCATCGCGGATCTCCGGCGTCGCGACCTGTGAATTGCAGTTGTCGGCGCCATCACCCGAGACGTCTACGACTTTGCGCAGCGCGGGGGCGGGTACGGTCGGCAGCACTTTGTCGTTGAGATAGCGGAGCATATCGGCAAGGCAGGTGAACTCGCCGGTGATGCGCTCCAGGTGCCTGATCCTGCTGGCGACGGCGGTTGCGTCCTGCTGGCTGGCGATACGCGTCCAGTTGACGGCAACCTGGGGCCGGTCGGACCAGGCCACGAGCGACACCAGGATCGCACCCTGTGCGCCGTTGAGGATGGTGCCGACCACGGCGGGATCTTCAAGTGCCGCGGCTATGCCGCTCATCTGCAGCCGGTAGCGGCGCTCGTCGACGGAATTCGAGACGTCGACGGCGATGACGAGGGCGGTGTCGACCGGGGCGAACGCCGCTTGCGCAGATGCCGTCGTTCGCATCGGGCTCAAGCTCGCAACGATCGCCAGAACCACCGCTGCGAGCAGGACGGAAACCATCGCACGTGTCTTAATGCCGTGCCCGTAAAACGTGGAGAACAGGCGGCGGCCGGCCGATTCATCGCAAGGCTTCTGCAGGCCGGATTGCGGTTCGCTTTGAATTACGGGATGACTCACGGTCGCTTCAATCCGCGGTCTTCCGGGCGGATCGCCACACCGAGGCCCTTGGCCGCCTGCAGACCCTTGGCGCCCGACAGCATCGCTTGCGAGACGATCGCACCGGTCAGATCCGCGCCGGCCAGGTCCGCCCCCGTAAAATCGGCGCCCGTCATGTCGCTCGCACGAAGGTCGGCATCCCGAAGATCGGCGCCACGGAAGTTGGCAAACTCCAGCTTGGCCTGCTGCAGGTTGGCCCCGCGCAGCACAGCGCCGGAAAAATCGGCGCCTGAGAGCTTGTTGAAGGGGATGACGGAAATCGTGTTGGCGCCGGACGAGAGCGGGCTGAAATCGGCGTCCGTCAGATCAGCGGAGCGAAAACTGGCGCCGTCGAGCCGGGCGAATATCCTGGTGCGCACCATCTTGGCACCCGAAAAGTTTGCAGCCTCTCTGCGATCCGGCGTAGTTGCCGAAAAGGACGACGGGCGCAGGAAACTGGCGTCGGTGAAGTCCGCTCCGGAAAAGTCGGTGCCGACGATCGTCATGCGGTCGAGGCGCGTCGAAGTCAGGTCGGTCCCGGAAAGATTAGCGTGCGACACGTCCGAGCCGTAGAGATCGGCACCTACGAGGATGGCTTTCCTGAAGTCCAGGCGGGAAAGATCGAGCAGGGTCAGGTTCAGATCCGACAGATCGGCGCGTTCTCCGGGGGGAGTTTCGAAGATCTTGACCGTCACTTCGCGCGCGGTCATGTCGTTGGCGTGCGAGGCGGCCGGCAGGATGGCCAGAACAACGGCCAATAGAACCGCTGCATTCCAGGTGGTGGCGCTTGCCAAGGTCATTTACGCCTCGTTCGATCCGGGGCAGGCTTGATGGCGTGATTCACGGGCTACTATCGTTCATGCTCAGTACGCCTGCAAACGGTTCCAGGATCAACAGGCGGCGCAGCGGCCACAATTTATAGTCATTATCTGGCAATGCCCAGGCCGGGGACCGACACTCCGGCGGCGCATATCCCCGCCAACGCCCATAGCCGGTGGAGATGGCGCGTTGCTGGCCAGGGCGGGCGCTGCTACAAGCACCGTCACTGAAAAACAACGCGCCGCGGCACGACGTCTACCGAAACCGGGCCGATCGCACTGCAAAGCGCCGAAAAGGAGCACTGCCGAATGGCTTGCGAGCATTCCACCCTGGCTGACTATCTCAAGGACTGGAGTGGCGGCGATCCGACACGCGATGCCGTTACCGCGACCCTGGTGGCGCTGGCGGAAGCTTCGGCACGCCTGTCGGCGCTGATCGCGGAAGGCCCGTTCGTGCGCGGGCTCGGCGCGACGGTCGGCGACGGCGGCGGCGGCGACATCAAGAAGTTCCTCGATGTCGAATCGCACAGGATGTTCAAGGCGGCGCTCGCCAAGGCTCCCGTGGCGGCGATGGGCTCGGAAGAGGCAGACGAGGCCGAAATCCTCAACGAAGGCGCGCGGCTGGTGGTTGCCATCGATCCACTCGATGGATCGTCCAACATCGACACCAACGTATCGATCGGCACCATCTTCTCGATCCTTCCGGCGGTGCAAGGCATGGATCCGAATGCAGCGCTCCTGCAGGCCGGCAGCCAGCAGCTGGCTTCGGGCTTTTTCGTCTATGGGCCGCAGACGACGCTGGTCGTGACCGTCAAAGAGGGCACCCACATCTTCACGATGGCGCCGCACGACCGCGTCTTCCGGCTGACGCAGCGCAACCTCAAGATCAATCCCGACAAGGCCGAATACGCGATCAACGCATCGAACGCGCGGCATTGGCCGGATGCCGTCAAGGCGTACATGCGCGACCTCGATGCCGGCAAGGATGGCCCGCGGGAGAAGGATTTCAACATGCGGTGGGTTGGATCGCTGGTGGCGGAAGCCTACCGCATCCTGATCCGCGGCGGCGTATTCCTCTACCCAGGCGACTCCCGCAAAGGCTACGAACAGGGGCGGCTGAGGCTTGTCTACGAAGCGATCCCCATCGCCCTGTTGATCAGCGAAGCCGGCGGGGCTGCGACCGACGGCCTCCGGCCGATCCTCGGCATCAAGCCGGACGACCTGCATCAGCGGGTGCCGCTGGTGTTCGGTCCACCAGCCGAAGTCGAGCGCATTTCCCGCTACAATGAGGCGCAATCCGAAGGTGAGGCCTCACCTTTATTCTCGCAGCGCGGCCTGTTGCGGAGCTGAACCAGAACATGTCGATCAAGCATCCGATCATTTCCGTTACGGGCTCCTCGGGCGCTGGTACGTCGACCGTGAAACATACCTTCGAACAGATCTTCCGGCGGGAAGGGATCAGCGGCGTCATCGTCGGGGGTGATGCCTACCACCGCTACGACCGGGCAGACATGGACGCAGCGCAGGATGCCGCGGAGGCTTCGGGAAACCACCACTTCAGCCACTTCGGCCCGGAAGCCAACCTGTTTGAAGAGCTTGAAGACATGTTTCGGCTCTATTCGGAAACCGGCACAGGGCGCATGCGCCACTACGTCCACACCGAGGAAGATGCCAAGGCACTCAACGCTGTGGAAGGCACATTCACGGAGTGGGTGGACATGCCCGCAGACGCCGACCTGCTGCTCTACGAAGGGCTGCATGGCGCTCTCGTCACGGAGCACATAAACATTGCGCGCTACGCCGATCTGAAGATCGGGGTCGTCCCCGTCATCAATCTCGAATGGATCCAGAAAATTCATCGCGACAAGGCTACGCGCGGATACTCGACGGAAGCCGTTACCGACACGATTTTGCGACGCATGCGCGACTACGTGACGTATATCTGCCCGCAGTTCACGGCGACCGACATCAATTTCCAGCGCGTGCCGACGGTCGACACGTCGAACCCGTTCGTGGCGCGATGGATTCCGACGCTTGACGAATCGCTCGTCGTTATCCGCTTCAAGAATCCGCGCGGTATCGACTTTCCCTATCTCATCTCCATGATCCACGACAGCTTCATGTCGCGGGCCAACTCCATCGTCGTGCCGGGCAACAAGCTCGATCTGGCGATGCAGCTGATCCTGACACCGCACATCATCCGACTTGTCGAACGCAAGAAGCGCGCGTTCTGAGAGATACCCTCCGAGGAGCCAACTTATCCATGAGTGCCGCTGAAACGAACGCCGCCGCGGAAGGCGCCACCCACAACGAGATGGCCAATGCCATCCGCGCCCTTGCGATGGACGCCGTACAGAAGGCCAATTCCGGCCACCCCGGGATGCCGATGGGCATGGCGG
Source organism: Alphaproteobacteria bacterium (assembly GCA_018819265.1). GTDB lineage: Bacteria > Pseudomonadota > Alphaproteobacteria > Rhizobiales > Hyphomicrobiaceae > Filomicrobium. Next base: position 4,057 of record JAHJQI010000101.1, read on the forward strand.
ACGTCGCCACCGTGCTGTTTACCCGGTTCCTGAAAATCGACCCGGCGCAGCCGCAATGGCCCGACCGCGACCGCTTCGTGCTGTCGGCCGGGCACGGCTCGATGCTGCAATACGCGCTGCACCATCTCGTCGGCTATGCGGACATGACCCTCGACGAGTTGAAGAATTTCCGCCAGCTCGGAAGCCGCACCGCCGGTCACCCCGAATTCGGCCATGCCGCCGGCATCGAGACGACGACGGGGCCGCTGGGGCAGGGGCTTGCGACATCGGTCGGCATGGCGCTGGCCGAGCGCATGCTGAATGCACGCTATGGCGACGATCTGGTCGACCACCACACCTATGTCGTCGCCGGCGACGGCTGCCTGATGGAAGGCCTCAGCCACGAAGCCATCGACATGGCCGGCCACCTCAAGCTCGGCCGGCTGATCGTCCTGTGGGACGACAATTCCATCTCGATAGATGGTTCGACCGACCTCTCGACATCGACCGACCAGCTGCAAAGGTTCGCCGCTTCCGGCTGGCACACCTCGCGCGTCGACGGTCACGACGCGGCGGCCGTCGCCAAGGCCATCGAAGCGGCCCAGGCCGACGGGCGGCCATCGCTCATCGCGTGCAAGACGATCATCGGCAAGGGTGCGCCCAACAAGCAGGGGACGGCGGCGACGCACGGGTCACCGCTGGGCGAGGCCGAAATTACCGCTGCCCGCGAAACGCTCAATTGGACGGCGGCGCCGTTCGAGATCCCGGAGCACATCCTGACGGCCTGGCGCACGGCGGGACGGCGTCACGGTGCGACGCGCTCGGCCTGGCAGGAACGGCTTGGAGCCTCGAAAAAGCGTGCGGACTTCGAAGCCGCAATAGCAGGCGCGCTGCCTTCGGGGCTCGCCGGCAAGATCAACGAGTACAAGGCGAAGCTGTCAGCCGATGCGCCAAACGTCGCGACGCGCAAATCGAGCGAAATGGCGCTCGAAGTCATCAATGCCAACGTGCCCTTCATGGTCGGCGGCTCGGCCGATCTCACCGGCTCGAACAACACCAAGACCAAGGGCATGGTGCCGGTCTCGGCCGATAACTATGGCGGCGACTACATCTATTACGGCGTGCGCGAGTTCGGCATGGCGGCAGCGATGAACGGCATCGCGCTGCACGGCGGGTTGATCCCCTACGGCGGCACATTCCTGGTCTTCACCGACTACGCACGCCCTGCGATCCGTTTGTCGGCGCTGATGGGCCAGCGGGTCATCTACGTCATGACGCACGACTCGATCGGGCTTGGCGAGGACGGGCCAACGCACCAGCCGGTAGAGCATATTGCCAGCCTGCGCGCGATGCCGAACCTCAACGTATTCCGGCCGTGCGATGCGGTCGAAACAGCCGAGTGCTGGCTTGCCGCGCTGGAAGACACCTCGACGCCGTCGGTCATGGCGCTGTCGCGGCAGAACCTGGCGACGCTGCGGAGCGAGCACACGCCAGAGAACGTTTCGGCGAAGGGTGGCTACGTGCTGCGCGAGACGAACGGCGCCCGCGACGTGACGATCCTGGCAACGGGATCGGAAGTCGAGATCGCGGTAAAGGCCGCCGAGGCGCTGGCCGGCGACGGCATACGGGCGGCGGTCGTTTCGATGCCGTGCTGGGAAAAATTCGAAGCGCAGGAGCAGGGCTACCGGGACGCCGTCATCGGCACCGCGCCGCGCATTGCCATCGAGGCCGGTGTCGGCTTCGGCTGGGAAAGGTATCTTGGAGGACGCGGACAGTTCATCGGCATGACCGGCTTCGGGGCGTCGGCACCGGCAGATCAGCTTTACCGGCACTTCGGCATCACTTCGGAAGCGGTTGCAGAAGCCGCACGAAAGGCGCTCGGGCGTGCTTCACCAGCGAATTGAACGAGACTTGAACCGTTATCACAACTGGCAGACCAACTGCCACGCTCGTACTAGTGACAAAGGAGGCTTCAAGCCATGGCACTGATCACACTTCGGCAACTGCTCGACCATGCTGCAGAAAACGACTATGGCGTGCCCGCCTTCAACATCAACAACATGGAGCAGGGCCTTGCCATCATGGAAGCGGCGAAGGCGACCGATGCTCCGGTCATCATCCAGGCTTCGCGCGGCGCACGCGGCTATGCCAACGACACCATGCTGACGAAGATGATGGAAGCACTGTCCGCCATTTATCCCGACATCCCGCTTTGCGTTCACCAGGACCACGGCAACAACGTCGCCACCTGCCTGTCGGCGATCCGCAACGGCTTTACCTCGGTGATGATGGACGGCTCGCTCGGCGAAGACGCCAAGACGCCGATGGACTACGAATACAATGCCCGCGTGACGAAGCAGGTTTCCGAACTCGCGCACATGATCGGAGCTTCCGTCGAAGGCGAACTTGGATGCCTCGGTTCGCTGGAAACCGGTGAAGGCGAGGCCGAAGACGGGCACGGATTCGAAGGCAAGCTCGACAAGTCGCAGCTTCTCACCGACCCGGAAGAAGCCCGCATGTTCGTCAACGAGACCAAGGTCGACGCACTGGCGGTCGCCATCGGCACCTCGCACGGCGCCTATAAATTCACGCGCAAGCCGACGGGCGACGTGCTCGCCATGGATGTCATCGAGAAGATCCACAAGCTTTGTCCGAACACGCACATCGTGATGCACGGCTCCTCTTCCGTGCCGGAAGACTGGCAGGAAGTGTTCAACGAGTACGGTGGGCAGATGAAGGAGACCTACGGCGTGCCGGTGGACGAAATCGTGCGCGGCATCAAGCACGGCGTGCGCAAGATCAACATCGACACCGACCTTCGCCTTGCCGCCACCGCGACGATCCGCAAGATCCTGACGACCAACAAGTCCGAATTCGATCCGCGCAAGTATCTTGGGCCGGCGCGCGACGCGATGATGAGCATTTGCAAGGAACGCCTCGAAGCGTTCGGCACGGCAGGCCAGGCCGGCAAGATCAAGATCATCCCGATCGCCGAGATGGCGAAGCGGTATGCGAGCGGAGCGCTCGATCCGAAGACGGCTTAGCCTGAATCATGCACCGGGAGCACGGCCGGGTCGCTTGGTCTGATCGGCGCGCGTCATCGGCGGTCCACGAGGACCGTCTTTCATCAACTCGCTGTTGCAACGCGTTCGGGGTTGATCTGCCTGTGTCGGCGGCGGGTCGGGGCGTAAGCCCCGGGCCTCATCCAGACGGCGAGAGACGGAGCGCGAGGCTGCGGAACAGAGCCATCTCGGGCGCGCTCGTCGGCAGGTGGACGCGGATGCGCCAGCCGTATTCGACGACGCGTGCGGCGATCTTCAACAGCCGCAGGCGCAAGGTCGTGAACTCCGCCTTGGCAAGGGCATGCGCCTCGGGAATCGCGGCGCGCAGCGTGTGCATCAGCCAGAACGCGGCAGTATGCAGCGCAAGCCGCACCTGATTGGCGGTTGCCGAATGACACGACGTGCGGTCGGAGGCGAGCTGCGCCTTGTGCAGCTTGATCAGGTTCTCCGCCTGGCCGCGCTGACAGTAGACGTCTTCATAAAGATGCCGGGCATCTTGGTCGGCGCGTTCTCGAAACGCGTGATGGTCGATTGCGAAGCCAGCGCCGAGCCGGACTCGGGGCAGCGCCCGACCGCCATCTTCAGGGCCGGATCGTTGCGCAAATGGTTGTGGTCTATGGCATCTTCCCAGCCGCAACAGATGACGATGACGCGCGCGCCGATGATCTCGGTGAGCTTGTGGCGCACGCGCGCGGGGTCGCGTCTATCTGGCAGCGGCGCCGCCAGGCGATCGATGATGCCGACCTTCTGCTCGGCGGCCCGCAGCAGCAGCACGCCGGCGTCCGCGGACTGGTTGCCGCCGTCGAAATCAACTGTCAGCTTCTTCCGCGCTACCGCTGGCAGATCGAAGGGAAGAGCGATATTGTCGGTCATGGCTGTGGTGCTCCGTTGCGACGCATGCACTTCGTCTCGACAACGGTTTGCTACGCGATTTCAACGATCTGCGCCACAGCCACACGCATCTTCTTCATGCCTGATGCATGATCCGGGCTAAGCGGAAGCTTTTGGGGGACAAGCCGAAGGCCGAGAGTGACCGAAAGCGTCAGCCGCCCTAACGAAAACGGCCGGTGTGCTCCGTAAGCCGACAACACGGGGTCGACACGCATTATCCAATCGGCTCTGTAACCGTACGTAGTTTTCCAAAAGTGTGACCTGTTAAAGTTTGGCACGCTTGCCGGTTGCCGTCCGCAGTTTGACGAAATTTGAATGTTCGGCTTTAGCCGCGCATGATTTTGGCGCACTCTGCTTCCGCGCCATGTTTTTCAACCATCAGGCACGCCGGCTTTGCGGAGGCCGTCTATGTAGAGTTCGATTTGTTCCGGCAGCTTTAAATAGAACAGCTTCCTTCTTGCAAAACTGCAGGAAAATTTCGGCTTCTCCATCATGAGTTGTTGAACGATCTTTTCGGCTTCGTCCAGACGGTTCAAATGGGCCAGCGCAACGACCATGTGCGCGGTCGTCCAATATTGACAATTCGGAAGAATACGCGCGCGCTCCGCCCATTCCAGAGCCGTTTCAAAATCCTGTTTGAAGATGAGAGCCAGAGCGCCGTAGGTCAGAAACGCCCACCTTTGCGGATCGTTCGGGCTTAAATCCAATGCCTGTTTGAAATGCTGGATGGCTTCGTCATATCTGCCTTCATAGGCAAGGGAGTCGCCGAGACCGCAGTAGGCGGCGGCAAACGAGGGGTTCATTTGGATTGCGGCCTCGTTTCCTGAAATCGCCGAGCGGTACTCGGTACGCGCTAGCTGGATGCGTGCCTGAAGGGCATAGAATGTCGCGTTCTGGTCGTCGATTTCGAGTGCGCGCTGCGTGGCGGCAAGCGCTTCGTCAAGCAACTTGTCGCTTGGCTCGGTGTCCCAGTAGACCATGCCGATGACTGTCGAGTAAGCCCACCAGGCATGGGCTTCACCAAAGGCCGGGTCAAGTTCGCGGCTTTGCTTGAGGAGCCGCTGAGCTTCCAGATTGTCGGATGCGGTGAACTTGAAAAAGTGCGCAATGCCCAAGTGGTAACAATCCCAGGCTTCCAGGTTCACTGACTTCTTGCGAACCACCTTACGGCGCTCTGCTGCACCAAGTTCGGGTTCGATGCGGGCAACGATCGTATTGGTGATGTCATCCTGGACCTCGAAGATTTCGTCGAGGTTGCGATCATAACGCTCAGCCCAAAGCGTTTTGCCGTTTGATGTGTCAACAAGCTGTGCGCTGACACGAACGCGGGAACCGCTTCGTCTGATGCTTCCTTCGACGGCGTAGTCCGCACCGAGCTCACTGCCGACCAATTTAATGTCAGCCGAGCGTCCCCGATAAGCAAACGAACTGTTGCGGGAGATGACATCCAGCCAGCGGTGCTTGGATAGTCCCGTGATCAGATCCTGTGAGACGCCATCAGTAAAATAGTCCTGATCCGGCTCGCCTGACAGGTTATCGAAGGGCAGGATCGCCACAACGGGTTTGTGAGACGAAACAGAAGTCGTTTCACTCGCGATTTGAGATTCTGCTGCCGGAGCTTTAGCTGGCGGCTCACTGCTTGTTTTTGCCTTGGCTTCGTCACGGATTGACCCGAACAACGCTCGCGTTTCCTGGTCCGGCCCGGTACCGAGTTCGCGCTCAGTTAGTTCCGAAAAACTCTGATAGCGCTGGATAGCTGCACTTCGCTGTCCAACACTTGCCAGTCCGTGCATCGCAATACGGCAGGCACACTCATTGAGCGGGTCAAGGGCGGCTAAATTCGAGGCCGTCTTTATCGCACCGGCTGGTTCGCCCATTTCAAGTTGCAGATTGCCCAGACGAAGAAGGGCGTTGGCTGCCAACTGATTGTAGCGTTGCCGCTCGGTTTGGAGCCAGGCATCAAACTCCGGGGCACGCGTTACAAGCCCATCTGCGATTTCTCCACGCAACAAACGTACGGCTTCGGCCAGTGATGTTGGAGAAGTTTCCGCGGAGAGTTTCTGGAATTGGGCAGCATCAATCGCGACATTTTCAGTGTTAAGCCCAAGAAAATCTCCGTCGAATGTCAGCGCTTCACTTTCCGCCGCCTCAAAAATCCGCCGGAGCTTGGAAATGGCCTGGCGCAAACTTTGGCGTGCCTGCTTGTCGAAGCGGCCTCCCCACAAAAGTCCGACAAGCTTTTCGCGTGATGCACCGCCGTCGCTGTTGAGGGCAAGATACGTCAGCAGCGCCTGAAGCTTGCTGCCTGGAACGCTTAATTCGTTCCCGGCACCATCTGTTACAACCAAACGGCCTAAGAGTCTGACGGTTATCATGATTATTCGCTAGTGCAAGGGCTGTCCGCCGGACTGATCCATGGGATCAAAGCGGGTGCCTTCCAGGATCGTCTTTTTCCGCAGATTATTTAACATGGTTCGCAATGGCGTGTCCCCCTGCGAACAGGTTGGGACGGGGCTTGGTTTAAGCGGCAGCTTCGGGCGGCCGCAATTGCAAGGAAAACAGCTTGAGCGCTCCGGACGTTCCGAAATCACGGTCGATTGGTGCGTTCAGGTGCAAAATTCACGCTGAAATCACGCTTGTCTGAAATTTTTGGAACAACACTATCACGCCTCCTGGGCAGGATGCATCCATCACCACCGCTAAAAGGAGATTTACGATGTCACATTGGATAGCAGTTGTTGGAAGCATCTTCTCGTTCCTGGCCTGCAAAGGCCTTCTGGTTTTCTTCGGGGCTATGTCAGCTCTCGGAGTGTCGATGTCGCTTGATGGCACAATCTGGATGTGGCTGATCGTGGCGGGCGCGAGTGTCGCGCTCGTCGGCTTCGCCATCAACGTGCTTCACCACAAGAATCTGTTCCCATCACTACTAGCAGCAGCCGGTGCCGGAGCGGTCTACTATTCGTATTTCGTCCAGTACTTCGATCGCGTGGAAACAGCCGGTCTGATCACCCTCCTGGTTGCTGCGATCATTGACTACCGCGCATTGCGCTACCGCCAATCCAAACCGAAAGCCATCCCAGCTTAGGTTTCAAAATTATTGCCTGGTCCAATCCCGGCACTCAGCAACTGTCCGCGAAACCCGCGCCTTGAACGGCCAAATAAACTCGCGAAAGAAAAAGCAACTCACTGAATTGAGATGATCAGGAGAAACGAACAATGGGCAAGCTTTATTCGAGCATTCTTCAGACGATTGGCAACACTCCGGTGGTCAAAGTCAACAACATGGCGCCCGAGGGCGTAAACGTCTACGTGAAACTGGAGGCGTTCAACCCTCTCGGTTCAGTCAAGGACCGTCTGGCTCTCGGCGTCATCGAGGCTGCGGAACGTGACGGCTCCTTGAAACCTGGACAGACCGTCATTGAGGCAACGAGTGGAAATACCGGCATCGGCCTAGCAATGGTGTGCGCCCAAAAAGGCTATCCGCTTGTTGTTACCATGGCAGAGAACTTCAGCATCGAACGCCGCAAGCTCATGCGCTTCCTTGGTGCCAGGGTGGTTCTGACACCGGCCTCGGAAAAGGGCTCGGGAATGCTTGCAAAGGCGCGAGAGCTCGCCGACCAGCATGGCTGGTTTCTTTGCCACCAGTTCGAGAATGAAGCCAATCCGGACATGCACTCCAAAACGACGGCGGAAGAAATTCTGTCCGACTTCGAAGGCGAGGGCCTCGATTACTGGGTCTCGGGGTATGGCACGGGTGGCACGCTGAAAGGCGTTGCGCGGGTCTTGAAAGTGAAGAGCCCGACAACGAAGGTCATTGCCTGCGAACCGGACAACTCTCAGCTTTTGTCGAGCGGTATCGCGCAGCAATATTCTAAAGATCATACCCCTTCTGCAAGCCACCCCAACTTCCGCCCGCACCTGATGCAAGGGTGGACGCCCGACTTCATTCCGAAACTTGCAAATGACGTTTTGCAGGATCGTTTGATCGACAAGCTTGTTCCCGTCAGAGGGGCCGATGCCCTCGAAATGAGCAGGCAGCTGGCGCGGAAGGAAGGGATATTCTGCGGGATTTCGGGTGGAGCCACGTTCGCTGCAGCTATGGAGATCGCCAAAGATGCGCCGGCCGGCTCCAATATCCTCTGCATGATCCCTGACACCGGTGAACGCTATCTATCGACACCGTTGTTCGATGGCGTGGCGGCCGACATGTCGGATGAAGAAAAGGAGATCGCCGCATCGACACCACGTTACAGGTTCGATGTAGCCGCCGAACCGGCGAAGCCTTCCGGTGGCCCGATCGAAGCTTCCAACGTCAAGCCCGAGGCCCGCGAGTATATCGACAAGGCAATCCATGGAAAGGACGAGCCGGTTGTCATGTTCGCCCTGGAGTGGTGCGAATTCTGCTGGTCGGTCCGCAAGATGTTCGGCGAATTGGGTGTGCCATACCGCTCAATCGATCTCGATTCGGTCCCCTTCCAGGAAAACGATTTGGGCGGCGATATTCGCGCCGCACTCAAGGAACGGACTGGTTCGCCGACGATCCCGCAAATTTTCGTCGCTGGTGAGCACATCGGCGGATGCACTGAGACCTTCGATGCCTTCAACGATGGGCGGCTGCAAAAAATGCTGGAGCAGAGCGCTGTGAAGTTCGATGGCAAGAAGAACTTCGACGCCTATTCCTTCCTGCCGGGATGGCTTCACCCCAGATGACGTCCGCTCTTGATGCCGGTCATTGGCAAAAGGCTGGCGCTGAATGATGGTTGGAAATTCACGGCAGGAACTGAACGATGAATGACTCGGAAAAAAGAGCGCTCGAGTATGCCGCGAGGCAGGGTGTGTCATACCGCTGCTCAGGCGGAGCCGATACTCCTCATGCGCGAGCCACCGCCAGCGAACTACGCGAGCTGTTCGATGTCGGGGTACCCGAAGAGGGCCGCGAGGCCTCCTCGGTGATCGAAGATCTGGTCCGCGCGGCTGAGTCTGGTCTGGTCGGCAATATCAGACCCGATTTCTTCGCATGGGTGATGGGTGGTTCACACCCTGCTGGTGTGGCCGCCGATTGGCTTACGTCGTCGTGGGGGCAAAATGCGGCCATCTACCAGTGTTCGCCTGCGGCTGCGACCGCCGAGGAAGTTGCCGCCAAGTGGCTTCTTGACCTGCTGAGGCTTCCCGATGAGTGCTCTGTCGGGTTCACGACGGGCGCGACGATGGCGAGTTTCATTGCGCTCGCTGCAGCCCGCAGTGACGTTCTGGCGGAGTCCGGTTGGAACCTCGAAGTCGAAGGTCTCCATGGTGCGCCCGCCATCAAGGTGTTTATCGGCGAAGAGGCTCATTCCTCAGTTTGGTCCGCATTGAGGTTGTTAGGCTTCGGCCGCAGCAACTATGTGATGATTGGCTGCGATGACCAGGGGCGGATGCTCATCGATGAACTTACCGGCCGGCTCGAAGAGCATCAGGAGCCCAAGGTCATTGTCTGCCAGGCTGGCCACATAAACTCCGGCGCGTTCGATAACTTTGTAGAGATTGCGAAACTGGCAGCCACGCACAGCGCGTGGCTGCACGTCGACGGCGCGTTCGGGCTTTGGGCAAATGCGGTGCCCAACCTCATGCATCTGTGTGCAGGTGTGGAACTTGCCGACTCGTGGGCTGTAGATGGTCACAAATGGCTTCAGGTGCCTTACGATTCCGGCTTTGCCATCGTAAAGGACGCCAATGCGCACAGGCGTACGATGGACATAACAGCAAGCTATCTCAACGAAAGTGAGGGGGATGGGCGAAACCCGACCCACTTCGTCCCCGAGCTTTCCCGCAGGGCGCGCGGGTTTGCGGTTTGGGCTGTGATCCAAGCCTTGGGCCGGCAAGGCATTCGCGAAATTGTCTCCCGTCACTGTGCATGCGCAGCTCGTCTCGCCGAGATCCTTTCAGTTGAGCCGGGGATCGAAATTCTAAATGAAGTGTGCCTCAACCAGATTGCATTGACAGTCGGTTCCGACGTCCCTGCCGAAGACAGGGAGGCCATCACAAAAGAGTTGCTGTCCGAGATCGAAAAGAAGCACGGTCCTTTCCTGCGTTCGGCAAAATGGAAGGACCAAACAATCGTGCGGATCTCCATCATATCTCCGGATACGACCATGGAGCACATCGAGGAACTGGCACAGAAAATACAGTCAGCGCACAGAACCTTGCGGGCAAGTTACAGTGAGGAAATAGCATGTCGGTAGGCATGCTGAACCTCCCTTTAGGCTCGCGATTCTTATCCGGTGGCCAGCTGCGGTCTGCAAAGGCCACTCTTGGCAACTGTCAATCGGCCCTGAACTTTCCGCGAATGTGGGCTTTTAATTTTCGCTAGAGCGTGTTCATGTTTAATGGACTCGGTTGGGGGATTCCCATCGGTCGCGAACAGTGATTCAACATGGAGGCTGGACGAGCGGGCCAGCGTCCATGACCAAGCCATTCGATCAGGACCTTCGCAAACGCATCGTCGCCGCCGTCGAGGGCGGTGCGTCGTGTCGTGCTGCTGCCAAGCGCTTCGGCGTCAGTGAATCAGCGGCGATCAAGCTCATGCGTCGGTATCGAGCAACAGGGAGTGTCGCTCCCGACAAGGTCGGCGGCAATCGCCGCCGCCGCGAACAAGCTCACGTCAGTTACCGGCTCTGCCGAACATCTCCCTGATCTTGGCTGCAACGGCATCGATCTCAGCCTGTGTCGTTGTGCGACCGAGGCTGAAGCGAATGGCACCCATCCCGACCTTGGGGGCAATTCCGATTGCCCGCAGCACCGGGGACAGCTCAATCTGGCCGCTGTGGCACGCCGAGCCGGTCGATGCAGCAACGCCTTCGAGTGCGGCGAGGATGTCAGCTCCGATTTGTCCAACAAAGGATACGTTGAGTGTGTTGGGCAGACGGTATGTTGGATGGCCGTTGAGGACGACGCGATCCCCCAGAGCGGCAGCAAGTTGCTGCCAGAAGTCATCGCGTAGTTCCCGGATGCGCGTCATTGGTTGGAGATCGGCGGCAAGCTGGGCCGCCGCTCCGAGTGCGGTTGCCAACAATGCACTTTCCGTTCCCGCACGGCGGCCACCCTCGTGACCGGCGCCGTGGATCAACGGCTCGATCTGTGTGCCACGGCGGATATACAGAGCGCCGACACCTTTGGGTGCATAGAGCTTGTGCCCGGCGATCGACAGCAGGTCGACGCCGAGA
>JAHJQI010000102.1 GCA_018819265.1 Alphaproteobacteria bacterium
AGCCATTCAACGACTTGATCGTATGCACGGTCTGCCTGGGATTGAGCGTCGGCCATGGCGGTCCTCATCGCGAATCGAAAGGACCTGCATAGATTCAGCATTCGCTCGGACTGTCACCTCCAGATTCATGCAATCGCCCTGCTAGCCGCCGTCTGCGGGCTTGTTCCGCACCATGATAGCCGGTAGAGCATCTGGTGATCGAATACGCTCTCGCGGACTGGTCGGCGCAAGCCAAACCGGCAATATCCAATCGCGGCCGGCATTGGGCCGGAATCAAAAAGGCATCCAGCACTTTTAAGGGAGGGAAAAGTGGCAGAAGAGCCAGTCGCCGCTCAAGCGGGGCCCTATCAGGTCGAACTTGAAGAAGGCAAAGCCTATTTCTACTGCCGTTGCGGGCGCTCGAAAACTCAGCCGTTCTGCGATGGCACCCATAAGGCAACCGGCATAGAGCCGCTCCGCTTCGTCGCCGACCGTAGCGGCACTTTCAATTTGTGCGGCTGCAAAACCACCGACGACGAACCTTATTGCGACGGTTCCCACAACATTTTGTAGGCCACCGGTGGGTGTTTCCAGGCCTGAGCGGCGCTGCGGCGGAGACTCGCGCGCAGCCCGAGCCCTGGAGCGAAAGACTCGGGCGGTGTTCTGCCGAAGGAGACCTGCAAATCTGCGGTTCGAACATGCGGCAGAACAGAGACTTCGACACCGGCCGCCGTTCCATCAGAACTGAACGCGCGATATGTATTCTCTTTCAGAGTTGTAAAGGACACCTAGTGTCCCAATTCCGAAGTTCGCCACCACCCTGCCGCGAACTCGCGTGCGAACTTCGGAATCAGAAGGGACACTAGAAACATGACTTTGCTAGTGTGGTTCAGATCGCGAAGTTCGCTCGGAGCGAGCTGCAAGTGGATGCGAACTTCGCGATCACCACACTAGCCGCCCTGACCTGAAGCACGTGACCCGACAGGCCCCATGGACTATTTCCTGCAGCAGCTCATCAACGGATTGACGCTCGGCTCCGTCTACGGCCTGATCGCCATCGGCTACACGATGGTCTACGGCATCATCGGCATGATCAACTTTGCCCATGGCGACGTGTTCATGCTGTCCGTCTTCATCGCCCTCATCGTCTTCCTGCTGATCACCTCCCTGTTCGGCGGCCTTGCCATTGCATTCGCATTGATCCTCGTCCTGATCTGCGCGATGGCCCTGACGGCGTTGTGGAGTTGGGCCATCGAGCGAATAGCCTACCGGCCGCTGCGCGGCTCCTTTCGCCTCGCCCCGCTGATCTCGGCGATCGGCATGTCGATCTTTCTCATCAACTTCGTCCAACTCGTCCAGGGCCCGCGCAACAAGGCACTGCCTCCGATTTTCGACGGCGGCTTCCTCATCCCCATCGGCGACGGCAATATCACGCTCGCCTACAAGCAGATCCTGATCGTCGCGACGACAGCCGTATTGCTCGCAGCCTTCTGGTACGTCGTGCAGAAGACGCCGCTCGGCCGCGCCCAGCGCGCCTGCGAACAGGACCGCAAGATGGCCGCGCTCCTCGGCATCGACGTCGACCGCACGATTTCGCTGACCTTCGTCATGGGCGCCGCGCTCGCCGCCGTCGCCGGCGTCCTCTTCATGGTGCAATACGGCGTCGTCAACTTTTCCGACGGCTTCGTGCCCGGCATCAAGGCCTTCACCGCCGCCGTGCTCGGCGGTATCGGCTCGCTGCCCGGAGCCGTCATCGGCGGCCTCCTGATCGGCCTCATCGAAACATTCTGGTCGGCGTATTTCTCCATCGACTACAAGGACGTTGCCGCCTTCTCGATCCTCGCCATCACGCTGATCTTCATGCCCTCCGGCATTTTTGGCAAACCCGACGTGGAGAAGGTGTGAGGCATGGCCAAGGCTGCGGCGGAACCGCGTATCGAGAAGGGGCGCGAACCAATCGACTGGCGTGCAGCCATCAAGGATGCCGGCTTCCTCGCACTGTTCACCCTCGGCCTCGCATTCCCCATCCTCGCCTTCCGCACGCGCCAGGATCTTTCCAAGGGGCTTGTCCTCGACCCGCGCTGGGAACTCGTCGCGACCTTCGTCGCCATCGCCTTCTTCGCGCGGCTCGGCTGGATCGTCTTTGGCGGGCGCATCTCGGATATTGCCTCTTCGACCGCCACGAGGATCGGCGAAAAGCTGGCCCCGCTCGGCGAATACAAGGACGTCTTCCGCTATGGCGGACTGGCCTTGCTGATCGCCTATCCGTTCCTCGCGGTGCTGTTCACAGGCCCCGCTGGCGCGCTG
>JAHJQI010000103.1 GCA_018819265.1 Alphaproteobacteria bacterium
CTCGCCCCTTGACGGAACCCGCCGGTCTCCGGTAGTAAACGCCTCTGTTGCCCGCTGGCCGCGCCGGTGGGCTATTCATTTTCGTCATCGCCGACACGAACAACCGGCGCGCGCCTCCAGCAATTGGGGCCTGCGGCGCCAGGAGATACAGATATGACCAGGCAATGCGAGCTGATGGGCAAGCTCCCGCTTTCGGGCCAGAACCGCAGCCACGCCGAAAACAAGACGAAGCGCAAGTTCAACCCGAACCTGTGCAACGTCACGCTGATGAGCGACGTCCTCGGCCAGAAGTACCGGCTGCGGGTTTCCGCCCACGCACTGAAAACCGTCGAGCACCGCGGCGGCCTCGACGCCTTCCTCATGAAGGCCAAGGACGACGAACTGTCCGAGCGCGTCCTCAAGATCAAGCGCGAGCTGAAAAAGACCAGGAAGGCCGGCGGCGAAGAAGCCGCTGCCTGACCCTGACAAAGTCGACAATAAGAAACGCAAACAAAAAATGACGCGCCGGGTTCGCCCAGCGCGTTTTTTTTATGCCTTCTTGACCGCCAGCGGATGATGCTGTTCGACGAGCGCCTTCAGCCGCTCCTGCAGGACGTGAGTGTAGATCTCGGTGGTCGAAATGTCGGCATGCCCGAGAAGCTGCTGCACCGCGCGCAAATCGGCGCCGCGATCGAGGAGATGGCTGGCAAAAGCGTGGCGCAGCACGTGCGGGCTGACCCGCTCCGCATCGAGCCCGGCCTGTTCGGCGACCTCCTTCAGATCCTGCGCGAACCGCTGCCGCGTCAAATGCCCCTGCGCGCTCTTTGACGGGAACAGCCAGCGAGTTGCAACCGTCGCGCTCATGTCATCTTCAGCCGATAGCCCGAGCGCCATGAACTCCCGCAGAGCCGCCACCGCCGCCCCCGACAACGGCACCATCCGCTCGCGGCCGCCTTTGCCCTTCACCGTCAGGACGCGGGCGTCACCGGTCAGCACATCGCGCGGCAGCGACACCAGTTCGGAAACGCGCAAGCCCGTCGCATAAAGCACTTCTAGCAGACAGTAGAGCCGGACCGCGCGGTAGCGCTCGCCGCCATGGGTTGCGCGACAGCACCCCCGCGCCGTTTCGATCAGTTGGTCCACCTCCCCGATCGATAGCGTCTTTGGTAGCGCTCGCGCTTTCTTCGGCCCTGTGAAACCGTGGCAGGGATCTTCCTCGATCAAACCCTCGGCGAGAAGGAAGCGGTAGAATTGGCGCAGTGCCGAAAGCTTCCGGGCCCGCGTCGCAGGCGCCATGCCCATTTCCCCGAGCCCGGTGAGAAACTTCGCAACGTGTTCGGGTTCGGCATCGGCAAGGCCGACACCGGCGCGGCGGAATTGCTCGCCCGCATGGTCGAGATCGCGGCGATAGGCGGCAAGCGTATTTTCGGCGGCGCCCCGCTCGGCCGCCTGCATATCGAGAAACAGGTCGATCAGGCGGTAGTTGTCGGATTGGGCGGCGGCAGCGCTCATTGCACTTTCGTTGCCTCGTGTCGCACCTGGTTTTTCGCTTCACGCACCGAAACAACGCCAGCCCTGGGCAGCGGGCGAGGCCTCAGACCGGCCGTCACATCAGCCCTGGGCCGAACGCGGCCACGCCGGGAATAAGGCCTCGACGCCGAGCCGGCGCGCTTCCCGCTCCATGCCGGCCCGCTTGAAGGCCCTGATGGCATCCCCAAGAGCAATCATATGCGCGCCCGCCGGTCCATCCGGCCCGATGGCATTGGCAACGAGCAGGATCATCTTCGCAGATTCGCCCGATTTGGCCGCCTGCTGCAACTCCGAAAGCACCCCCGTTGGCGGCAGATAGCCATCGGTCGGCTGCGGCGAACGGCTCGCCGCGTCCCACAGCGGGATCGGAACCTGATAATCGAGCGCGTCCAGCACGGTCGCGAGCCGGTGCAGTTCGGCCGGCTTGAAATCCCCGCGCAGCGCCATCCGTTCCAGCGACGCCAGACTGTCGCCGCGTCGCGCCGACCGGCTTGGATCGGCGATATCGACGAGTGCGGCCCAATGGGCCAGCGCACCGGCTCCGCGCGGATCGGCATTCTCGGCAAGCCGCAACCATTGCCGCGCCTCTTCGATCCGCCCGCCGACCACCAGCGCTTCGACGGCCGTCTCCGCGAACCAGCCGATTTCATCAACCGGAGCGATCCGTGACACCGGTTCGCTCATCATCTCCAGCGCCGGTTCGAAGAGGCCCGCCTTGGCGCTGGAGTCGAGGAACGCCCGCACCAGTCGCACCTTGCGCAGCGGCGTCGGCTGCCGTGCCGCGGCGACATAAAGATTAGCCCGGCGCAGCACCGGACTGCCCGTCTCCGCATCCCGGCCCGCAGGCATCGCCTCGATGTCGGTGCCGCGAGGTGCCTCCCCATAGGCTTTCGCCAGCATCTCAGGTGTCAGGATATAGGACGCCGCCGATTTTTCGGCCGCCTCGATACGCGCTTCGGCCGGCAGCAGTCCATCGACCGGCATCGCCGCCAGGAGCGCCGCATCGGCCTGCGCGGCAACGAGCTGCCCCGGATCCGCCCCGGCCTTTTGCAGCATCCTGTAGGCAATCGGCGAAAGCTTCAGCGAAGTGGGGATGCGCGGCCGGGCCCCGCGCGCCACCGCCTCAAGGCCGGCAAGCCCCGCCGGATCGAACCCGGAACGCTCACGCGCCACATCGGCCGCAAGCGTCACGGCCGCGGATGTATTGGACAGCGCCCCGCAATACCCGGAAAGCAGGATGCCGAGATCCTTGTCCTTGTCCGGCAAGCCATCGGCAACGGCGATAATATCGCGCGCATCGCGACACGCATCTTCTCCGCGGCCAAGCGCCAGCATCGCCACCGACCGCCGCAACGCGAACCCGGCCCAATCAGAACTTTCCCGGTTCAAGCCTTCCGGAATTGGAAACGCCGCCGCCTCTTCGACAAAGCCGAGGCGCAGCTGTGCATCGATCTTGGCAGCCGCCGCCGACTGGCCTTCGCGACCAGCCGCGGCCCCGGCATTCGCCAATACGGAACGAAGCAGCTCGCGCAACGTCCGCGATTTCGGTGCCGCGTCAATAGTCTTCAGCAAGCGCTCAGCTTCGCTCGGATCGATGCGGCTGGCGTCGGCAACCGTGGCCGGAGCCCACGACGAGGACGTATTCGCCGCAGGCGTCGAATACCCATCTGTGCCGCCCGCCCCGGAACTGCCGCGTGGAATTTCAGCATCGGCCCGCCCCGGCCCGTAGCCTTGCTTTGCCGGCGGGGCGCCCGAACCATAACTGCCATACGGTCCATTGCCGCCGTCCGCGGGCGCAATCGGTTCAAGCGGGCTCAGATCTGCCCGGTCAACGGCCGGTGGTGTCGCAAACGATGGCGACGCGCCGCGGCCGTCGCCCGCTGCTCCAGAATAGCCGTCGCTTCCCCGCTCGCCATCGCTGTATGAATTGCCGGTGCGCGGATCGCCGAAATGCGGCGGCCC
>JAHJQI010000104.1 GCA_018819265.1 Alphaproteobacteria bacterium
AAGCCATCGGCATGAAGAACGTGATGCCGAAGATCCCGACCGGCCCGCTGATCATGAACTGACGATCACGCCGACACGCGAAACCCGAGCGGCCAGATTGCCGAACCCAGAATACCGAACCCAGGACGCTGAAAATGTCGAACTTCGGTCTTCAACCTGGCAACGTCCCGACCTGGCCGCTCGTCCTGCTGTTTGCTTCACTCGCTCTCGCCCTTCAACTGCGGCTGATGCGGACAAGACGCGAGGCCGCACGGCACCCTCCGCCAAGCCGCCTCGACGACTAAACCGCCCACACCAACACCTCTCTTTCTCCCCGACCAACTGGGGCAGGCCCGCCAACGCGCCTGCCCCGCTTTTCGTTCGGATGACTTTCTCTGAGCGATGCGCGCCGCTTCGGCCAGGGGGCGGCACCCATTGTCCGGAGACTGGAAACATCAAGATGCAGCAGGGAAGCAAGCCTTTGTCACGAGATGTGGCGGATTTCAAAGTTAACAGTTTCAATCTTCAATGACGGTCCTTTTCCTGGTTTCGAAATACCTGCATTTTACCAGTGTCAAAGCAAAGCAATTCAAGATCAAGGGTCGATAAAATCGAATGCATTAATGAAAGTCTCGCTCAACGTGGCGCGTGCAATCTCCGCTAATCGCCGGCATCAATCCATTCATACTTATTCGAGAGTAGGACTATGCAGAAAGTGAACCGGAAGGCTTCCTCCTATTTGAAGGACAGTCGAGGCACCGTCGTCCCGCTGTTCGGACTGATGGTTATCCCAATGCTCGCCATTACCGGCGCCGCAATCGATATCGGCCAGGCTATTTCCGCGGAAAGAACGCTGCAGAGCGCCGTCGACGCCGCGGCGCTGGCGGTCTGCTCGGCCTCGCCGAATGAAGATCCAAATGATGTCGTCAAGGCATTCCTTACTGCCGGGCTGGCCGGGTCGTCGATGCAGCTTACCGATGGAACGACGGCTGCGGCCGGCGGCAAGTTCCCGGTGCAGTTGACGCAGGTCGGCTTCAATGCCGACGAGAACAGCGTCAATCCAAAGGCGACGGCCGCCATGCCGACAAGCCTACTGCGCCTGTCCGGTATCGCGGACATCACCATCAATGGGAGTGCCAAGGTCCGTTGCGGCGCAAAAGACCTGGAATTGTCGATGGTGCTCGACGTCACCGGATCCATGGATAGTTTCGCTGGAGGCAAGCGCAAGATCGACTCCTTGAAAGACGCAGGGCTCGACGTGATCTCCATCTTCGAGCGGAACATTACAGCGGGCGCAACGCGCGTCGCTCTCGTGCCGTTCTCGGAAGCCGTCAATGTAGGCGACGTCGCATCGAAGGTGCGCGGCAACATCGCCAGCGGTACAAGCCAGAATCCCGGACAGGCCGGCTACACGTTCAAGAACAAAAATGACGATTATAAAACCTACCAGATCACCAATTGCGTTTCGGAACGCGTGGGCGGCCAGGCCTGGACGAGTACGCCTCCGTCCTGCTCGGGGAACAGCTGCACGCATCCGGTCGGGCTTGTTTACACTTCGAACGGCGTCTGCCGCCCGCAAAATGAGTTCATGCCGCTTTCGGGAAATACCGAGGCTTTGAAGACCGCAATCCGCACCTATCAGCCCGATGGCTACACGGCCGGGCATATCGGAGCGATGTGGGGCTGGTATGCATTGCGTCAGGACTGGGGACAGTTCTGGAGCGGCTCGGAAGCTGCCGCGGCCGATGAGGACAAGCTCATCAAGGCAACGCTCATCATGACGGACGGCGAGTTCAATACGCAGTATCTCAACGGCGTCCAGGACCGCGACCGCTCCGGCACGTCTCCGAACGGCGCCTCGAACGATCAGTTCAAGAAGATCTGCGACGCGATGAAGGACGACAATATCGAGGTTTACACGGTCGGGTTCGGGTTAAATTCGGGCAGTGCTACCGCCGAACGGCTGCGGTCCTGCGCCAGCGATCCCAGCAAGTTCTTCCTGACGAACAATGGCGATGGACTGCGCTCGGTGTTCAACGCCATCAGCCGGCAACTGTCGGCAGGCCAGGCGGTCGTCGAACAATAGGAACGCTACATAGCGTCGAACTAATGGGGGGCGGTTCCAAATGGGGCCGCCCTTTTTGCCGTTCGGGATGCTGTTGGCAACGCCTTGGCAAAGCGAAACTTTGCGAATTTCCTCGAACGCCAAGGCGCGGTTTTGCATTCAATTTACCAGTTCCAAAATCGATGAAATTCAAAAGCGTGATTACGTAAAAACCGATACTTCGCAGAAATGAAGCACGAAGACGAACCGTGCAAAATCGCCTCAAGCTCGAATAATAATCCACTCGTGTTGAGGCTTGAGAGAAATGACAAACATGAAGAAAACAAATGCGTCCTACCTGAAGGACAAGAAAGGCACCGTCGCTCCGCTGTTCGGACTGATGGTCATCCCGATGCTGGCCATCACCGGGGCAGCGATCGACATCGGCCAGGCAATCACGGCCGAGAAGAACATGCAGAACGCGCTCGATTCGGCAACGGTCGCCGTGTGTGGAGGCGGCACGGGAAAGCAAACCAGCGAGGAGATCCTGCGCGCATTCATGGCCGCAGAGCTCTCCGGCACGAGGCTCAGCCTGGCCGCGCCAGCCGACCCGACGGCGACGACCCAGGCCGGAGTTGCCAACAATGAGATCGAACTCAGCGATACGGCCTTTAATGCTGACGGCAGCGTCAATCCGAAGGTCAAGACCACGGTACCGACCAGCATCCTGAGGCTGCTCGGCATCAACAAGATCGAACTCAATGCCGAATCCAGCGTCAAGTGCGGTGCCAAGCGGCTTGAACTTTCCGTTGTGGTCGACGTCACCGGTTCGATGGGCAACCGGGTCGGCGGAACCAAGAAAATCGACTCGATGAAGGCTGCCGCGACCGACCTGCTCGACATCTTCGAGCGCAACATGGATGCGGGTGTCACCAAAATCGGAATGGTTCCCTTCTCCGAGTCCGTGCGCCTGCCCGAGTCGATGTTGCCGACGGTGCGGGCATATCCTTCGCGCGATTACCGTTTCAAGGACCGCGGCAATGACCGGCGCACCTATAACCTCACCGACTGCGTGACCGAGCGCAACGGCAACCACCGCTTCACCGACGATGCGCCCGGTCCCGGCCGCTGGATCAACCCGATGTACTCGTCGAGCGGGGACTGCAAGCCGACACAAACGCTCATCCCGATGACGACCGACCACGCCCAACTGCAGACCGTGATCGACGGATTGCAGGCTTCCGGCGGCACCGCCGGTCACCTCGGCACGGCCTGGGGCTGGTACATGCTGTCGCCGAAGTGGCAGTCGGTATGGCCGGAAAGCGCTCAGCCGGAAGTGGTCAACGATGACGAACTCATCAAGGCGACGATCATCATGACCGACGGCGACTACAACACCGAATACTGCCATGGCGTCAACGACTCGACGATCAACTGCAACTCGCCGAACGGCACTTCGAAGGCGCAGGCAGAGGAACTTTGCAGCCGCATGAGGGAAGCCGGTGTCGTTGTCTACACGATCGGTTTCGGCATCGCCTCGGGCTCTTCGCAGGAGACGCTATTGAAGGGTTGCGCAACCGACGATACGAAGTGGTTCTTCCCCTACGACGGCGACCAGCTTCGCGCCGCCTTCCAGACGATCGGCAAGCAACTCTCGGGTGGACAGGCCGGCCAGGCCATCGTGCAGCGCTAAGATTGGTCACGACGGCACTAACGACAAAGGGCGGCTCCTGGAGCCGCCCTTTCTTTTTGGCTCAACATTCGGCAAGCCGATGTTGAAGCGGTGCCACGTTTGTCTCACGCGGCTGATCTGCGCTTGCAGCGCAGGCCGCTCCGACGGGCGGCGCTTGCGCCGGGTCGCCTTGCTCCCGGACAATGCTTCCCCTTTTCGTATGCTGGAGGCGCAATCAATGGAAGCCTGTAACGACAAAAGGCCCCGCGAGGGGCCTTTTGGGATGCCTGATAATTTCTTCTATCAGGCGGCTTTGACATCGTAGGCGGGCGCGTTCTTATCCCCCTTCAGTCCTACTTCGGATTTCAGTGCGATACCGATGTAGCGCACACGTCCTGCAATCTTTGCTTTCTGAACTCCCAACTCTCCGAATTCACGACCGAATGTCGGAAGTGCTAGAGGCTCCTTTTCCTGTTCTTCACACCAAGCACAGTAGTCTTCATAGAGTGCAGTTGCGGTAAGACTCGAACCATCCTGTGTCTCAACCTTTTCCTTGTAGAACCGCTCCACGTCATTTTCGGGAGCAACGAGGCGAGTTGGAGCGAGTGAAACCGCGACCTCTTCGGTCGGGTTGTCGTTCGCGCCAGAACGCGGCTTTTCTATCGCAACAGCAACCTGAGGCAATGCCTCGGGTACTGCCACCGCTGCCGCAGCGGTGCTGACCGTCGCCATCCGAGGCGCGGCCGGCGCGTGACGCTCATAGATGCGCCACTGTGAGAAGGCGATGTACATGCCGAATGCGGAGCCGATCTCAAGCAGCAGGGCAATGAACACTGTCATCGCGAGCTGGATCTTTTCGAGATCGATACCGGACAGCTTGGCAAGAACGGCGGCTTGCGGGTCGGCGTGCGCATTAGCACCCCCACTGAAGCCGGCGAGCCGCGTTTGCGCCTTCATAATACGCGCGTCGAGCGCGTCAGCCTTTTCGGCCGAAGCAAGCTCAGCCATCAGAGCGCGATATTGATCGCAGAAAGCGATGCTTTCCTTGATCGTTGCGTCCGTACAGGCCTTGGTGGAATTCCACCGCTTGCTGTTCTTCACCCCATCGACTTCCGCCTGGACGGCCATCATCGGACGGTGCTGCGGGATCCAGGCAAGCTGTTCCCGAGCGCTCGCCAGATCAGCGCGCGTCGATTCATAGACGGTCGATTCATGGGCACGCTGTCCCGCTACATCGAAGCGGTTCAGAGCGGCGTGGCCGAAAGCGGAGGTCAACGAATAGGCCGTGACCACACTCCAGACCAACAAAGACGCGGCTGCTTGACTCCACGCCTTGTTCTTGATTGCGGCGAACAAGAAGAACGGGACCAGAGCCTTCATGATGTCAGCCGCCGCGCTGGCCGCACCGTAGATCTGTCCGTCAAACTCGGTTTTCCCGAGACTCAAACCAAACCGGTAGTTCATGGCACACGACACGGCGAGTAGTACGCCGGCAGCCAGAACCCCTAATACGCCCAGAGCATGTCTCATTGCCCTCTCCCT
>JAHJQI010000105.1 GCA_018819265.1 Alphaproteobacteria bacterium
ATCTGCGTGATTCTCCTTGTCTGTCAGCCATTTGACCTCCGTGACGGTCGCACCCCCTGTGAGAAAGGCGGGCTAGCTACCTCTTGGCCGACGTTCTAACATCCGCGCTCGTTGGGAGGTGGCGCGTTGGACATTACGTCTCACACCACAGGCAAGTCGGGCTGATGGAAATCCTGATTGGTGACAAATGGGTTGCCCGCTTCGGCCTGGTGGTTCTGGTCCTCCTCGTCGTCAGAACGGCGCTTGTCTTTCGCGCCACCGGACGTTTCCCCATTCGCTTTCATCGCACTGATACCGCGCACGGCTTTGTTCACCTGGTCCTGGCCGGTGTCCTCGTAGCTTTTGCACTCAACCTGTCGCTCCTGCGCCTGCCGGCATGGCTGTCGCTCCAACCCACCGACGCCCTTGCCGGCGTCTACGCTTATGCCGGGCCACTGCAAGCCATGCAGGCCGGCGAAATCCGGCTTGCGGGCTTCCTAGTTGCCGGCCTCGGTCTTGGCCTGGTGGTCGTTGCTCAGCACCAGATGGGCAGTTCCTGGCGGGTTGGAATCGACTGGGATCATGCGACACAACTCGTCACCAGGGGACTGTTCCAGCGCGCCCGCCATCCGATCTATTTCGGCTTCGTCCTCCTCGGCGCCGGCCTCTTCCTGGTGATGCCAAGCGCGCTTTCCGCCGCTGCCGCCACGGTGCTGGCCGTGGTCCTTGGCATTGAGACACGCCTGGAAGAGGAGTTCATGCTCTCCCGTCACGGCGAAACCTATCGCCAATACTACGCCCGAACACGTCGCTGGATTTAGTCCGGTCGATCGTTCCGCCTGCCGCTCGGATCGCATGAACCCGGTCGGATACGGGTTCAATCTTCGGTTGATCGCCGGCCAAGCCCCTTGGCGCCATCGCTATTGCGCCGCCGGAGAAATGGCTTGGCCAAGGGCGGCGCGCATTCTGGCAAGGCACAGACCTTCGGGGGATATTTTTGCGACACCTGGTCGCCTATCCTTCGCCGCTGTTATCGGCCCGACAAAGCGGCCGCACGACAAATCGAGGAAATGCCAGGATGACTTCTTCCGATATCAAATGGCCGAAAAAGACGCACGAGTATCAAAGTCACCACGTCGACTCGACGATCTGGAACGACTTCAAGTTCCGCGACGACGACATCATCATCAGCACCTATGCCAAGTCCGGCACCACCTGGACCCAGCAGATCATCAGCTAGCTTCTGTTCGATGGCGCCGAAGGCATTCCCGCAGCCGAAATGTCGCCCTGGGTCGACATGCGTATCCCGCCCAAGGAAGTGAAACTGCCGGTTCTCGAAGAGCAGACCCACCGCCGCTTCCTCAAGACTCACTTGCCCGTCGATGCCCTCGTATTGTCGCCGAAGGCCAAATACATCTATATCGCTCGCGACGGCCGCGACGTCGCCTGGAGCTTCCACAACCACCACATCAACGCCAACGAAGCCTACTATGACGCGGTCAACAACTCGCCCGGCCGCGTCGGTCCGCCGTTCGAGCGACCCACCGACGATGTCGTCGAATACTTCCGCGAGTTCGTGGAAAAGGACGGCTATCCGTTCTGGCCGTTCTGGGAAAATATCCGGACGTGGTGGGAAGTCAGAGACCTGCCCAACGTGCTGCTGCTGCACTTCGCCGACATGAAAGCCGACATGCCGGGCACGATCCGCACGATCGCCGCGTTCCTTGAAATTCCGATCAACGAGGAGAAGTGGCCGGCCATCCTCGAGCATTGCAGCTTCGACTACATGAAGGCGAATGCCGAGGCCACGGTTCCGCTCAACGGCGCTCTCTGGGAAGGTGGCGCCACGACGTTTATCAATAAGGGAACCAACGGCCGGTGGAAGGACATGCTCACCGAAGTCGACAACAAGTGGTACGAGGCCGAGGCCCGAAAGCAACTCGGCGAGGAGTGCGCCGACTGGCTGACAAACGGCAGCCGGGCGGGGCGCTGACCTCGCTGCAAGGGGAGGGCGCGGCTGCCCTCCTCCCGCCGTGCTGCGCGGGGAGGGCGCCGCTGCCCTCCTCCCGCCGTGCTGCGCGGGGAGGGCGCCGCCTTTCGCTTCACTTGATTTTTCGCGCTGTTTGATGCGTTTTGCTGGAGCGCGGATAGATCTGGGTAACGCGCCTCACCATTTTTGCGGTTAACGGTGCGGAGGTTGCTATGCAGGACGACCGGACGGCGATCAGGATTGCCCACCGATTCCGCATCGCGCTCGCGGCCCTCCTGGCCATGCCGGTCGTTCTTGCGGGTCAGTTAGCGCTGGCATCCGAAAGCCGGACGCGTGCCGAACTCGAAGCCGTCATTGCCTCGGACCACCGCACGCCTGCTTACGCTGCGCGCGATGATTTTCGCCACCCACTCGAGACGCTTTTGTTCTTCGGCATCCGTCCCGAAATGACGATCGTCGAAATCTGGCCCGGCGGCGGCTGGTACACCGAAATCCTGGCGCCGTTCGTCAAGGGCAATGGCAGATACTACGCCGCCCACCGCAACCGCGACACGCAGGACGATCGCATACGCAAATCCATCGAGGCCTACGAAGCCAAGCTGGCAGCCCGTCCCGACAAGTACGCCGAAGTGATCGTCACCGAACTGTCGCGAACGAAAGGCGAGATCGCGCCGGCGGGCTCCGCCGACCTGGTGCTCTCCTTCCGCAATGTGCACAACTGGATGAAATTCGGGTTCGAGCGGCACATCTTCGAGTCGATGTACACAGCCCTCAGGCCGGGCGGCATTCTCGGCATCGTCGAGCACCGCGCCGACGCCGATGAGTTCCCCGATCCGCAGGCGCTTTCAGGCTATGTGCAGGAGGCGCAGGTGATCGCCATAGCCGAGGCTGCCGGGTTCAAGTTCGAGGCGAAATCCGAGATCAATGCCAATTCCAGGGATACCCGCGATCACCCGGAAGGCGTCTGGACCCTTCCCCCGGCGTTGCGGTTGCAAGACAAGGACCGCGACAAATACCTTGCCATCGGCGAGAGCGATCGCATGACGCTCATGTTCGTGAAGCCGAAGCCATAAGGCCCTTCTGGTCGCGTCGGAAACCCACGCGCGGCGATCCTCGTGCTCGCCCGGTTTCGCGTGACACTCTCGCGTCAATGCCGCCGCTATGTGCGGCAAGGACATTTGTCGGCATTACGCGAATTCGGGGTTGCGGCGCAGGATCGACCAGTTGAGCAGGCTCGCGAAGGCAACCCAGGCAAGGTAAGGCAGGAACAGGAGCGCCGCCGTCTCGCTGGAATCGAGCACCAGTACGATAAAGACAACGATGGTCACCAGCATGGCCAGTGCATCCGCGAGTGCGGCGCCGATCTGTTGGCGACCGAACATCAGCCAGGACCACGCAGCGTTGAAAATGAGGTTTGCGCCCCAGACCGCAAGCGCGACGCCGAGACCCTCTTCCTTCCAGGCAATCCATCCCGCGATGGCGATCAGAATGTAGAGGGCGGACCAGGCCGGTGCGAACAGCCAGCTGGGAGGCGTCCAGGACGGCTTGTCGAGAGTGTCGTACCATTTCCCGGGCATGAATACCGCGCCGCTCGCGGCGACCAGCACCACGGCGGCGAGAAATGGCAGAAAGCTGAGCAGGTCTGTCATTGACGAACTTTCCTTTCGGCGACACGAACTTGAACGCACAAGATGACCATTCGGTTCGTCTGATCCAGGTATCGCACCCCTGGCCAATCGCCAGAGTTTACGTATACTCAAGTTGACACATCTGCCGCAAGCTGAAGGAAGCCGCGCACAATGAACTTTCCCTTCTCCGCAATCGTCGGCCAGGAAGAAATGAAGCGCGCCCTTCTGATGGCCGCGGTTGATCCAACCATCGGCGGCGTTCTCGTATTCGGCGACCGCGGGACGGGAAAATCAACCGCGGTGCGGGCGTTGGCCGCTCTTCTGCCCGAGATGGAAGTTGTCGAGGGATGCCGCTACCACTGCGACCCTGCGGACCGTGACCGTTCGTGCAGCGAGGCGTGCAGCGCACGGCTCGGTCGTGAAGAACTCAAGATATCGCGGATCTCGGTACCGGTGGTCGATCTGCCGCTCGGGGCGACCGAGGATCGCATTATCGGCGCCCTCGACATCGAGAAAGCCCTGACGCTCGGCGAGAAGTCATTCGAGCCGGGACTGCTGGCGCGGGCCAATCGCGGATTTCTCTATATCGACGAGGTCAACTTGTTGGAGGACCATCTGGTCGACCTCCTGCTTGATGTTGCCGCGACCGGCGAGAATGTCGTCGAGCGCGAGGGTTTGAGCATTCGCCATCCCGCCCGGTTCGTACTGGTCGGCAGTGGCAATCCCGAAGAGGGTGAGTTGCGGCCGCAGTTGCTCGACCGGTTTGGCTTGTCGGTAGAGGTGACGACGCCGAAGTCGATTGACGAGCGGATCGAAGTCATCAAGCGGCGGGATGCTTTCGAGCGTAACGCCCAGGAATTCAGCGCCCGGTTTGCGGAGGACGAGGCTGGCAACAGGCAGAAGATCGAGAAGGCGCGCGCCATTCGCAGCCATATCATGGTGTCCGATTCGGTTCTGGGAAAGGCTGCCGAGTTGTGCCTTGCGCTTGGCACCGACGGCCTGCGCGGAGAACTGACACTGATCCGCGCCGCGCGTGCCCTCGCCGCGCTGGAAGGTTGCCGCGAGCTTGGCGTGCTCCATCTCCAGGAAGTCGCGGCCTCCGCACTTCGCCACCGCCTGCGCCGCGATCCCCTTGAAGAAGCTGGGTCGACGGCTCGCATCGAACGCGCGCTCGAGGAAGTCTTTAGGTGATGCGCGATCCGTCCGACGGCTCAGTAGGCCCTGCCGAGTTCGATGCCGAACAGGCATGGGACGATGCGCTTATGGCGGCGGCCCTGTTGGCGGTCGACCCGAAGGCGCTGGGCGGCGTCGTGGTTCGTTCCGGCGCCGGCCCTGTTCGCGATCTCTGGCTGACCGCCTGCCGGGCAATATTCCCCAACTCCGTTCCCTTTGTCCGCATGCCAGCGCAGATTGGCCCTGAGCGTGTACTGGGCGGACTCGATCTTGCCGCCACTCTGCGCCATGGCCGGCCGGTGCATCAGGCAGGGCTGCTTTCACAAGCCGACGGCGGTGTCGTCGTTATGCCGATGGCCGAGCGTCTGACTGCTGCGACCATCGCTCTGATGGCTGCGGCACTCGATCAAGGCGAAGTCGCGATTGAGCGCGACGGCATCAGCGCGCGAAGCAAAGCACGCTTCGGTTTGATTGCGTTCGACGAAAGTGTTTCCGAGGCTGAATGCATATCGCCGGCCATCGGAGACCGGCTGGCCTTCCACATCGATCTGGTGGCAGTTCCGCTACGCTGCGCGCAAAGCAGGCGCGGACCAAACGCGGCAACCATAGCCGCCGCCAGACGGCTGGCTTCGGGCTTCGAAAGCCAGTCCGGCGAGGAAGATCTGATCGCCGGCCTGATCGGGGCCAGCATTGCTCTCGGCATAGAATCCCTCCGCGTCCCGTTGCTGGCGTTGTGGGCAGCACGTGCGGCGGCCGCATTGCGCGGCGAAACATCGATCGAACATGACGATCTGCAACTTGCGGCTCGGCTCGTACTGGCGCCGCGCGCAACCCGGTTCCCTGAGATGCCGCAGGACGAATCCGACGGACGCGACCAGCCCCAGGATCGACACGAGCCTCAGGGGCCGTTGCAAAGCGACAGTCACGAACACGAGAACAGCGACGACACATCAACAAAGCGCGATGCGGCGTTTGAGGATGTTCTGCTCGAAGCCGCCGCTGCGGCACTGCCGAGAGACCTGCTCGCCCAGCTGGCCCAGGCTGCGTCGCAATCGCCGCGGACTTCCAGGAGCAACGGCCAGTCGGGTCCGGCACGCCGGACGCGCAAGCGCGGGCGTCCTATTGGTGTCGGGCGAGGCGAGCTTGGCTCGGGGGACCGTCTTGCCATCGTCGATACGCTGCGCGCGGCAGCTCCTTGGCAGCGGTTGCGCAAAGCGGTGAAGTCCTCCCCCATCGAAGACGCTGAACAGGCGGGCCAGCGCCGGTTTTCAGTGCGGCCTGATGATTTCCGCTTCCGGCGGTATGCACAACGATCCGAGTCGCTCAATATTTTCGTCGTCGATGCTTCCGGGTCGACCGCGCTGCACCGTCTTGGCGAGGCCAAGGGTGCGGTCGAACTGCTTCTTGCCGACAGTTACGTTCGCCGTGATTCGGTTGCTTTGATCGCGCTGCGCGGTCGCCAGGCCGAGCTTGTTCTGCCCCCGACCCGTGCCCTGACGCGGGCCAAGCGAAGCCTCGCCGGGTTGCCCGGCGGTGGCGGAACGCCCCTCGCATCGGGCATCGATCAGGCAATTGGATTGGCCCTTGCGGCGCGACGCCGCGATCAGCAACCGACCATCATTATATTGACCGATGGCGCCGCCAACGTGGCGCGTGACGGCGGCACCGGCAGGCGGACTGGTGAAGACGATGCGCTTGTTGCCGGCCGCCACGTCCGTTCGTTTCACTTGTCGGCATTGCTGATCGACACCGGTCCCCGGCCATCGCCCTTCGCATCCCGGCTTGCCGCCGAGATGAACGGGCGCTATTTCGCCCTGCCGATGGCGGATGCGAAAGCGTTGTCGAATATCGTCAAACGCGCGTCCGCAGATGCGTGACAACCGGTCAACGAAACAGGCAAAGGATGCTTCCCGGCGACGCGCCAGCACAGGCCGTTTGAATTGGGAAAGCGATGGTGCCGATTGGCCAAATCGGCACGCGAGTCGGTTCGTGCATTCCGGCGGCCTCGATTGGCACGTGCAGTGTTTCGGCGACAGCGGCCCAACAACGCTGCTGCTGCACGGCACCGCCGCCTCAACGCATTCCTGGGCGGCGTTGGCGCCGCTGCTCGCTCATCACTTCCGCATCATCGCAGCCGACCTGCCCGGGCACGCCTTCACGTCGCCGAAGCCAGACGATGGCAGTGCCACACAAGCGATCATGACATTGCCCGGCATGGCGAACGCGGTGGCCGCACTGATGCGGACGATGAATTTCTCACCTGAGCTTGTCATCGGGCATTCCGCAGGCGCAGCCGTCCTGACCCGCATGAGCCTCGATGGCACCATTTCACCCAAAGTCGTGATTTCGCTGAACGGCGCATTGTTGCCGTTTGGATCAATTGCCAGATACATGCTGCCCGTCATGGCGCGCTTGCTGTTTCGCAATTCCCTTGTTCCCTGGATTTTCTCCCGCCAGGCAAGCGATCGTAGCAACGTCGAGCGGCTGATCGTTGGAACCGGTTCGAGGTTGAGCGACGCCCAACTTGATCATTACGTCCGGCTATTCCGCTCGAGTGGCCATGTCGAGGCAGCTCTTTCCATGATGGCGAATTGGGATTTGCCGGCGCTCGAACGCGAACTGCCAAAGCTCACGACGCCGCTTGTGCTGGTGTCGGCGTCCGAAGACGTTGCGGTCCCGCCGGAGAAGGCAGCGGACGCGAAGCGGCTGGTCCCGGCAGCCCAGATCGAATACTTGCGCGGCCTCGGTCATCTCGCCCACGAAGAGGATCCCCATCGGGTTGCCCAGCTGATCGTCGCAATTGCAAGGCGTCACGGCGTACCGCTGCCGGCCGCAAATTGAGCGGCCTGGGAGTCCGCTTCGACTTCAGTCCGCAGCCACTTCCATGAGCGGTGAACGGCCCTCCCACGTTCCTTCCGCACCGATGATGTGGAACCGCGCGAACAGGTCCTCTTTGAACCAATTGCCTTGCCTCGCCAGCCGAATTGCGTCGCTGTGCGCTCCGCTTTTATAGGCAAATGTCCGCATATCCCCGGCTCCGCGCCAGATTGAAAACGTCACTTGCTGCACCCATGGCACTTCGCCCATGCCGAGCTTGAACATAAGCCCTGAGTGACACTTGAGTTCGTTGCTGACGTCGGGAACGCTCCTCCAGAAATCAAGGAGAACGCCTTTGTTGAGCGTCGCCCGGGTCAGGACGCCGATCGGTCTGGCGCCCGAATCAAGCCCCTTGTCGACCTCGAATGGTTGCGCTCCATCCCACATTCCCCAGGCGTTTTGCGCTTGCAACGTCACGGTGAAGTTTTCAGCCGACTTGCCGCGGTAGCGCGCGAGAACCGGATTCGACGCAATCCCGCTTGCTGCCGCCTCTCGCGTTGGCCACACGAGCAACACCGCATAGACTCCAAAATTCGGACGCGGATCGAAACTTTCTCCGGTTCCCGAACCCATCAACTTGCAGAAGCTGACGCCCGCTGTCCGATTGAGCGGGCCGCGCGCGAATTGCATTTGCCCGAATGCCCATAGTTTGGTTGCGGCCGTATCAAATCGGAAAAAGGAAATCGACGTTGTCTGCATGTTGCCGCTCGGTCTTTCGGTCACTACCAGAACACCCGCGGCATTCGAAATGGCAGGAGCGCCTTGACCCAGCGCGTTTCAAAGCGGCAAAGCGACAGGCTTTCGTGCATCGCCGTCGTCACCTCGCCCAGCAGTTTTGTTCTCAGGAGCGAGCGGGCATAGAACGGCGTGTCTTCGAGTGTTTTTTCGATCGCCGCCTGCCCGCATTCCGCGTGGGTGTGGCGCTCGATCCGCCACGTCGGCGTAGCCCCGAGACGAGCGCGAAGAGGGGCATCGAATTCCTCAACGGCGCCGGTTTTGTCGAATTTCAGGCTGAGTGTTCGGCTCGTGCCATCACGGCGCGTTGCGTCGTAGAGAACGGCTGCCCCGCTTTTGAGGTCTGCTCGCGACCAGTCCCATTTGCTGAATCCCTCTTCTAGCGGTTCATCGCCGGCATTCATGTCGAGATAGCCCGATCCATTCCACGACAGCGACGGGCGGTCGAGTTCGACTTCGACGCGAGCCCGCGGAGCGATCGGCCACCAGGCATGGCGCCTGCCGGCATCCAGCTCGAAATGCTTGTTTGTGATGAGTTCGGGGATCAGCCGGATGCGGCCAGCGATGCGCCTTGGAACGGGGTTGGCGATTTCATTGAGTTCGAGAACGAGTTCGCTGCCGGTCCAGCCGACATTGCTGGGACCGATTGCGCAGCCATTCTTGTCACGGGTCACGGCCTTGGCGCGGCGTTCGGTCATCGACCAGAGATTGGCACCATCCCCATAGAGCGCGACGTTGATGGCGCAATGATCGAGCGGATTATCCCGTCCGGACCATGCGTAATAGGGTGAAAATACGCTGCCGACAAAAACGATGATGGTGAGTCCGTGTCGCTTGTCTGCACTCAGCGCGTCGAGGTACCACCAGATATAGCCGCCGGGTGGTACCTCCTGATCGAAGCGCGGTCGGCCAAAAGGTTCGCAGCTGCCTGACGCCCGGAGAGGGCTGCCATCGGCACACCAGCGCCGGGGTGCACGCTGCCTCCAGCCAGATAGAGGCCAGGAATCGTCGTGCGATTGCCGGGGCGCTGGAAGGCGGCCGTCCAACCGTGCGAGCTTCGGCCATAAAGCGCCCCACCCGTCGCCGGGAACAGGTCGTGGAAGTTGTTCGGCGTCGTCGTGTGCCGGGTCGGCCCGCTCGCCGCCAATGTGAGGCCGCAGCGCTGCAGGACGGCGAGGGTTCTGTCCCAGCATCGATCTATCTCCGTTGCCTTGTATTGGTGCCGGTCGCCGTCGGCTGGGGCGTTGACCAGCAAGAGGGCGCGCTCGAGGGAATTGCTGTCTGGGTTGGCTCCAGTTTCGGGATGGCCCGGGCGATCCTGTGCGCAAATGTAGACGGTCGGTTCGCGCGGAAGCCTCCCGCGTTTGAAGATGTCGTCGAACTCGGCCTGGTAATCGTTTGAAAAACAGACGTTGTGGCGGGTCAAAGGCCAGCCTTCCGGTTTGCAGGCGAGGGCCGTGGCGATGGCTGAAAGCGAGCGCCCGCTGGTGTTGCGGCGAACCGCAGTTTTAAAGCAACTGCCGAAGAGACCCTCGGTCAGTGCCTCGCAGTCGGCCGTGAGCACGATCGCATCGGCGCCATGCATTTCGCCCGTGTCGAGCCGCAGGCCGCCGATTCGGCCGCCGGACAATTCCAGCGACTTGACCCCGCTTCGGTAATTCATCCCGACACCGAGAGAGCGCGCCAGTCTTTCGAGCGCTCTTGCCAGCTCGATCATGCCGCCCCTGACCGTCCACACGCCCGCCTCTTCGACATGCGCGATCAGCATCAACGTCGCCGATGCCTGGAACGGCGAAGCACCCGAGTAGGTGGCGTACCTGCCGAATAGCTGTTGCAGTCTTGGATCGGCAAAATAGTTCTGCAGCGTGCGCCAAAGACTGCCTGCGGGATTGGTCAACAACAGACTAGCCGGGTCGACACGGCCCATTCGTCCCGCCAGCACGATTGCGCTCGGCTTGGAGGCATCGATGAAGGTCGGCTCCAGCACCCGATAAAGTCGCTCGGAGGTTTCTGCGAAACGCCGATAGCCAAGCGCTTCTTGAGCACCTGCAAACTGACCGATGGCCTCGATCGAACGTTCTCTGTCTGCAAACAGGTCAAGCCTGCTTCCATCCTGCCAGGCATGCCGGCAAAGGACTTCCGCGCGGTGCGTTTCAACAAAATCATCCAGCTGCGATCCAGCCTCTTCGAACAACCGTTCAAAAACCCAACGCATGGTGAGGACAGTTGGCCCCGCATCGACGGCATGACCTGCCACCTCGACCTGCCGGATCTTGCCGCCGGGATGCGGGCCGCGCTCGAATAGCGTGACACTGGCGCCCTGGCTCGCGAGCTGGATCGCGGCTGCAAGGCCTGCGACCCCAGCGCCGACGACTGCAACGCGATGCTCTCCTCTACCGGTCACGCGCTGGGATCGGCGGCGATTTTCATCGATGCTTGCAGTAACGCTTGCCATAAGTGTCAGTATAAATTTACAGTAGCGAGTGGCAATAACAATTTACACCCTCAGCTTGAGGTAACGCCTATGACAGTCGAAGAGAGGATCGAGCGTGTCCTGAAAGACGCCGTCAGGCGCACACGCCGCGCAAGCGCACCTGAGACGCTCTCGGAAGCCATCAGCTATTCGGTATTTCCAGGCGGCGGTAGAATGCGGCCTCGCCTCTGCGTCGCTGTCGCGGAGGCGTGCGGTGGCAAGGAGCCAAAGGTGTGTGATGCAGCGGCGGCATCGCTGGAACTCCTGCATTGCGCCTCTCTGGTGCACGATGATCTGCCCTGTTTCGACGATGCCGCGATCCGCCGCGGAAAGCCGTCGGTGCATCGTGCCTTCAGCGAACCCATCGCCGTATTGACCGGCGACGCGATGATCGTGCTCGCCTTCGAGACGCTCTGTGAAGGAGCGGCGCATGTGCCCGCGCGACTACCGGGTCTGATCCGAATTGTCGGCAGGGCGGTCGGCGCGCCGGCGGGGATCATTGCCGGACAGGCATGGGAAAGCGAACCAACCATCAATCTATCGGCCTACCAGCGTGCAAAGACCGGTGCATTGTTCATTGCAGCTGTTGAGGCCGGCGCTTTTTCGGCGAATTCCGATCCTGAATCCTGGACGCAGGTTGGCGAGAAGCTCGGTGAAGCCTATCAGGTTGCCGACGATCTCCACGACGCCATGTCGACGGGCGACGAACTCGGCAAGCCGGTCGGCCAGGATGCCCGCCATCGACGCCCGAATGCGGTGAAGGAACTCGGCGTCACCGATTGTATTTCGCGCTTGAAAGGCTTGCTTGGAGAAGCAATCTCGGCAGTGCCGCCTTGCACTGGCCGCGCCGAACTGGTGTTGATGATCGAGCAGGAAACGCGCCGTTTCATACCCCGCCGGCTCGCAGCATGCGCGGCCTGAGACAAGCATGCAAAGCGACCCCTGTACGCTCTCGCGCCAGCCTGTTCGATCGCTGGCGAGAGTTTCGCAATCGGCTCATTGCCGACCCGCGCATTCAACAAATGGCGATCGCAAATCCCCTGACCCGGCACCTCGCCAGGCACAAGGCCGGCGCTCTGTTCGATCTTTGCGCAGGCTTTGTCTATTCGCAAATTCTTTCGGCGTGCGTTGAACTTAAGGTCTGTGAAGCGCTCCAGAACGAGGCTCTCGATCACGCTTCCCTCGCCGACCGCATCGGACTGCCGCTCGAAGCGGCACGCCGCCTGGTCGACGCCGGCGTGGCGCTTCGTCTGTTCGAAATTCGCAGTAACGGATCTGTTGCCCTGGGCGAGCTTGGCGCGGCACTGAACGCCAACCCAGGTGTCAAAGCCATGGTTCGTCATCACCGTGAACTCTACGAGGATCTGCGCGATCCCGTCGCCTTGCTGCGCGGTCAAAACGACAAGGCGCGCCTCAACGATTACTGGGCGTATGCCACCGCCGAAAACCCGTCTGCCCTGACGTCAAACGAGGTTGCGGACTACTCCGATCTCATGTCGGCGTCCCAGCAATTCATCGCCGAAGAGGTCCTCGCCGCATATTCTCTCTCTCGCCACAAGCGCCTGCTCGATGTTGGCGGAGGCGATGGCATGTTTGCCATGGCTGCGGCGCAAAAACACCCCCACCTGGAGGTGACGACCTTTGACCTTCCTGCAGTGGCAGAGCGTGCCGAAGCTCGTTTCGAGGCGGCCGGACTTCAGTCACGCGCCAAGGCCATTGGCGGCGACTTCATTCGCGATCCGCTGCCAGGTCGCCCCGACATCATTTCGCTTGTCCGCGTGCTCTACGACCATGGCGACGAAAAGGTCCTGTCGCTTCTGAAGGCTGTCCGCGCCGCATTGCCTGGCGGAGGACGTCTGCTTATTGCCGAGCCGATGGCTGATGCACCAGGAGCAGGGCGAGTCGGGGACGCCTACTTCGGCTTCTATTTGCTGGCGATGGGCTCTGGCCGCCCGCGACGTCCAGCGCAACTGTCAAGACTGCTCCAGGCTACAGGATTCTCGAGGTCGCGCGTGATCGCAACGCGCATGCCGCTGCAAACCGGCCTCGTGCTCGCCGAAATCTGATCCATCGAAAAAAATAAACGCATCGTGTGGCCCGCCCATATTTTTGTTGTGGCGGCGCGACTTGGCGCGTCGACGATTGCCGGCAGCATGGTTTGATCACGCGGGTTATACCCGCCCCTGCGACCATTTAGCTTGACACTTTCAAGTGTCTATTTAATCTGACACTCGAAAGTTCGTGCAGTCGACCCAATTGGTCGCCTGCGAGGGAGTCGCTCAGATGGAAACGCTCGCTGTATTGCTCAAGGCCCCGGGAGATCTCGGGCTGCAGCGCGTGGAGATCGAGGAGCCCACGGATGCGGATGTCGTCGTCGACGTTCTCTGGAGCGGCATCAGCACTGGCACCGAACGTCTGCTCTACACGGGGCGTATGCCGCCGTTTCCGGGAATGGGCTATCCCCTCGTTCCCGGATACGAAACGGTCGGCAGGGTTACCGCCACCGGAACGAAATCCGGACACGCCATTGGCGACCATGTCTTCATCCCCGGCGCACGCTGCTTCAAGAACGTGCATGCGCTGTTCGGGGGCGCGGCTCAGAAACTGGTCGTACCCGCAAACCGTGCCGTGAAGGTGCCTGCAAACCTCGGCCAGAATTCCGCGCTCCTGGCGCTGGCGGCGACGGCGCATCACGCAATCGCCGGCGGCCCGCCGCCTCAAATGATCGTTGGCCATGGCATTCTGGGGCGGCTCATCGCCCGCATCGTAGTCGCACTCGGACATCCCGCCCCGGTCGTCTGGGAATTGAACGAGGCACGCATGGGCGGCGCTGTTGGATATACGGTCATCCATCCCGAGGCGGAATCGAAGGGCAAGACGTACGAAACGATCTGCGATGCCAGCGGCGACGCAGACATCCTCGATACACTGATCGCCCGGCTTGCTCCCGGTGGCGAGATCACCCTCGCCGGGTTCTACAGCGATCGGCTCTCCTTCGCCTTTGCGAGCGCTTTCATGCGCGAAGCCCGTCTGCGCGTTGCCGCGCAATGGTTTCCCGCCGACCTCGTAGCAGTCACAAGTCTTGTGGCGCAGTCGTCGTTGTCCCTCGAAGGCTTGATCACGAACAGCCAGCCCGCTGCACAAGCGGAGCACGCTTACAGAACGGCATTCGGCGATCCGGAATGCTTGAAAATGGTACTCGATTGGAGGGAACTCGCATCATGACAGGCCCTGAAGGCTATTCAACAGGACGCCGCCCCGACATCGAGGACTTTCTGCATGACGGTGGGGACGCTGGCAGCGGCGATGGCGGAAACGGCGGTGGCGACGGCCCGGACCACGAGCCCGATCAAGAACCTGAAGGCAAGCCCGCAAAGGCAACGCAGATCATCGCCATCTACGGCAAGGGCGGAATCGGCAAGAGCTTCACCCTCGCCAACCTGTCCTACATGATGGCGCAGCAGGGCAAGCGCGTCCTGCTCATCGGCTGCGATCCCAAGAGCGATACGACCTCGCTGCTGTTCGGCGGCCGCAGCTGCCCGACCATCATCGAAACGTCGACCAACAAGAAGCTCGCCGGCGAGGACGTGGCCATCGGCGATGTCTGCTTCAAGCGCGACGGCGTCTATGCCATGGAGCTGGGCGGCCCCGAAGTCGGTCGCGGCTGCGGCGGTCGCGGCATCATTCACGGCTTCGAACTGCTCGAAAAGCTCGGCTTCCACGATTGGGATTTCGACTACGTTCTTCTCGATTTCCTCGGCGACGTCGTCTGTGGCGGCTTCGGCCTGCCGATCGCCCGCGATATGTGCCAGAAGGTCATCGTCGTCGGCTCGAATGATCTGCAGTCGCTCTACGTTGCCAACAACGTCTGCTCGGCGGTCGAATATTTCCGCAAACTCGGCGGTAACGTCGGAGTCGCCGGCATCGTCATCAACAAGGACGATGGCACCGGAGAAGCACAGGCCTTCGCCAAGGCCGTCAATATACCGATCCTGGCGGCGATCCCTGCCGACGACGACATCCGCAAGAAGTCCGCCAACTACGACATCATCGCGACGCTAGGCGGACGCTGGGGCCCATTGTTCGAGGAACTCGCTCTGAACGTCGGCGAAGCTCCCCCCCAACACCCCAACCCGCTTTCCCAGGACGAACTACTGGGATTGTTCTCCGGCGAAGCGGTTGGTCGTGGGGTCGTTCTCGAATCCGCAACACTCGAAGACATGTGCGGTTCGAAATCGCTCGAAAAGCCTTCCCTCGAAATTATCTACGACAAGGTTTGAGGGGCATTATGAGCGACGATCGCAACACCAACGGCCCGCCCACTGCACCCGCAACCGATGCGGTTCCAGCGATCGCTCATTCGCCCTGCCATGCCGGCGCCGAAGAGCTGCGCAAAGCCGCCGCCGCCGCCGGAAACAGCGAAACGCTGGAGCAATACGCCCGCGACTACCCTCAAGGGCCGCATGATAAACCGCAGAGCATGTGTCCGGCGTTCGGATCGCTGCGAGTCGGCTTGCGCATGCGGCGGACCGCTTCTGTGCTTTGCGGCTCGGCCTGCTGCGTTTACGGACTGACCTTTACATCGCACTTCTACGGTGCCCGGCGCACGGTCGGATATGTTCCCTTCAACTCGGAAACGCTTGTTACGGGCAAACTCTTCGAGGATATCCGCGAGGCGGTCCACCAACTCGCCGACCCCGAACTTTATGACGCCATCGTCGTCACCAACCTGTGCGTGCCGTCCGCTTCGGGCGTGCCTCTGCAGCTCCTGCCCAAGCAGATCGATGGGGTCCGCATCATCGGAATCGACGTGCCGGGCTTTGGCGTACCAACGCACGCCGAAGCCAAGGACGTGCTCGCCGGGGCCATGCTCGCTTATGCGCGGGGCGAAGCCGAGCAGGGCCCCGTCGCTGCACCCCGCAACGGCATCGAAGAACGACCCACCGTCACTCTGGTCGGAGAAATCTTCCCCGCCGATCCAGTCACGATCGCCATGATGCTCGAGCCGATGGGGCTCGCCGCGGGGCCGGTCGTCCCGACCCGCGAATGGCGTGAACTCTATGCTGCACTCGACTGCGCCGTCGTCGCCGGATTGCACCCGTTCTATACGGCATCCTTCCGTCAGTTCGAGGCCGCTGGCAGGCCGATCGTCGGATCGGCGCCCGTCGGCTGCGATGGTACCGCCGAATGGCTGCAGAACATCGGCCAGGCCTGCGGCGTCGCACAGGCAAGGATCGACGAAGCCAAGAACCGCATGCTGCCTGCGATCAAGGGCGCGCTGGCCGGTTCGCCGATCAAGGGCCGCATCACGCTGTCGGGATATGAAGGCTCGGAGCTTCTGGTGGCAAGGCTGCTGGTCGAGAGCGGTGCGGACGTAAGATACGTCGGTACGGCCTGCCCGAAAAATATCTGGTCGAACGCCGATCGCGAGTGGCTCGAAGCCCGAGGCATACACGTCAAGTTTCGCGCCTCGCTAGAAGACGATTGCGCGGCACTCGAAGCCTTCAAGCCTGATCTGGCAATCGGCACGACACCCGTGGTGCAGAAAGCCAAGCAGCTTGCAATCCCGGGGCTCTATTTCACGAACCTGATCTCGGCGCGCCCCCTGATGGGTCCAGCCGGCGCCGGTTCGGTTGCCCAGGTCGTCAACGCCGCGATCGCCAACACGGCTCGCTTCGAATCGATGCGCGATTTCTTCGAAGGCGTCGGCACCGGCGACCGAGCCGGCATCTGGGAAGACGTCCCCACGGAGAGGCCGGAATTCCGCGCGAAGAACCGCGCCGCAAAACAGGTCAAGCCATTGTCGCAGGAGCCAGTCGGATGCTGATCCTCGACCATGATCGTGCGGGCGGATATTGGGGATCGGTTTATGCCTTCACCGCCATCAAGGGCTTGCAGGTCATCATCGATGGCCCCGTCGGCTGCGAGAACCTGCCGGTAACCTCGGTGCTGCATTACACCGACGGCTTGCCGCCGCATGAACTTCCAATCGTCGTCACCGGACTGGGCGAGGAAGAGCTCGGCCAATACGGCACCGAAGACGCCATGAAACGCGCCCACGGCTCGCTCGATCCGGATCTTCCCTCCGTCGTCGTGACCGGTTCCATCGCCGAGATGATCGGCGGCGGCGTTACGCCCGAGGGCACCGGAATCAAGCGCTTCCTGCCCCGCACTATTGACGAGGATCAGTGGCAAAGCTCCGATCGCGCGCTGAAGTGGCTATGGACCGAGTTCGGCGCCAGGAAAGGCAAACGACCGAAGCCGCGCGCGCTGAAGAGCGGTGAAAAACCGCGCGTTAACATCATCGGCCCGCAGTACGGCACGTTCAACATGCCGTCCGATCTCGCCGAGATACGCCGCCTCGTCGAAGGCATCGGTGCGCAGGTCCACATGGTCTTCCCGCTCGGTAGCCACCTAGCCGACGTGCCCCGCCTTGTCGATGCCGAAGCCAACGTCTGCATGTATCGCGAATTCGGCCGGCTGCTGTGCGAGGAACTCGAAAGACCCTATCTGCAGGCGCCCGTCGGCATCCAGTCGACGACACTATTCCTGCGCAAGCTTGGCGAGTTGCTGGATCTCGATCCCGAACCGTTCATCGAACGCGAGAAGCACACCACCATCAAGCCGGTCTGGGACTTGTGGCGGTCGGTGACGCAGGACTTCTTCGGCACGGCAACCTTCGGCGTTGTCGCCAATGAAACATATGCCCGCGGCATTCGCTTTTTTCTCGAAGAAGAGTTGGGCCTGCCCTGCAATTTTGCCATTTCGCGTTGTGCAGGCGCCAAGACCCGCAACCAGGATGTTCGCAACGAGATTCATTGCCGGACCCCGCTCGTCGTCTTCGGCAGCTACAACGAGCGCATGTACCTGGCCGAGATCGGCTCGAAGGCGACGTTCATTCCGGCATCCTTTCCCGGAACCTTTATTCGCAGGCACACCGGCACGCCGTTCATGGGATACGCCGGCGCCACCTACATCGTTCAGGAAGTCTGCAACGCGCTGTTCGATGCGCTCTTCCACATTCTGCCTCTCGGCAGCGATCTCGACTCGATCGAGGCAACGCCTGGACGCGCGTCGCGCGAACTTCCCTGGGACGCAGATGCGCTCGACGAACTGGGCAATGCAGTCGAAGTGCATCCAATCGTCAGCCGAATTTCGGCAGCCAAGAACCTGCGCGATGCAGCGGAGCTGATTGCCCGGCGAAGCGGACTGGAGCGCGTGACGGTTAGCGTTCTACGGCAAAGCTTGAAGAAGAGACCCAAGCGTCAGCCGGTTACCCAGTCGGGGTGATCGGCCAAGTCGGGACGAAATGAATGACCTGAGTGGGCTGGGTTGGATCGACATAAATGACAGGAGGCAAGGCCATGGCCATGACCTATATGACGGAACATAAATCTCGCCTGGAATCTCGTGAACGCGCGAAGGCCGAATACAGGATGATCTTCGCGCTCAGCTTTGCGTTTTTCCTGGTGCTGGCAGTCCTGGCGCGAATCGCCGGGCTCATTCAACTCCCGTTCTCCGGACCTCGCGAGCGGCGCAAGCCGCTTGTCGTTGAGGCGCGCGAAGCAGCCAACAGTGTTCTGCCTTACGCCTTCATGGGTTGATCGGAGACGGTGAAACGAGTTGCGTTCGCTTCGGCGACCGCATCAGTGGCCACGGATCCACCGTGGCGCATCCTCGCCGTGCAGGAACAGCACGGTAACGGGCTCAAGTCCTTATGCCGGAGTTGAAAAATGCCTCAAGACTTCGACCCAAATAACCTGACCGACGCGCAAGCTAAGGAGATCCATCAGGGCTTCTACAGCTACATGGTGGTTTTCATCGCGATCGCCCTGGTCGCACATCTTCTTTGCTGGATCTGGAAACCCTGGATTCCGCTCTAGGCGGGAAAGCGAGTAATCGATTCTCGAATTAGAATTCAAAGTCACACCAAGCGCTAAGGAGAATTAGAATGTGGCGCATTTGGCAGTTATTCGGTGTCCGCACCATCATGGTCGCCCTTTATGCCTGGCTAGGCTTTTTGGCGATCATGATTCATCTGATCTTGCTCAGCACCGACCGGTACAACTGGCTTGAACAGAAGTCCTACACGAAAACCGGGTCGGTCACTATCGAAGGGCCGGCGACGACGAAACGGTTGGCAACCTAACGGAGTTGACCGTGACGTTTTGGCGGGCGGCACATTGAATCTTCTTGGTTTCTGTGTGCCGCCGCCGCAGTCGGCCTTCCTACGGATCAAATTCCGCAAGTAATTCTGCTCATGGAGTGCGCAGATGGCACTGCTTAACTTTGAAAGAAAATACCGCGTTCGCGGTGGGACGCTGGTCGGAGGTGATCTGTTCGATTTTTGGGTTGGCCCCTTCTATGTCGGATTTTTCGGCTTCACGACCATCTTCTTCTCATTGCTTGGAACCGCCCTGATCTTCTGGGGTGCTGCTTTGCAGGGAACGTTCAATCCCTGGACCATCAGCATCGCGCCGCCCGACCTGAAATACGGTCTTGGCGTTGCTCCAATGAAAGAGGGCGGGCTTTGGCAAATCATCACGGTTTGCGCGCTGGGGGCTTTTATATCATGGGCGCTTCGCCAGGCTGAAATCGCAAGAAAACTCGGCATGGGATATCACATTCCCTTCGCCTTCAGCTTCGCAATACTCGCTTATTTCACCCTCGTCGTGATTCGACCGGTGCTGATGGGCGGCTGGGGACATGCTTTCCCCTATGGAATATTCAGTCACCTCGATTGGGTATCGAACGTTGGCTACCAGTATCTCCACTTTCACTACAACCCCGCCCACATGATAGCGGTGAGCTTCTTCTTCACGAACGTCTTCGCATTGGCCCTTCATGGCGGCCTCATCCTTTCTTCGGTCAATCCCCAGAAGGGAGAGGATGTCAAAACGCCGGATCACGAAGACACCTATTTCCGTGACGCGATCGGCTATTCCATCGGCACGCTCGGAATTCACCGCCTGGGACTCTTCCTGGCCTTGAGTGCGGCTTTCTGGAGCGCGGTCTGTATCGTGATAAGCGGCCCCTACTGGACCCGCGGTTGGCCCGAGTGGTGGAACTGGTGGCTGGATCTGCCGATCTGGAACTAAGCGACGGGATGTCAAGTCATGGCTGATTATCAAAATATCTTCACGCGTGTGCAGGTCCGCGGACCGGGCGAGCCCGGCATCGCACTGCCCTCACACGACATGCCTCGCATCGGCGGGGTAGGCTTCTCCAACTTGCTCGGCCGCATCGGCAATGCGCAGATCGGTCCGATTCATCTCGGTGGTATTGGGCTGGTCTCGCTCATTCTCGGCGTTCTCGGGTTCAATATCATCGGGCTTAATATGCTGGCATCGGTTCACTACGATCCGATCCAGTTCGTCCGCCAGCTCTTCTGGCTGAGCCTCGATCCACCTGATCCCAAGTACGGCTTGTCCTGGCCGCCTCTGGGTGAAGGCGGCTGGTACATGATTGCCGGTCAGCTCATCACCATCTCCATTCTTCTGTGGTGGGTAAAGATGTACCGGCGAGCCATTCAGCTCGGCATGGGGACCCACGTCCCCTGGGCCTTTGCCTCCGCGATCTGGCTCTTCCTTGTGCTCGGTTTCTTCCGGCCGCTTCTCATGGGCAGCTGGAGCGAAGCGGTACCGTTCGGTATCTTCCCCCACCTCGATTGGACGGCGGCGTTCTCGATCCGCTACGGCAACCTCTTCTACAACCCGTTCCACGCCCTCTCGATCGCCTTCCTCTACGGTTCGGCTGTCTTGTTCGCGATGCACGGAGCCACCATCCTCGCCGTCAGCCGGTTCGGTGGCGATCGTGAGATCGAGCAGATCACCGACCGCGGCACGGCTTCGGAACGCGCTGCGCTGTTCTGGCGCTGGACCATGGGCTTCAACGCGACCATGGAATCGATCCATCGCTGGGCTTGGTGGTTTGCGGTGCTGTGTACGCTGACGGGCGGCATCGGCATCCTGCTGACCGGCACGGTTGTCGACAACTGGTACCTGTGGGCCGTCAAGCACGACTTCGCCCCTTCCTATCCGGCGATGTTCCCAGCGGACGCGATTGCTGATCCCTCCGCAGCAGCAGGAGGTGTGAAATGAACCGCGAACCGTATTTGCTACCGGTCACCATCGTTGCCGTGATTGGCTTTGCCGCACTCGCTGGGTGGTTCTTGAAGGTGCCGTCCGACAAGACGCAGGTCGGTTACCGTGGCATTGGTATGGAGGTGAACACAAACCGAAAAACCTCCGCTGCACTCGCGGCCTTGAATGCCGTTCCAGAACCGCAACCTCCCCTTGAGGCTGCCGAAATGGAGGGGCCGCGCGCATCGGAAGTCTACAAGAACGTCAAGGTTCTCGGTCACCTCAGCGAAGCGCAGTTCAATCGCGTCATGGCGGCGATTACCGAGTGGGTGTCTCCCGAGCAGGGCTGTGCCTACTGCCATGGCGAGGATGGCAACTTCGAGTCGGACGCGCCCTACGCCAAGGTCATCTCACGGCGCATGTTCGAGATGACGCAGTACATCAACGGCGATTGGCAAAAGCATGTCGGCCAGACGGGGGTGACCTGCTACACCTGCCACCGCGGCAAGAACGTTCCCGAGAACATCTGGTTCGATAATCCCGAGAGAAATGCGGGCCGGATGGTGGGCAACGCCAATGGGCAGAACAAGGCGGGCGTCAAGTTGGCCGCCTTCTCCTCGCTACCCGTCGATCCGCTGTCGAAGTTTGCCGGCGGCAAAGAGCATCCGATCCGCGTGCAGGATCAGGTTGCGATTACCAAGGACTTCGACAAGACCATCCAGGACGCGGAATGGACGTACAGTTTGATGATGCACATGTCCCAGTCCCTCGGCGTCAACTGCACGGCCTGTCACAACACCAGCACCTTCGGCAACTGGCAGCAAAGCACTCCGCAGCGGGTTTCCGCCTGGCACGGGATCCGCATGGTCGGGGACCTCAACGCCAAGTTCCTCGATCCACTCAAGGATGCCTATCCGGCCGCGCGGCTCGGGCCGACCGGCGATGCGCCCAAGGCCAACTGCGCGACCTGCCATCAGGGCGTTCAAAAGCCGCTCTACGGTGCCAACATGTTGAAGGATTACCTGGCTTCGTTGACACCTCCAGCCAAGTAGGCGAGTTCCCTGCTTACTTGGCCCCCTGGGCGCCACCCTGTCGCACGCGGGGTGGCGCTTTTTATTTCGTTTGATCGAGTGCGGACTTCTCAATGCCCGAGATTTGCCGGGATGCGGAGTCTATCGGTTCGCGCCCTGCGCCGGCGCGATCATCTGATCGACCGCTTTGGCTGAGGACACGACGCCGGGCAGCCCGGCGCCAGGATGCGTCCCGGCGCCGACGAGATAGAGATTCTCGATCGACTCGCAGCGGTTGTGGAAACGGAACCAGGCCGACTGCGTGAAGTGCGGAGCAATGGAAAAACCGGCACCGGCAACGCTAAGGTAGTCGTCGGCAAAGTCCTGGGGCGTCATGATGAAATCGGCCGTCATGCTCTCGCGCAGTCCAGGCAGCATCGTCTTGTCGAGCGCGTCGATGATCTTTTCCTTGAGGCGCGGCCCCTCGATCCTCCAGTCGTGACCCGAGTCGAGATTCGGCACCGGGCACAGCACATAAAACGACTCGCACCCCTCCGGGGCAAAGCTCTTGTCGGTTGCCGTGGGTCGATGCACGTACAGCGAAAAGTCGTCGGCTAGAATCCTTCTGTCGAAGATATCCTTGAGGTGCTCGCGGTAGCGCGGCCCGAACCAGATCGTGTGGTGGGCAACGTCGGGGTAAGTCCGCGTCGTGCCGAAATAGACAACGTAAAGTCCCATCGAGACCCTGGATTTCCGCTTCAGCTTGATACCGGTCGATTGCGCCTCTTGCGCGACGAGATCGCGGTAGAGGCGTAACGGGTCGGCATTCGAGACCACGATAT
The DNA here is from genome assembly GCA_018819265.1 of Alphaproteobacteria bacterium. GTDB lineage: Bacteria > Pseudomonadota > Alphaproteobacteria > Rhizobiales > Hyphomicrobiaceae > Filomicrobium. The sequence continues at coordinate 22,790 of JAHJQI010000105.1, forward strand.
CCGCAGCTATCCGCGTGCCGTCCTCGAGTTCGACGCCGGTGGCCTTGCGGCCGTCCAAGGTGATTCTCCTGATGGTGGTCGAAAGCCGGACATCGATGCCTTCTTCTTCCATCAGCTTGCCGAAGGCTGCAACCAGCGCGCCCGTTCCACCCATCGCAAAATAGACGCCCCACTTGCGCTCGAGGAAATGGATGAGCCCGTAGATGCTGGTCGTCGTAAAGGGATTGCCGCCGACGAGCAGCGGCTGGATCGAGAATGCCTGCCGGATTTTCTCATTTTTGAAGTAGGCGGCGACCAGTTGCCAGACCGTCCGGTACGTCCTCAGCTTTGCCAGCCGGGGGATTTCGCGGATTATCGTCGAAATGTTGTGGAACGGTTGATGTGCGAGTTCGGTAAAGCCCGCGTCGAACAGCTTTTCGGAGTGTTTGAGCATCCGCAGATAGCCATCGGCGTCGGCGGGTTCGATGCGCCGGATTTCCGCGAGCGTTTCCTCGATCGTGCCGCCGTAATCGAAGGTCGAACCATCCTGGAAGCGGAAACGATACCACGGGTCGAGCGGGACGAAGTCGACGTAATCTGCACGGGATTTGCCGAACAGCTCGAACAGTTCGTCGAACAGGAATGGAGCGGTGATGACGGTTGGGCCTGCATCATGACGGAAGCCATCCCGTTCGAACACCTGCGCTCTGCCGCCAAGCCGAAGCGCGCGGTCCAGGAGGGTGACCCGGTAGCCTTTGGCACGCAGCCTGAGCGCGGCTGCAATGCCGCCGAAGCCGGCGCCGACGACCACTGCACGCGATCCGCCGTTGCCGCTTTCGAGCTCTTTTGATGTCAACATCTTCTGCATGGTGAAGTTTCCCGAATGACCGAAGTGCCGACCCCGGCCTCTGACGAAACCACTGTTGTGCCGGGCGGAAGCTGGGTAATCTGTTGCACGGGACTTAACCGTATGCCGTACGTGCGCACGCCCCCTGTGACCGCGTGCCGCCGGATTTGCATCGGAGTGGAGAGCGCGCGATGACCGGTCTGCACCGGCAGGCAAACGATGCCATGAAGATATCCCGCGACCGCCAGGCGGCGATCGGCATGACGCTGGCGGCAGTGATCATTGCGGCCTGGGCGGCGATTCATGTCGCGGGCGTGTTCTTCATGCCGTTGCGCTTCGATATGGCGTGGCTCATCGTACCGATGGTCCTGGTGCAGTGCTGGCTCTACGTTGGAATGTTCGTCGTGGCTCACGACTGCATGCATGGGTCGCTGGTTCCCTTTCGCCCCGCGATCAATCGCGTTGTCGGCCAGGTCTGCATGACGCTCTACGCCGGTTTCAATTTCGACGCCATGAACCGCAAGCACCACGCCCACCACCGCCATCCTGGAACCGCCGACGATCCCGACTTCGACGAAGAGCCGCCGCATTCCTTCCTTGCCTGGTACTGGAAATTCTTCACCGAATATTTCGGCTGGCGCGAGTATCTGTTCATCGCCGTTACAGTGCTGGTCTACATCGCGCTGCTGGGCGCCGACATCGCCAACGTCCTCGTGTTCTGGACGCTTCCAGCGCTTCTGTCTTCGGTGCAGTTGTTCACCTTTGGAACCTATCTGCCGCACCGGCCTGACAACGATGACTTCGCCGATCGGCATAATGCCCGAACCAACCTCTACCCAAGATGGACCTCCCTTCTGACCTGTTTCCACTTCGGCTATCATCACGAGCATCATCTGCAACCCGGCGTACCCTGGTGGCGGCTTCCCGGCGCGCACGCCGAGTATCTGGCAGAACGCCGAAGCGGCGAATTGTCGAATTCCTGAACCAACGGACATCCTGGTGAAGCAATCGCGCTGTTGGCATCCACTTGCTGCTGTCTGCTGAGCCGCGCTACTCCTGTCCTCGTTTTATCGCATGTTCGAGCCGCAAAGCCGCGCACACTTTTGCTGAACATCTTCTAGGCTGATGCGCGAGAAAATGCGTCGAAGTCTGCAACCGATGCTCTTGCGTCCTCACGCAGAGCCGGTGGCGTCCACAAGTGGTCGCGCGGCCGTGGCTTGATACGGCGGCCGAGCGTTGCAGCGGACGCTGCATCTGTTGCGGCAAGCCCGACGTGCCCGACTTTCTGCCAGCCGTTCGTTCTTGCCCGGCAGTCCCAGGCGGCGGGCCCGGCACGGCGGATCTCTGATCCGATCGCCCGATAGATGCGATGCGCAGACGCTATCGACCAGGCGCATCGGAATGGCAGCCGGCCGATCCCCTCCTTGGCGGAATCGTAGTATCCGTCAGCATGATAAAGGAGCCGCGTCACGACTGCGAACAACTGCTGGCGCTTGGCAGGGTCGCCGATTGAAGTTGCATCAAGCCCAGCTTCGTCCAGCCATTCCGCGGGGAGATAGACCCGCCCGGAATCGGCGTCCGCGATGACATCCCGGGAAATATTGGTAAGTTGGAAAGCGATGCCGAGATCGCAGGCTCGAATGAGCGTCGACCGGTCCCTGACCCCCATGACCATCGCCATCATCACGCCCACGGCGCC